>JAEVZK010000047.1 GCA_023392285.1 Armatimonadota bacterium | reverse complement strand
TCTCCGGCGCGTATAGATAGTTACTCTACGAAAGAGGAGGTGGTGCAGAAAAGTATGATTAGCGAACGTAAGCACCAGGGAGGTTGTGGGTTTTAGCTAACCCGCAACACGTCTGACCGGCGGGTTCGGTAATGAACCTACCCTCCCTGGGAAGAAAATCGACAAAAGCCTCGGCCAAGGCCGAGGCTTACTTATTGTTCACCCCGAGGGATTTAGATGTTCCCAGAACTGACCGGAGCAGGATCGGGAGCGACGTCCGGCGAACCTTGATGAGGAATGAGAAATCCGATCAGCGCCGCCCAGCCCAACAGCGTCACCACGATGAACATTCCAAAAGAAAAGCGCTGCACTTTCATCTGCGCGCGCTCACTGATCGTAATCCCCCAGCGAATGCAGAAGTTCCAGACGCCGTAGGCCAGGTGGTAACTGGCGCATAGAACCCCGATCAAATAAATGATCAGGAAGACAAAACCGTAGCTCGTCAGCTTGTCATGCCAAGCTTGGAAGCTGATAGGATCGAGCTTGCCCGAGGCATACTTGAGCGCCGTCGTCGTAAACACGTGATACGCGAGGAAGAAGAAGAGCACGATCCCCGTATAGCGCTGCAGCGTGAACATGCGGTTCTGGGACCAGCCGTACTTCTCATTAAAGTAATTCACCTTCGCACGATTGACGATGAACAAGCCGTACACCGCGTGAAAGAGAAGCGGCAGCCAGATGAGCAGAATCTCCATCGCCAGCAGCACGTACCACGGGATGCTCTCAAAGAAATTGAGAACTCCATTGAATTGACGTTCTCCGGCAAGACTGAAGGAATTCAGCGTTAAATGCTGCAGCATGTAGAACCCAACGGGAACGATGCCGGTGAGCGAGTGCACCTTATGCCAGAAGAAATTCTCTCGATTGAGTGCGAGCGACATAGCTGATCTTGAGAATACCTATCCGCAGCCACCGATCCGAAGCGGTAACCTTGGACGGCATGTCATTTATAGTCGATATATCAGCCCGCGAGATTCTGGACTCAAGAGGAAACCCCACCATTGAAGTGGATGTCCTGCTCGAAAGTGGAGCCTTCGGAAGAGCGGCAGTTCCCAGCGGCGCAAGCACCGGAGCCTTCGAAGCCGTTGAATTGCGAGATGCAAACGACGCACGCTACGGCGGAAAAGGTGTCCTGAAGGCAGTCGACAATGTGAATGACGTCATCGCACCCGCACTGCTCGACAACGATGCGACCGACCAAGCCGCGATCGATGCACAATTGCTTGAACTCGACGGAACGGCGAACAAGGAAAAGCTCGGAGCGAATGCGATACTCGGCGTGTCGCTCGCGTGCGCGAAAGCCTCCGCGTCCGATTGCAAGTTGCCTCTCTATCGCTACGTCGGCGGCGTCACGGCAAACGTTTTGCCTGTCCCCATGATGAACATCCTCAATGGGGGCCAGCATGCCGATTCAAATGTCGACTTTCAGGAGTTCATGGTGCTGCCCGTCAAGTTCGATTCATTCGCAGAAGCGCTCCAAGCCGGGTGCGAAATCTTCCATTCCCTGAAATCGGTCCTGAAAAAGAAGGGCTTGAACACCGGAGTCGGTGACGAGGGAGGCTTTGCGCCCAATCTGGAAAGCCAGGAATTGGCTTTCGACTACATCATCGAGGCGATCGGCAAGGCTGGCTATTCCGCGGGCGACCAAATCTGGCTCGGTATCGATGCTGCCGCCACCGAGTTCTACGAGGGAGGGAAGTATCGCTACAAAGCAGGAGCGGTGCAAGAGCGTTCGGGGCCGGAGCAGGTCCAGTATCTGGCCGAACTTGCTGGAAAATATCCCATCCTCTCGATTGAGGACGGCTGCAGCGAAGAGGATTGGGAGAGTTGGAAGGGAATTACGGATGCCATCGGAGATCGAGTGCAGCTTGTTGGAGACGACCTGTTCGTCACGAATGTCGAAAGGCTAAGCCGCGGCATTAAGAGTGGCACCGCGAATTCCATCTTGGTGAAAGTGAATCAAATCGGAACCCTATCCGAAACCCTCGCCGCCGTCGATATGGCAAAGCGGGCCGGTTACACCAGCGTGATGAGCCACCGATCCGGCGAAACGGAAGACGTCACGATCGCTGATCTTGCCGTCGCCACGAATTGTGGCCAGATCAAGACCGGCGCACCCAATCGCACCGATCGCGTCGCCAAATACAACCAGCTGCTGCGCATCGAAGAAATGCTTGGCTCGACCGCGGTATACGCGGGGCCCAGCGCGTTCGGCAAGCTCGCCAAACGCCTCGAAGGTTAGATTTCTTCGCGCTCTCGTTTGAGCGCCTTCACGCGCATGATGCAGTAAAGCAGCACGACGACGGGAAAGCCCCAGGTGGAGCGGGCCAGCTTGTCGTCGTGAATCACCCCCAGATAGGCGAGACCGGCAAGGACGCGGAAAGCGAAGAGCCACAGCGCCACCCGCATCGCTCCCAACCTTGACTGCATGATCAAAATCGCGCCGAGGATTTCGATTCCGTAGAGCGCCGAAGCCGCGCCATAGGCGGCGATGAAGTCTTTGCGGAAGAGGGTGATCCCCAGTGACGATCCGGCGAGCACAATTTCGACAACTCCGCCGAAGCGATCGCAGAAAATATCCCCGCGCATGCCTGATTCCGCCATAGGCGAAGTGTACTTCCCGCTCACCCCGGCTTCAACGGCGCACCTGGGAGCAAGCTCACTCAAATGAAAGCTGCAGCGGGTTCCCGCGCTTGAAAATTTATGCCTTCCCGCTAAATTTGTATCTATTTCAGCTCGTTTCAAGCCCCGAAAAACGCAACATTAAAGCTCTACCGAGACTTTCTAGAGCCATTCCAAGACGTTCTAGAGCCATTCCGAGACGTTCTAGAGCCATTAAAAGCTCTTCTCGGAGTGAATTCATGACTTTGCGGGGCTGACCCAAGACGAACACCGCCGCAAGCCGATTCGTCCGTGTATGTAGCGCTCTGCGGAATTGCAGAGCATAATACATGCATGCCACAAAGTTCGCCGAAACCGGCGGTGGCGAGCACAAGAGGAGAAGAGAAAAGATGTCACATCGAGAAGATGACGCGAATGTCGTTATGTACCTGCTGGCCGGCGTTGGACTGGGCGCTATTATCGGCGCAGCTGCGGGCTTACTGTTCGCCCCGAAGCCGGGCGCTGAACTCCGCGACGATATCGGGGATAAATTCAAAGAGCTAAAAGGCAAGACCACCGAATGGGTGGCCGAGCAGAGAGCCAAGCGGTCAGTTGATAATGCGGCTGATGAGCTAGGCGTCTAAGAGATCCGCCCCGAATGGCAGGTTGGAGAGTTGTCCTTTGGGTGGCCATCGTTTTGGCCATCTTTCTCTTCCTGTTCGCCGTTCGGGGCGTCCTGTTACCCTTTGTCATTGCGTTCGCGCTGAGCGCTATCTTGGATCCGATCATCCGGAAGTTGCGTCTGCGCGGCTGGAGAAGGTCGTACGCGGTGCTCGCGGTGATGACGATCTTCCTCGGGGCGATTGTGGCGCTTGGGGTGTGGCTTGGCCCGGTCGTCAGCAACCAGGTGGGCAATCTGCGGAACCGGGTGGACGAGCTTAGCGCATCGGTGCTTCATCCGAAACCCGAAGAAAACTTCTTCGTGAGATGGAATCCGGTCGTTCAGGTGCAGCAGAGCCAGAACGTCAACCAACTCGACGCGCTCTTCGATGCGAACGCCAACACGCTTGAGCGGTTTGGCCTGCCCAAGAGCCGGCGAGAGTTCGTCGAGAAGTATATCGAGCCCCATCGCGGCGAACTGGGAGCCAAGATTCAAAGTTTCTTTGGAAGCTTTATCGGTGTGATTGGGGTCGCAGCATCTCAGCTGCTTCTGCTTCTCTTTGTCCCTCTCATCATGATTCTGATCTTGATGGACATGGAGACTTTCAAGCGGCGAAGCGCAAATTGGATACCTCCATCGATCCGGGCCTCGACCATGTCGCTGCTGAGTGACATCGGACAGGTCTTTATGAAGTACCTGCGGGGCGTCACCATTTCGGTGGCCTCGTATATGGCGGCGATGGCAGTCGTTCTGACGGTCTTGGGCGTGCCGTATTCGATCTTGTTGGGCGTGCTGTTTGGCGCGGTTTACTTGATTCCTTACCTCAATGGCGTGATCTGCTTTGCGACGATCGCGCTCGTGACCGGCATGAGCGGAAAGACTGGAAACCTGTTTCTGAACTTCAGCTCGCCTTGGACGTTCGCGCTTCTCGTTGCGCTGATCTACCTCGTCTGCCACTTTCTATTCGATTCGATGGTCTATCCGCGCCTTGTGGGCGGATCCGTGGGCTTGCATCCGGTGGTTTCGATCTTCGTCATTTTCAGCGGTGGTGCGCTTTTCGGGCTCGTGGGAATGATCATCGCTTTCCCTTTAGCGGGTGCCGTGAAAGTGATTCTCGAGCGACTGCTTCGCGTCACCTCGGTCCAGTCCGACTTGCTTTCTCTCCCGGCCGTACCGCTGAGGCACAGGGGGACGGGCTAAGCCCTCGGAAATGACGACAGGTTTTAAAAATTGTCTTGGTAAAAGCAATAAATGAAAGTGTATAATCTACTAGTAGATGAAACAGGTCGCCACAAATTATAAGGTTCTTGCTCAGTCAGCCATGTTCGGACGTGTAAGGGTTTCTCGGGGCGACGTCATTCGGAAGGAACTTCTGGGTGCGAATACGCTCCGGTTCATTCAGGACGGAATCGTCGAACCGATTGATAATTCTAAAGCTGTGCGAACCGGACGTCCCACGCTCCTCTAAGATCGATAAGTTAATTCAAGGACAACGTCCTTGATTTCGCCTTTCTGCCGAAGCACTCGTGCGATCAACTCCATCTGCCCTCGAAGGTCGCCCTCAGCCTGTCCACCGCGCATCGCTTTGACGGTTCCCCTCAAATAGACTGTTCCGTGTAGTACGCGAACGTCGCACTGACTCGTGTCGATCCCTCTCCGAGCCAATTCTGCCCGCGCATACTTGGTGGCGCGCACGTCTCCTTCGTCTCTTCCTGCCATGATGACCAGTCTACGCGCTTTTCGCCCATTTCCGATAGATCGGACGTAGCTCACGGTAAAGTGGGCGAATGAAGCTGATCATGGTCATTCCAGCGCGAATGGCAAGCACCCGATTCCCAGGTAAGCCACTGGTCGATCTGGGCGGTAAGCCGATGATTCAGTGGGTGTACGAAGCCGCACTAGCCTCCCAAGTTGGGCAGCAGGTGCTGATTGCAACTCCTGATCCCGAGATTATCGAAGCATCACGCAAATTCGGTGGGGAAGCCGTTCTCACAAGGAACGATCACCCAAGCGGGACCGATCGAATTGCTGAAGTTTCGGAGCGGTGCGAAGCCGATTTCTACATCAATGTTCAGGGGGACGAGCCCCTGATCCAAACCTCGACGATCCGGGCCTGCGCCCTTGCTTTGGAAGAACCCGGAGTCCAGATGAGCAGCGTCTGGACCGAGTGTCCAGACGCCGAAATCGATTCGCCGTCTACGGTCAAAGTCGTTTGCACGAGGGCGGGAGACGCGCTGTACTTTAGCCGCTATCCGATTCCTTTCGCACGGAATGAGCACCCCATGGGAGTGCGCAAGCATGTGGGTATTTATGGCTACTCGAGCGAGGTGTTGCGCCGATTTAAGCATTGGCCAATCGGAGACCTCGAACAAGCAGAGAGCTTGGAGCAGCTCCGATTTCTAGAGAACGGAGTGCGGATCAGAATGGCGAAAGGAGATGCCACGCAAGGTGTCGATACTCCTGAGCAAGCTCTTCAGGTGGCGAGCTTTTTAGCTCAGCGATAAGTGCCTGCGCCTTCGATGCCGCGGATTCTCTCCAATGTAAGTTCGACTTCCGCCGACCGAAAGATCTGGGGCGACGGAGGCAGCAACTTTTCTAAACGTATCGTTGCAACGACTACTTCGGGGTGCTGCTGCATGATTTTCTCACCCATCAGACGCGCCAGCCGCTCGATCGTCCGAACTTTCACATCGGCCGAACATTGGAGGATTTCCGCCGCCACCACTCCATAATTCACGGTCCCACCGATCTCGTCCGTGTCATCTGCCGAGCCGTCGACTTTCATCTCGACATGTGCTCGGAAGCGGTGGCCGATCACTTGCTCTTCATCCGCGGCTCCGTGATAGCCATAGAACTCCAAGTCATTGAGTCGAACGATAAACACGAAGCGAAGATTACCGATTAGACTGACAAAGTGAACAGCCTGAGGGCAGCAACTTACAACATCCGATTCGGGTCCGCGCCTGATGGAGAGAACAGTTGGCCAAGTCGGCGCGAACTAGTCTTTCGCGTGCTGCGAGAGAAGGCACCCGACGTGCTCGGTTTGCAGGAGGCCTTGAAATTTCAGCTGGATGAAATCCTTCAGGCATTACCCGGCTACTCCTATTGCGGCGTGGCCCGAGAAGATGGCCGCGAACATGGCGAACATGCGGCCATTTTGTATCGGCAAGATCGCTTCCGAATCCTGAGGACTGACACGGTTTGGTTTTCCGATCAGCCTTATCAGCCGGGCTCGTCGACCTGGGGAAATGTTAACACCAGGATTTTCACCTGGGCATTCTTCGAAGACTTACCCACCAGGAAGTTTTTTTATCATTACAACTTGCACATTGATCACGAGAATGGCAGCAGCCGGCACCGCAGCATAAAAATGCTGCTCAGTCAAATCCGAGATCGCGCGACAGATGATCCGGTTTTGGTGACAGGCGACTTCAACGTCGGCACGGACAACGACGTAATCGAGCTCATGAGGGCAGCGGACTTTAGAGATGCTCATCACGATTTCCCAACATACAGCGGTTTTGAGGAGCTTTCCGGTCCTAAAATCGACTACATTTTCGTCGACCCATCATGGCAGGTTCACGCAGCCGGAACGATGGGAGAGAAAATCAACGGTCGCTGGCCATCCGATCACATCGGCCTCACCGCCGATTTAGTCTTGCGGTAGGGCGATCACAGATAGTTGACGCTTCTCATGCCTCCGCCGCTGTCATGCCTCAACAGCGAGTTCAACTCGAAGACGAACTGCCTCGCGCCGCTGTAGATCGTCACCCGGTGACCGTCGCAGATGTCTCCGCGCAGGATGACTTGGGTGAGGGGTCCATGATCTCGCTTGAGAGGCGCTTGAACGCCCAAACCCCCAACGCCAAAAACCAGTTGACAAATCGCCTCCAGCGCACCTAATAGGTGCATGATATCTTCTGGACCGTTCCGCCCTGCTGCCGATCTTTCCTCCCTCTACAAACTAGGCGACGAGTGGCTCGTCCCCGGCATCATCCCAAAAGCAGGCCTGGCGATACTCGCGTCTTCTCCCAAGACCGGCAAGACGTGCTTCGCCACCGCGCTCGCTCGCGCCGTTGTCAAAGGCGAAAGTTTCCTCGGACGTCCGACTATCCAATCGCCTGTCCTGTGGTGCGCATACGAGGAAACGCCGCAGGAGCGCCTGCCTCTGCATACCGACTTAACGAACGATGATCCGTTTCTGATCGCCTATCCCGGCGATCTGCCACCCCTGCCAACGAAAATCGGCAAACCTGACCGGTTCGGAAGAAGGGATATGCGCGACTTGGAACCTCCATTCCTTTTTGAGCACGCCGCCGAGGTGGGTGCGAAGCTCATCGTGATCGACTGCCTTCACGCCGGAGTCGAGGGAGCGAACCTGGCTGACAATTCAACCGCTCGCGCCGTCGTTGGCACCTTGCGCACTTGGGGGTTCCACATGGGCGTAAGCGTGCTCCTCCTGCATCACCTGACAAAAAGCAGCTCTCGTGGGAGCCAGCCGGAGCGCTTCGCCGACTCCGCGCAGATTCTTGCTGCCGCGAGCTGCTACTTCTTCATGGATCGTGTGGACATCGAGCCAGAAGAGAAGGACTGCGCTGGCTCTTCCCGCGTAACGTTGTTCGGAAAAGGCCGATATCCCACTCCCGCCGCAAAGCTGTCGTTGCTTTCCAGCGGACCGCTCGATTACCGACTACTCAGCGGGCATGGCCCCACCACATCCGCCAAGATTTCTGCGAGCGACCGAGTCCTTCAGCTGCTGGAGGATGGCTGGTGTCTCACCGCATCCGAAATGGGCCGTCGTCTCGGACTGAATCCCGCTACCGTGCGTTCGGCGGTTGCTCGCCTGCACGAAGACCGCAAAATCTGTATCTCGGACAGAGTCCGTCAAGCTCCCAAGTACGCCCTCGCCAACGGAACTGCTAATGAAAACACCCCCTAGGCGGGAGGGTTAAGCGACATCACTTCTCAAACGTGCGACTGACCCGTTGGCAACAAAAAAGCGCAGCCATACGGCTGCGCTTCTAGACTACTTCGCTACCAGCTTAAGCTGGGTTCGGAGTAATCGTGAATCCTTGCGAGGTGAGCTCTTGGCCGATGTGGCGGAGCTTCTTCATCGCGCGGAGCTCGATCTGGCGAACTCGCTCGCGGGTGACGTTGAGCTCGGTACCGACCTCTTCGAGAGTTCGGCTTCGGCCATCTTCCAGTCCAAAGCGAAGGCGAACGACGTCGCGCTCACGAGTGGTAAGGCGGCCCAGGATGCCGTCGATCTCTTCGCGGCGGATCAGCGACCAGGTTACATCGCCCGGTGTCGGCATATTCTGCGACTGGACGAAGTCTCCTATGGAGGAGTTATCCTTTTCACCAACTGGTGTTTCGAGGGAGATCGGCTCAACGGCGACTCGCATCATCTCTCGGACGCGGTCAACAGAAAGCCCAACTTCTCGGCTGATTTCCTCTTCGGTGGCTTCCCGCTGTAGCTCTTGCTGAAGTCGCGACGCGGTCTTGACCACCTTGTTGATCAGCTCAGCCACGTAAACCGGGATTCGAATCGTGCGGCCCTGGTTGATGATCGCCCGAGCGATCGCACGGCGGATCCACCACGTGGCGTACGTGGAGAATCGGAAGCCTTTCGACCAGTCGAATTTCTCAACTGCGCGAATCAAACCGAGGTTGCCTTCCTGGATCAGGTCAGCGAGCGGAATGCCCCTGGCGTTGTACTTCTTGGCGATGGAGACCACCAGTCGAAGGTTGCTCTCGATGAGGTGCTTCTTCGCTTCAATGCCTTCGTTCGCGATGCGACGAAGGACGGTCGGCGTCAGCTCCGTCGGCTTGCCAAGGTACGACAATTCGGGTCGCTGCACCATACGGAGCAGTTCGGCGTGCTTTCCTTTGTCGGAAAGCTCTTTTGCCATAACTCGAACGGCGAGATGAACTTCCTGCTCGGGCGTTAGGAGCTGTGCGCGGCGAGTTTGCCGCATCCACATCTCAAGCTCTTCGGATTCATCATGGCCAGACGCAGGAGCTTCTTCTTCCTCGTCCTCCGTTTCAAGTTCCAGCAAATCCTCATCATTAGGAGATGAGTCATCCAGAAGAGGGTTATTGGCAGCATCGGCGTAAGTGTGTCGGCCCGGCGTGCGGACAGTAATGGCTCGACCTCTTCGTGGCTGCGTTGCTAACCCATTTTCAACTGGCATATTGTGTAATGACCTCCAAGTTCCTTCTGGAACTAAACTAATCTTTCGAGGCGACTGTAATCTTCTACGCTGAACTGATTAAAACCGACCTGGAAACAATGGCTAATATTTATTTGTTTTCGGCGAATTCTCTTGTTAATCCGCCGACCACATTATCAGATGTCCCAACCACTGTCAAGCAAGACTGGTTCCACCGAGGCCACCTGGGTGAAAACTCCTGAAACATTCTTGTTTACGGTGTAGGGCAATCTTCAATGCTCCTCACTATTACGTGTCACTCGGCCAACTCTGTTGCACCGAATCACATGGTTCTCCTACAGTGTACGAAACATTTCGACAGTCTCCCGAATCTTTTTCGCGAGGCGAGCCGCTTCGTCGACATCGGAAAAACGTCCAAAGCTGATCCTGAGTGTTCCCCGCAAATATTCCGGGGGAATTCCCAGGGCGGTGAGGACATGGCTCGGCTCCGTGCTTCGCGAGCTGCAAGCAGCTCCCGCAGAAATAGCGTATCCGGCGCTATCCGCTTCTAAAACGACCGATTCACCCTCTACGCCTCCAAAGCTGACGGACAGAATGTACGGAGAAGTTCGCGGGCCGCCATGAACCAGCATGTCTGATAGGCCATCTAGCCCACTGAGCACCGCAGCTTTGCAACTGCGGGCCAGATCGATGTCGTTTGCCATCTCCTCAGATGCGATCCTGGCCGCCTCGCCCATCCCGACGATGCCTGCTACATTCAGGGTCCCGCCCCTCATACCAAGTTCCTGCTCGCCGCCAAGAATCAGGGGAGGCGGTGGAAATTCGCGGCAAAAGAGAAAACCGGCACCCTTGGGACCGTAAAATTTGTGACTGCTGGCCGAAACAAAATCGAGCCCCTCTACCGAGAATGGAAGCTTTCCAATTGCCTGCGTCGCATCCGAATGAACGGTTGTGCCCGCCGAAGCATAATCGAGAGCATTCCATTGCGTTCCGATCTCGTTGTTGACGGCCATGACGGAAATCATTTGGGTCGGCAGAGAGGCTCGAAAAAGCTCTGTGCCATCGTGCTCCAGGAAGGTGCAATGCTTGCGCAACGCCGGTTCTCGCATGGCACTATGTTCGAACGGACTGATCGTAACTTGGGAAACATCGTTCAGAACCCAGTTGTTGGATTCGGTAGCGCCGCTTGTGAAAAATATTTGGCTTGGATCATCGGCACCGATCAGGTCGGCTATCCTCGTTCTCGCCTGCTCGATCGCATCGTGCGAGGCAAGGCCAAGCGAATGGATCGAATTCGCATTTCCCCATCGATCACCCAGGTAGGGAAGCATCGCCTCCCGAACTCTTGGATCAAGAGGTGTTGTCGCCGCATTGTCGAAGTATCGTTGGAGCACGAGTTAACTTTGATTATGGGTTGCGTGTTCTCTCGTAGAAGGACCCGATGCCAAAACTTCTCGTGATCATCGCCAGCACACGTCCAGGGCGAGTGGGTTTACCCGTCGCCAACTGGTTCATTCAACATGCTTCGGCCAGTGGTGAATGGCAGGTGATGGTGGCTGATTTAGCCGAGCTCGATCTCCCCATGCTGGATGAACCCATGCACCCGCGCCTGAAGCAGTATGGCCACGAGCACACCAAGCGGTGGAGTTCGACCGTGGATGTGGCCGACTGCTATGTGGTTGTAATGCCTGAATATAACTTCAGCATTCCCGCTCCACTGGTCAACGCTCTCGATTATGTCTATTCGGAATGGAATTACAAACCATTTGGCTTCGTCAGCTACGGGGGCGTGTCCGGAGGTCTTCGTGCCGTTCAAATGGCGAAACAGCTAGTCACGACGTTGAAGATGATGCCGATGTTTGAGGCAGTTACCATTCCGTTTGTTCAGAAATTCATTTCAGACCAGGGTGAATTCGTCCCAAGCGAAATGCATACCCAATCTGCGGATGATTTGCTGACGGAGCTCAAAAAGTGGTCGGACGCGCTGTCGACGATCCGACAGGTCCAGTACACACTAGGAGGAAATTAGAAGTTGAGAATCGATTATTCAGCGGAGTCTCCGAAAGGAATCGCTCCAATTTATGCTTTAAATAGGTACATCGAGACCACGTCGCTCGAGGCGAAGCTCGTCCATCTGATTGAGCTTAGAGCATCCCAAATAAACGGGTGCGCGTTTTGCATGCACCTGCACACCCTCCAGCTTGAGGAGGTGGGCGAAACGAAGGAGCGGATCGCATGCCTGAGTGCTTGGGAGGAAACGGAACTGTTCTCACCCCGTGAACGGGCAGCTTTAGCGTGGACAGAGGCGGTCACTCTAGTGAGCGAAACGCACGTGCCGGATGAGACTTATCAGGAGGTACGAGGGCATTTCAGCGAAAAGGAACTCTCGGATCTGACGCTTGCGATTGCGGGTATCAATGTCTGGAATCGTTTGGCAATCGCCTTCCGGCAAGATCCGTCGATCGCTCCCGCGGTGTTGGAACAGCTCCACGCCGCGCGCCGGGCGAGCACTCACGTCTAGAGCTGAGCCGCGATCTGGGCGGCTTCCCACTCTTCGGCAAAATCAGGTTGTCGGCGGCACAACGGCACGAAATCGCACCCCACGCATAATCTCTTCAAGCGTGGGGTCAGGTCGAAGTACTCCTGAGTGATGATTTCATCGCCGAGGAGCGTGATGTCGCGTCGAAATCGTTCGATCTCTTGGTCGGACATGGAATATGAGGCCGACTCTCCACTCCGGAGAGCATAGATGGTAGCGATGACGGACCGGTCGGGATATGCTTCCCGAACGAGGAGCTGGTACACACCCATCGAAATATCGTTCGCAACTTCTTCTTCAGTGACCGAGGCTCGCCCGGACTTGTAATCGACGATTTCTACGGTGCCGTCTTCATGCTCGTCGAGGCGGTCGATTCGTCCACTTAGAACGAAGTTCGGGGTATCGATCTTAAGCATCTTTTCTACCGCGATCACTTTCGCCGTCGTCTGTCGTTTTTGAACCTGGTCGAGGTGGTGCTCGAGCATTTCCTTGCCTTCGTGGTAGCTTTCCGCCATTTCCTCTGCCGAGTGAAATCCGGCGTCCAGCCAGTTCTCGTCGTAGGCAGCGAGGGCCTCTTGAGTGGTCTCGACGCCGTTGTCTTCAGAGCGGTGAAAAAGTTCGAGCACTCGGTGCAGAGTAGTGCCAAACGAGTAGTAGCTCTTGGCGCGCAGGTACCACTTGCCTTGGCTGTCCACGTAAGTCCAGCGATATTTCACCGGGCAGGCAAGGTAAGAGGTGATTTTGCTGGG
>JAEVZK010000106.1 GCA_023392285.1 Armatimonadota bacterium | reverse complement strand
ACCACGCGCTATTTTGCGGCGCGTGGTCGATGTCTACCGCACTAAGGTGACCTAAGCTGCCGTGGCGTAGTAGATACCGTCCAATGCGCCGTACATAGCGCTGCAGACAATTGCGCAAGCGGTCTTCGTCTGCGCAAACTCCTCTTCCGTCATTTTGGCAACGTAGTCCCTCAACAGCTCGACCTCGGCGACATCGTCCGCATGTACACGGAAGTATTCCTTTCCTTCGTCGCTTACCTGATAGTGCTCGTTCAAGCCATCGAGTTTCGCTTTAGATGTGTAAGGCTGCTGCGCCTCAAAAGCGTAAAGCGCACCGACACTGGTCGCCTTCTCGCCAAAAAGATTGGCTGCACTTGTAGTCAACGTGACGGTAGATGGCAAGGATGCAACCTTTGCAGATCCAACCGACTCCTGAAAACTAGACCAGAGTTCCTCGTGCTCCCGCTCCTCTTCCGCATAGTGCATTTCCCCTAAAGTCTCCCACCCAGAAGCGATTTGAGCCACAAAAGAGCCGTATTCGGCCGCATAGCTGGTTAGTTTTTCCGTCGGCAGAATGCCCTGTTTCCAATCCTGATAGAAAGGATGGCCGTTCAGCTCGAATTGCGAGACAATTGCATCTAGTTGTTCTACTCGTGTCATCCGAGCAAACTTACCTCAAGTGTCGGCCTGATCCACATGCAGTTTGACAACTTCATCGATAAGAGTAATTCTTTGATAGACGAAACGTCTTAACCTGGAGCATTTTCTCAACTGCCGCAATATGATTACAATCTCACTCGCTGCCGCAATTTCTTTATTTCAAGGACCGACTCTTGTTGAAGATCACCTGACGCTCGCCTCGATGTTCAAGAACGGCTATGCCGTCATCGTGCGCGAGATCGACGTGAACGCGTCAGGTAAATACTTGCTCCAACAGATTCCACAAGCCTCGCTTGGAACTCTCTGGTTTTCAACTTCACCAAACACGAAGCTGACTTCGGTGACGAACACATTGACCGAGTCGACCAGTAGCACTCCGGCCCAATCGATCGCGGACCTGCTTGTCCTCAACATCGGCAAGGAAGTCTCGCTCATGCTCACCGATAAGAGCGATTGGGTTAAGGGCACGCTCGAAGTGGTGACCGGCAACATCGTCATCCTCAAATCTGGAGGTCAATCGATGGTGGTGGAGCGCGCTTCCATTCGGCGCGTGCTTTCCGACCAATCCCTAACGAGCAACCAAACTTCCAAAACCCAACAGCGAGGACTTCGCTTCGAGGTTGAGAGCGGCGGAGCGGGCAAGATTTACATGATCTCCCTTGAGAAAGGAATGGCTTGGGCACCGAGCTACGCGGTGACACTGAAGAGTGACAGCAAGCTTGAAATCGTCGCCAAGGCGACCGCAATTAATGATCTTGAAGACATCAATGGCGTTGAAACGCGGTTCATCACTGGATTTCCGAACATGCCTTTTGCGTCCGTTCCAGATCCCCTCACAATGCAGGGAGACCTGAACCAGTTCATCAACATTATTTCTGGGGTGGGAGCGCCCGATTATCGCGACGCGGCTAGAGGACGAGCAGGCGAGATGATGAAAAACCAAGCTCCAGCGATGAGCGGAGACTTCGGCGGTTCGATGCAGCAAAGTGATCTAGCGGGCCTTCAGGCGGAGGATCTCTTCTTTTATCGTCAGCCGAAGGTGACTCTCAAAAAAGGGGAGAGGGGCTATTTCGTTCTATTTTCGACCGAGGCGGCTTACAAGGAGCTCTACACCTGGGATGTAAACGATTACGTTTCCGACGGCGTTTATCGCCCTATAAGTTCTCCCGACCAGATCCAAGACGTTTGGCATATCTTGCAGTTCAATAACACCGCCAAGCAGCCATTTTCCACCGGAGCAGCCACGATCTTCAAGGACCAGCAAATGATCGGTCAAGACATGATGCGCTATGCCGCCGTGGGTGGCAAGGCCGAGCTGCGCATCACCAAAGCCATGGACGTGTCGGCGGACGAACTTGAGGAGGAAGTCTCAAGAGAAAGGGGCGCGTTGAAGGACAAGTACAACAATGCCACCCATGATCTGGTCACGCTCAAGGGAACGTTAACGATGACCAATCATAAGCCGGAGGCAGTCG
This sequence comes from Armatimonadota bacterium, assembly GCA_023392285.1. Lineage (GTDB taxonomy): Bacteria > Armatimonadota > Fimbriimonadia > Fimbriimonadales > Fimbriimonadaceae > JAEVZK01. The sequence goes on along the minus strand of JAEVZK010000106.1, from coordinate 76,586 downwards.
ACGTTCGCGTGCGCAAAGTGCTGACCGGTGAAGTGGACTCAACCTCTCCCGTCGGAAAAGTCGTCAAAATCGCGCACGGCCTGCGCGATGTGAATAGCCGGGCCGCGGTGGAGTGGAACGAGTCGATTGGAGCGGGTAAGTCGCTCACCCTCACCTATACATATAAGGTTTATATTCGCGTCTAAGGGCAGAATTCTGCACTCTTTATTGCCATAATTGAACACCTTGAAAATCAAACCGTTTTTTCCTCTTCTTCTAGCCATCGTGGTGGCTACCAGCGGATGCTCCACAAAGGAATCGGCTGCGTCTTCTCCTTCGAATACGGAAGCTCAGATTGGGACAACTGGTGGCACGACCACCACATCCACACCAGCTCCAGAGCATCCTGATTGGACCGAAATCAAGGCGGACGGCTTCACCGTCTCCTTCCCCCCGAACTGGGCTGCAGTCAAGCTGGACAAGACAACTTACGACCAAGATATGGCGGCTTTGATCCAGAAGAATCCAAAGCTGAAGGCGATGGAAATATCCGCCAAAGCACTAAGCGACGGCGGGAATTACAAGATGTATGCCGTCGATACGAACGCACTCGGCAAGCCTTTTCTCGTCAATCTGAACGTTAACGCGGTTGAAGTAGGCTCAGTGCCCATCGAGCAGCTGGCAGAGGCCTCACAGAAACAGCTGCAGACGATGGCGGTGTCTGGCACCAAATCGGAGCTTAGCTATGAAGACATGCCCGTGGGTAAAGTTGCGCTGATCAAGACGAATCTCAAGGCACCGAATGATTCGAAGGTCGATTCGCGCGCATATTTGGTCCTGCTCGGCACCACCGGATACATCTTCACCTTCAGCTCAGATGAGGGCAACGCAGATACTGCCAGCCAAGCTCACGACATCATGGCCACGCTCAAGAAGAGCTAATCTGGCAAGTAGAGCTTCCGGGTTTCTCCAATTACCAGTTGGAGGTGACGCAAGACAGTGGTAAGTTGCCATTGTGCTGGGAGAGAAGCGCCAAATTAAAGAATCTAGGAACGATCACACGATCGTTCCCGTTCTGGCGGTTCGCGATACCGTCCACTTTCCCACGCTCATCAACACGCTGCACGTCGTGCGTGAACCCTCGATTCGTGCTCTTCGTAAGAGCGTCGAGGGCTCCCGACAGATCCTCGTGCTCAGTCAGCGCGATATGTCGATCGAAGATCCTCAAACCGGCGATCTCTACCGTTTTGGCACCCTGAGTGAGACGCTTCAGGTGACTCCAATGCCAGATGGCAGCATGCGAGCCGCCCTACGTGGAATTCGTCGCGTGAAAGCATCGAAGTTGATCGCCAGAGGCGGAAATTTCTGGGCTGAGATCGAAGCAGTCGATGAAATCGATGCCGAAGGAGTGGAAGTTGATGCCGCGATGCGCCTAGCTCTGGAAAGCTTCGCACAGATCATCGAACTCAACAAAGCGGTTCCACCCGAGGCGATGCAGACCGTAGTCCACGTCGATCATCCGGGTGCTCTGGCCGATGCGATCGCCCATCACCTCCCGCTCAAAGCTGCGCAGAAACAGGAGCTGCTTGAGATGCTCGACTCGGAGGCGCGCCTCAATCGGGCGCTGCTCTTTCTGAAGCGAGAGGAGCAGGTGCTGAAGCTGAACGCGGACATCCACAAGCGGGTTGAACGGGAACTCGGCGACTCTCAGCGTGAGTTTTACTTGCGCGAGCAGCTCCGAATCATTCAGGAAGAGCTGCAGCTTCGTGAAGATCGGGTCGGCGAGACAGACGACTACCTCGCCAAGATCGACGCACTCTCCTTGTCGGAAGAAGTCCACGACCATTTCCTGGGCGAGTTACGCCGTCTGGACCGGACCCCAGCGAGTTCCCCCGAGGGCATGGTGCTTCGGAATTACTTGGACACGCTGATCAATCTGCCATGGAATAGCAGCAGCGAAGATCACATCTCGTTGTCAGAAGCGGAGGCGATTCTCGACAAGCATCACAGCGGCCTTCGAGAGGTGAAGGAAAGAATTCTGGATCACCTTGCGGCCCGAAAGCTGAATCCACACCTTACTGGACCGATTCTTTGTTTTGTTGGCCCACCCGGAGTGGGAAAGACGAGCCTCGGTAGAGCGGTGGCAGAATCCCTCGGACGCCGCTTCTACCGCATCTCCCTCGGCGGGGTTAGAGACGAGGCGGAGATCCGGGGACACCGACGCACCTATGTAGGGGCGATGCCGGGAAGAATCATCCAAGGTCTTCGTCAGGTCGGCACGAAAAATCCCGTGATCATGCTTGACGAGATTGACAAAATTGGGGAGGACTACCGTTCGGACCCCACGAGCGCACTTTTGGAAACGCTCGATCCCGAGCAAAACGCATCCTTTGTGGACCATTACGTCGAAGTCCCGTTCGATCTAAGCGGCGCGATTTTTATCGCCACGGCAAATCTGATCGAATCGATACCGGCAGCCCTTCGCGACCGGATGGAGGTTGTCCGATTCAATAGCTACACCGAAGCGGAACGGATGGATATAGGAAATCGCCACTTGGTACCGCGGGCGATCTTGGAGCACGCGCTGGGAGGACGCATTGAGGTCGATCCTTCCGCAGTCGAACTCCTGGCTACCCAGTACACGAGAGAGGCCGGAGTCCGCGAGCTCAATCGAACGATTGCGAAGGTGGTCCGCAAGGCTGGACGACGACTGCTCGAAGGTGCGGGCACCTTGATCAGAATTACTGATGCCGATGTCGTCAGCCTTATTGGCCCACCGCCCGCGTCCACGAGCCACGTTTCCGAACTTTCATGCGGAGAGTCGTTTGGGCTCGTGGTGAGCGAATGCGGCGGCGACGTCATCCGAGTGGAAGCGGCCACCATGCCTAAACAAGGCCTTCAGACGACGATCAAACTTACGGGCAACCTTGGCCCGGTGATGAAAGAATCTGCTGAGACGGCCCACTCTTGGCTGCGGTCACACTTGGCGGAGCTTGAAATCTCGGATGACGGAAAGGATGTGCATATTCATGTGCCGGAAGGAGCCATTCCCAAAGATGGCCCAAGCGCAGGAATTACGATCTTGGCTGCCCTTGTATCCGTGTTCACGTCGAGAAGGCTACCCATGGATGTGGCGCTATCCGGGGAAATCACCTTAAGCGGCCGAGTCTTGCCCGTGGGCGGAATTCGTGACAAGATCTTAGCTGCGAAAAAGCAAGGTCTAAAACGTGTGATTTTGTCCGCTGACAATGAAGCTGATGTGAGCCGACATCCGGCCGAAATTTTCATCGGCATGGAAATTCTGTACGTGAAAACGGCCATGGAATGCCTGCAACTGCTGGGTCTCAAAGACTAGAGCCTTCACCAACCGCGTGAATGTGCCGCTACACTGACATTCGGACATGGAAGTTCCGCAATGGTTTCAGGGGCTGAACCCGAGTGTCGCGGGCTATGGCAGCGTGGCGCTGATCGGGCTCATGCTGTTCGTTGTCTTTCGAGTCGCTCGCCGAGTGGTTCAGCTTGGCTACTTCGTCCTCTACTTTTTCATCGGATTTGGAATTGTGTATAGCGCCAGCGCTTATGCTACCAAGTCGTTCGAGGTTCCGCTGTCGATGCCGATCATTGGAGGATTGGCCTTTTCCGCAGTGGCGAGCGCGATTCGAGCCAAGCTCATGCGGATCGTCAGCGCTGCGATGATGGTGGCCCTTTTCAGCCTGGGAGGCAAGTATTGGAGCCAGTATGCTCACGAATCGGCGAAACCGAGCGTCGAAGATCAAAAGCTGGCGAACAAAGCTCTATTCAACGTGAAGAAAGAGTATGCCGACATCGTCGAGCTACTCCCAAGAAAGAAAAATGGAAGGATTGCGGCTGGGTTCATTTCTGAAGAGAACTTGCAGGAACTGGGTATTACGTCGACGTTGAAGAGGCAGACGCAGAAGCCTCTTTGGCACTCGTGGTTAACCGGACTCTATGGTGAAGAGGAGGACGAGCTTGGAATTTGGACCGAAGGAGGAACGGCCGAGCACGCAAGAAAAACTCTCCAACTCAGAGCGAAGAAGCCAAAGTGATCTCCTTTACGCGCTTTTGAAGCTGTATTTCAGCATCCAGGTTAAGCTTTCGGGCCCCGTCTTGCGTGACTGAGTCAAGCCTAAGCGTCGCTCCGGGTCGAAGCTGACCAAGGAGAGGCAAGTCAGCATCGATGACCCATCCGATGGGTTCGTAACCGCCAATGGTGGGTCCATCCGGACCGATGATGATCAATTCTCCGCTTGGAACGCGCTGGATGAGGCCGACGCAGACCGGCTCGCTGCGACGTCGCTCCGACGTTCCCCCGGTCAATCCCTGAAGCCGAATGCCAACGCGGCTTGAGTTGGCGGAAACCGTCAGAATGCTTTGCGCGATCTGAGTGGTAAGCACGACCCGGATGGCTCTTAGCACGAAGTAATGCTGCGACAAGCGCATTGGGCGAGGAGGGTGCTCCACTTGCGTCGTTTTAAGTTTTTCCCCAGACTGGAGGCGCTCTGTCGTCTCGTGCGGGCCAAAGCCATGGAACCCGCCAGCACAGGAGAGGTAAACGGTGAGGCCACTACGAGAAGCGGGGATGGACAACGTTTGACCTGCACGCAGCAGGAACGAAGCGTTCGCGGGCGCAGGGACTCCGTCGATAGAGACTTGCTCGATGGGACCAACCACTGCCATCGCGATGTCTCCGTGCGATTTGAAATCACCAGCTGCGTTGACCAATTCAATGCATCGAGCGTCCTCACCATTGCCGGCGAGAGCGTTCGCGAGGCGCAGACTCACGAGATCGAAGGCGCCTCCGCTGGGAACACCATACTTTCTCAGTCCCACAAGTGGAGCACCCTGCAAAGATGCAAACCCTACAACGCGAACCAGTTCGAGCGTCACGCCTTCACTTCATAGCCGCCTTCTCGCAGCGTCGCGTGGACGAGCTTTGCAAACTCGACCGCGTTAGGAGTATCCCCATGTAAGCAGATCGAATTGACGGACGGCGCAAGCCGGAGGGTCTGAGCGCGAATGGCTTCCTCATCTTCCAAGACCGCACCAGATTCCGATCGGGGAGTCAGAGTGCCGTCCTCTCGATAGCGCCGGTCGGCGAAGCCTTCGCGGATAAATGCCACCTCTGCCCTCTTGGCAAGCTCTTCGTGAGCAGTGCCCGGCAAGCCCATCAGCGGCAGTCTATAAATACGAAGCATCATGCCGAGCGATCCTGCGCCTGGGATCAACCCGATCGCTTGGCCAATCGGGTCTTCATGGATGAGCGCGGACCAGCGATCATCGGTCGGAATCCAGCTCTTGGGCAAGATCTGGGCTGTCTGGTGATAGAATGCGCCGTGTGGCTTGAGATATGCGGGCCGACACAGTCCTAAAAACTGGGTTACCTGGTCGAACAGGCTCCGCAAGTATTCACTATGTTCTGAGACCTCCATGTCCCGCCGCCCCATCGACGCCCGATCTGGATAACCCGGATGAACCCCGATACGCACGTTCTTGCTACGGCAGAGTTCGATCGTCGCTTCGGTTAGGGCCAGGCTCCCGGCGTGAGCGCCGCAACAGATATTCGCAGAAGAGGCATAGTCGAGAAGCTGCTCATCAAATGGGAACCCTTCCCCAATGTCGACATTCAGATCGATCTTGCCGATTTGGCCGATAATCAAAGCCTTTCTCCCGTCAGGCGTCTAAACTCCGCTTTCTCGATGGAATAGAAGGAGACGAGATCGCCCGCCGCGATCGGAAAATAACGATCTCCCACATCGACCAGCGTGAGCGGAGTCTCCCCAATGAGAGACCAACCGCCGGGACGAACAAGTGGGTAGATGCCGACTTGATCGTCAGTGATCGCTACCGAGCCACGAGGGATCTCGGTGCGAGGCGAAGCACGCCGCGTGACTCCTCTCAGTTCAGCCGACAAGTAACCGAGATAGGGGAAGCCGGGGCAAAATCCGATTGCAAAGCAGCGATATTCAGATGCGCAAAATCTCTCGACAAAACTCTCTGTATCGAGTCTAAGCGTCTGGCAGGTCTCTGCGAAATCCAGTCCCATCGGAAAGCAAACTGGAATCTGGTGGTGAGAAGCAGCGAAGCAGCTGGTTTCGACTGACTCCGGCAGCCGCGTCGCATCGAAACCAGGATCTGTGTAAACAGCGACCGTGTCATAACTGGCCACCACTTCAAGGATGCCGGGAAGCTGAAGCCGTTCGAGGCCCGTGGCGTACGCGAACGCCTCCTGATCGAGTTGTCTCAACAAGAATGCGCGATCCCCAAGAGGCTCAATGGTCAAACGAACGGACCTAATCCTTGCCCAACCGTTTCTGCGGCACACCCCAGATGCGCACCATAAGCGCATACGTTTCAGGATCAAACGTTTTCAATTCCGCATTCACGAAGGGATAGAAATCGTTCTGGCCGAAATAAGCTTCGGTTGACTCGGCGAAGAACTCCATCTGGTTGTTCTCCCCGTAATGCTTTGCTTGCGAGCCGTTCCAATGCAGGACAGAGTCATACCGCTTGCTTGACATCGCGCGCTGCCAAGTTTCCTTGACGTCCTTATTTTCAAAGCCGTCTGAAAGAAACTGATCGTGGTATCCATGGCTCAACTCGTGCAGAAGCATCCAAGGCTGCTCGTAAGTCCATGAGATGAAATGCTCCAAATTCGCAATCTCCAGCCCTTTCGCCATAGCCGGATCGCTGCCATGCTCTTTTAGCCATTCAGGTGCAGGATGGTAGGCCGCGCACGCCGTGGCCTTATCGTCTAAATGCACCCAGATCGTGAGCTTTCGCATGGACGAGAGCGGCCCATCAGGAACAACCCGGGCGATTCGATAGAGTTGATTATCAATCTCTTTCTTGGCGATCGGCCAGAGAGAGCTCTCGGTTGCCTTTCGTTCCACCTGCAGAGTGAAACCTTCAACATTAATCTTCTGGTAGGGCCCGAAAGCCGTGAGGGTTAGGAGGAGCGTCGCGACCACTCCTCCATTCTATCCCTCGATCTACTGCGTAGCGAAGCTCGTGAAGAAGACCTTTAGGACGGGACCCTCATCGCTGTCCCAATCCGGATGCTCTCGCTCTTCTGGATCAGCCGATTCTTCCTCCTCATCCTTCTTCTTTTTCTTCTTTTTGCCTTCGTCCGCTCCGTCGCTCTTTTCGGAAGCCTCGTTCAACAGCTTATTGACTTTGGCAGCAATCTCAAACTTGAGAATTGGCATGTTGCGTGCGGATAATTCCGCTGCCGTCTTCGTCCGCAGGATCTGGAGTACGGTGTCCTTGATCGCCGGTAAATCCTTTTCAAACTCTTCCTTCTTGACGCCTTCCTTCATCTGCATCGAAATCTCGGCACGAAGGTAGGTTTCACCATCCTCGCTTCCATTGAGATTCAGGAGAAATTCGCCAAGACTTTCAGTCTCCCCCAACTTGACTGCGGGAGCTTCCTTTTTCCCTCCGCCCTTCATCTTGAAAAAGCCGCCAGCCGCCAATACGACGACGACGATTAAGATAATGGGCAGCTTGCCCTTCTTCTTTGGTGCTTCCTTTGCTTCCGACATAGTGCCTCGCACGCATCCTGCGCGCACCTAACTTATTCCACGCGGAGCAGGCAAAATCACATGGGTTTGCTGCTAATTCGAGCGCAAGACACCGATTTGAATTAGGCGAATGCCGCCTCCTCAGTGGCTTGCGATTGTACAGGGAGCCATCATGAATGGACAGTCCAGGAAGTTTGTTGGGGCTTGTCCACCTTGAAAATGAGATCCCCAACGTCTCATAATTTTAGCAGACCTTCGAATGGAGTGCTAATTCTGGAGAATCAACAAATTATGTCAAACATCAAACCACTTGGAGATAAAGTCGTCGTCGAGCTGGTCGAGCAAGAAGAGAAGACCGCGAGCGGTCTCTACCTGCCCGACACCGCCAAAAAGAAGCCGCAGAGTGGCCGTGTGATCGCGGTCGGCAATGGCCGCATTCTCGATAACGGCGATCGCAATACGTTAAGCGTCAAAGTCGGCGACAAGGTGCTCTTCAGCAAATATGGCGGCAACGAAGTGACCTTGGACGGCAAAGACTACACGATCCTGGATGAGGATCAGGTCTACGCCATCCTCAACTAATCAAAAGGGGCGTCGGCGCGCAGCCGATGCCCCTCTTCTTCAATGCTGCTTGAAAAATGTCGCTCATACAAGAAGTCAGACAATGGTTTGGGCGGACATTGCCGAACACCGACTTCGACGAAGGCTACTACTTCGTGAGAGTGAAGGCTCCTTTCGAGCGGCTACTAATCGGCGGTGCCTGCCAATCCATCGCCGATGAACTATCGGACGGCAAATGCTGGTTGATCACGGTTGGAACCGATCCTCGTCTCCTCGTTCCGCACTTAAGGGCAGAATCGGAGAACGTCGTCTACAATTCCGACTACAACGTTCACGAAAATCTGACGCGGTGGATATTGGAGGTGGCCAATGCTCAGATCGACATCTCCCGCATTGCTGACCAATTTCACGGACCGAGCCACCTATCCATAACGAACCCCGCAGATGCCCTCGTGCTGGATGTCGGCCTTCACAGAGTTTACGGCGCTGTAGAAGACACCTTTAACTCGCTGGTGGGCCGTCATTCAGACTCGTTTCAGCCCGAAAAAAACTGATTAGCACTCGCGCTTACGGATTGCCAAAAAAGACCACACGCTGGTATGCTTAGCAAACCGAGCACGAGAGTGCTAATCCAACACGTTTGAGAAAGAGTTATGGCAAGTAAGAATCTAATTTATAACGAGCAGGCGCGTCGAGCGCTTGAGCGCGGCGTCAATAAAGTCGCCGATGCCGTTAAGGTGACCCTCGGCCCCAAAGGTCGAAATGTCGTCCTCGATAAGAAGTGGGGCAGCCCCACAATCACCAAGGACGGCGTCACCGTCGCCAAGGAAATCGAGCTCGAAGATCCATACGAAAATATGGGCGCGCAGCTCTGCAAGGAAGTCGCCAGCAAAACGAACGACGTGGCCGGTGACGGAACCACCACCGCGACCGTTCTCGCCCAAGCGATCGTGAACGAAGGCCTTCGATATGTCGCGGCCGGCGGTAACCCAATCGCGGTCAAGCGAGGCATCGACAAGGCGGTCGAGCAGGTCATCGCGACCATCAAGTCGACTGCTCAGCCAATCAAGGACAAGGAGCAAGTCGAATTCGTCGCAACCATCGCCGGTAACGATCCTGAAATTGGCAAGCAGGTTGCTGAGGCGATGGACAAGGTCGGAAAGGACGGCGTTATCACCGTCGAAGAGAGCAAGGGACGCGAAACCACGATGGAGATCGTCGAGGGTATGCAGTTCGACCGCGGCTATGTCAGCCCCTACTTCGTGACCGATCCCGAGCGCATGGAAGCCGTGCTTGAGAAGCCGATCATCCTCATCCATGAGAAGAAGATCAGCAATGCGCAGGAGTTCCTGCCGTTCCTTGAAAAGGCGGCGCAGGCTCGCCGTCCGCTGCTTCTCATCGCTGAGGACATCGAGGGCGACGCTCTTGCCACACTGGTTTTGAACAAGATCCGAGGCGTCCTTCAGGTCGCAGCTGTCAAGGCTCCTGGCTTTGGCGACCGTCGCAAGGCAATGCTTGAGGACATCGCAATCCTCACCGCCGGTAAGTTCGTCTCTGAAGATCTCGGCACCAAGCTTGAGAACGTGACGATGGACATGCTTGGCACTGCGGAGCGAGTGGTCATCACCAAGGAAGACACAACCATCATCCAAGGTGCAGGCACGAAGGAAGATGTGATGGGTCGAATCGGCACCATCAAGTCGCAAATCGAGAACACCGACAGCAACTACGACCGAGAAAAGCTCCAAGAGCGGCTCGCAAAGCTGAGCGGCGGTGTGGCCGTGATCAAGGTTGGAGCGTCCACCGAGACCGAGCTCAAGGAGAAGAAGCACCGCTACGAGGATGCTCTCTCGGCAACTCGCGCGGCAGTCGAGGAAGGCATCGTCCCAGGCGGCGGCGTCACCCTGCTCAAGGCTTCGAATGCTCTCAATGCAGACGATTCTTCGCTTAGCTCCGACGAGAAGACCGGTCTCCTGATCGTAAAGCGAGCTCTTCAAGAGCCGCTTCGACAGATCGCAAAGAACGCTGGTCTGGAAGGTTCGGTCATCGTTGAGAAGGTCGGAGGCGCAGGCGACGGTAAGGGCCTCAACGCGGTGACCGGCGAAGTGGTCGACATGGTCAGCGCTGGCATCGTCGATCCAGCTAAGGTCACTCGATCAACGATCCAGAACGCAGCTTCGATCGCTGGTCTCGTGCTGACGACCGAGACCCTCGTCGTCGAAAGGCCCGAGAAGAAGGCTCCGGCGATGCCTGGCGGCGGCATGGACGACATGGGCGGCATGGGCGGAATGGGAGGCATGGGCTTCTAAGCTCCCCGTAGTCTCTCCAGCTTTATAAGTCCTTATAGGTCTTATAGGTCCTATAAGACTTATAATTGCTCAATGAACGAGGAGCCTCTGATCAAGCCTCATGGCGGGTATCGGGGGCTTCTTGCATTTCAGATGTCGGAGATCGTGTACGACGGCACCGTTTCCTTCACCCGCCTCTACCTGGACCGACGAAACCGCACCGTCGATCAGATGGTGCAAGCCGCCCGTAGCGGCCGACAGAACATCGCTGAAGGAAGCGTCGCCTCCGGCACCTCCTCCAAAACCGAATTAAGACTCGTCGGCGTTGCCCGCGCAAGCCTAGAAGAGCTTGCTCTCGACTACGAGGACTTCCTCCGCCAGCGGGACCCTAGAAATCTGGGGCAAAGACCACGAAAAAGCACTCTTCATCAGAAGATTGTGTTATCGGTCCAATAGGTCCTATAAGACCTACATCGAGCAAAAAGGTGGGGCTAACGCCGCCAACGCGATCTCTGCAATGCCTTGTATGTTGATCCCTCAGGACGGGCGTGCAAGGAGCCGACGTCTTCGTCCACCCAAGTCCTGAGGCTGATCAACTCGCAAATTTTAGTCTCAGGACTGGAGTTGCAGTTGGCTAGAGAACGCCATAATCCGGTTTTGAATCACCGAACGTAAAAAGCGAACATCCCGGCCGGGTTTCGCGCGTTAAATAAGAGAGATGATCCTGACCTGTGTCGCCGCCTTCCTAGCTCTCGTCAAACAATCTAAATCCTACGATGAGGCGTTCTTTAAACGCCTGGATCATTGGCGGGGGCAGTTTAACAGCGTCTTTGTGGAGCCCAGAGCCAACATCGGCTACACCTCCGTCTATTCCGAAACCCTTGGCCCGTGCCACGCCGACGCTTGGTATCCGATCGGCTCCGCCGCCGACCGCTTCATTGTCAGCTTCGACGGAAGCCTAAGCACCGTCCAATTTCAGAACCGTCATGGCAATAAGACGTCCGTCGACTGGTACGTCAAAATCGTGCCCACGTCTCATAAGCGGAAGGTCAAAGGCACCATACCGAACTACCTGATGCGGCAGGGATATACCATCTCACCAAGGACGAGGCTCACGGACGCGATGCGCAAGCGCCTTGAGGCACCTACCACCTTCGCAGGTTTCGGCTACCACTCTGTCATGGGCGTTTTTGGCTACATTGTCCGGCCCGACGGTTCCATCGAAGAATCGAAGACAATGGACGGGCTGGACAGTGTCCTCCAGGCGGAGCGGGAGCTGTTGCCGGGATCCAAAGATCAAAACGAAGGCGCTCTTTTAATGCGTCCGCCTGAATTCTAGTTTTAGAGTCCACCAGTTCACCTAGTCGGCTTTTCTTACGTGGACTTCTTCGCCCAAATTCAGGATCAGGAAAGTGTGGGGTGCGTCGGATTCAAGTGCTTAAATTATAAGGCACCCAAACCTCTCCAATGCGTTCAACTGTTCGGATTCGGAGGTTCGACTCTGAGCAGGTGCCGAACCAGAAAATCTCTCCGCTTTCGCTCCCCATAGGGTCCACCTGCGGTGTGATCCGAGTTCGGAATGACAACCAATTCGAATTCTTTGCCCGCCGTCTGCAGTGCCGCCGCGAATCGGTACGTCGATTCTGGAGGAACATTCGTATCCAACTCGCCCACGATGAGCAGGAGGTCGCCCTGAAGCTTGCTCGCGTTTTCTATATTCGAGCACGTAGCGTAATGGGATCCCATCAAGCCCATCCATTGCTCGTTCCACCAAATCTTGTCCAGGCGATTGTCGTGACAGCCGCAAGACGCGACGGCGACTTTATAGAATTCAGGGTGAAAGAGCACGGCTGCCCCCGCATTCTGCCCGCCCGCCGAAGTTCCGTAGATTCCCACGCGTTCAAGATCGGCAGAAGGTTCTACTTTGCCGAGTGCTTTCATCCAGAGGATGCGATCCTCAAAGCCCGCATCCGCCAAGTTTTTGTAGCACACGTCATGAAAAGCCTTTGAGCGGTTGCGCGTGCCCATTCCGTCGATCTGAACCACAATGAAGCCGAGCTCCGCCACGCGTTGCTGATAGAACGCCGGCGAAAACGATTTCGGAACAAAGGAATCCTGCGGCCCCGCATAAATGTCCTCAACCACCGGATACCGCTTCTTGGGATCGAAGTTCGTGGGCCGGAAGACGACGCCATAGATATCGGTCTTCCCATCGCGCCCTTTGGCAACAAAAGGCTGCGGAGGACGCCAGCCCATCGCCAAGAGCCGCGAAATATCGCCCTTCTCAAGAGTTGATATCAATTTTCCGCTGATTCCGCTGCGCAGTTCGTGAATTGGCGGCTGCTCGACGGTGGAGTAGGTATCCACCAATACCGTCCCATCGGGGCCGAAAACGGCGCGATGATTCCCCTTTGCTGGCGTCAGCCCAACCATATTGCTGCCGTCGAAGTTAATGCGGTAGTAATGGATGCAGTAAGGATCCTCGCCCGCATTGATCCCGCTCGCGCGAAAAATAATCTGGCGATGCTCCTCGTCCACCTTTTCCACGCCGCGAACCACCCAATTCCCCTTAGTGATCTGTCGCAACCCCCCCTTACCATCTGCCAAATAGAGGTGGTGCCATCCGTCGCGCTCTGACGAAACGATAATTTCATCCGAGCCTTTCAAATATTCGGTCACGAGTGCTGTAGAATCGACGAACGTTGACGGATCGTCGTCGAAGACTGCCGAAGTCTTTCCGGAAATCGGTTCGAGCCGCAGAACGCGGAAGCGCCCGTAACCGCGATCCATCTTCTGATAGGTAAAAGCTCCATCCGTCGTCGGACGAAACGCGGGATAGTCGCCATAATCGATCGCCTCAGCTTCCGTCGGCGGCACCTGGCCAGCCGGATCGAACACCTGAATGTCGTAAGTGTCGACTTTATCGCCCGGGCGGTCATACGTTCTCTGGGTCAGCTTCGCCGGCCCCCATTCCGGAGGAGAATTCTGGATCAAATAGACCTGTTTATGATCTCCCGGATGTGTTTTCACCGCAATCAGACGACGCGAATCGCGCGACCAGACGAGCCTCGAGTAGAAGCCGTCCTGCGGCACGTTCGGAGTCAGAGTCCGGCTGCCGCCCACGCTATCGGCAACGATAATCGCGTTGTCGACGATCCGCGCCGTCCATTTTCCGTCTGGTGAAGGAATCGCATCTCGCCTCGAGTCGCGGCGATTGCCCCTCGGTCCGCGCGCTCTCGGACTCGTCGGAGGTTCCGATTTCATTTTGGTGAGGCCGTAAGAGCCCAAATCGATCATCCAGCTCTGATTTCCGGCGACGAAACGCGCGATCTTTCCATCGAATTCCACCGTCCGCAGGGGCAGTCGATCGGGATCGACATCCTGCCCAAGTTCCTTGGCAAGCGCGGCCGCCAAACGCTTGGCATCGAACAACGGCGTCTTCTTTCCCGTGGCCGAATCAACCCGGATGTATTCGCCGGTGCCGCCCGAGGCGTCGCGGAAGTACCAGAACGCGCGGCCGTTGTCGAACCAATGCGGGTCAAGACGGAGCATCGACGCACTCCTCGTCCATTCGCCGCCGACGGTATCGGCTCGGAGGTAGTTTGCCGCGACTTCCGCGGTCGTCGGGGCGTAGAGCGGGCGTACTTGGACGAAAAGGGGCAGAAGAGCGAAGGAAAGGAACACCGCTTGTATCTTAACCCGAATGAACCCGCACCGACCAGATTCCTTGGCTACACTGATGGAGATGGCAGATGTGAAGCCGCTTCAGAACGCGGAGCCTGATTTTAGAGACGACGATCCCGGACTTGGCACACTCGTAAACGAATTCGTCCAAGATCGAAAGGCAATCGAGCTGCGTTATCCGATGCAACTCTCGAATCTGCGGATTGGGCGGCTTAAAAAGCTCCATATGACTTGGCGCCAAAGGCTGGAAGGAATCGAGCCCGCGCCACTCTCGACCGTTGCTGCCATCGATCGCGCCCTCTTCCTGAATTTCTTGCAGAAGGCCGACGACGAGCTGGAGCATCTTGAGGAAGAACTCGAACGGCTGAAGCCAAACATGCCGTATGCCGAGCTCATTTGCCAGCTCGATGCGGAGAGAATGGACATGAAGGATCCAAGTGGGGAAGATGTAGCCGCGAAGTTTGCCGAATTGTCGCGCATCCTCGCCGCCAGCAGCCCAGTCGAGAACACTTGGATCGCTGGGGAAGCGGTTAAAGAACTGAAACAGGCGATCGAGCGGTGGAGAGACTACTACTGCCCGTATGATCCGGAGATCGCGTGGTGGGTTCGCACGCCAATCGAACACGTCTTGGAAGCTTTCGAAGCCGTACAGCCGAAGTCGAACCCCGATCTCATCCCCGGACGCCCGGTCGGGCGTCAAGCCATCGAAGTTGCGCTGAAGCGTGAAATGCTCGCGAACACCCCGGAAGAGCTCGTCGCAATCGGAGAGCGAGAATACGCATGGTGCCTCCGGGAAATAAAGGGCGCCGCTCGGGAGCTGGGATTTGGGGAAGATTGGCGGGCCGCGATCGAGCATGTCAAGGACTCCTGCGTCTCCCCTGGACAGCAGCCAAGGATGGTTCGCCAACTCGCTCTTGAAGCGGTCGAAATCGTGCGGGATCTCGTCACCGTTCCTCCGCTCGCGGAGGAGACTTGGCGAATGAACATGATGACCGCAGAGGCGCAAAAGGTCAGCCCTTTCTTCCTCGGAGGAGAAGTGATCATGGTGTCGTACCCCACCGACGCGATGTCGCAGGAGGAGAAGAGGATGAGCATGCGCGGAAACAATCCCGCGTTCTCCCGAGCGACCGTCCAGCACGAACTCATCCCTGGGCACCATCTTCAGCAGTTCATGACGCGTCGCTTTCGGCCGTATCGCCGCCTTTTTTCCACACCCTTTTGGATCGAAGGTTGGACCATCTATTGGGAGCTTCTCCTCTGGGAACTCGGCTTTCCAGACACTCCCGAAAGGCGGATTGGCATGCTCTTCTGGCGGATGCACCGCTGCATTCGTGTGGTTTTTTCTCTGCGCTTTCATCTTGGTGAGATCTCTACCGCCGATTGCGTGGAGATGCTGGTCGATCTAGTGGGGCATGAGCGGTTTAATGCGGAAGCCGAGGTGCGGCGCTCCTTCAACGGCAGCTATCCTCCCCTTTATCAAGCCGCCTATCTTCTCGGCGGCCTGCAATTTCGAGAGATCTCGCGCGAATTGTTGGAGGATGGGTGGAAGCTTCGCGACATTCATGACCGGATCCTGCGAGAAAATCAGATGCCGCCAGCGATGCTGCGACTCGCGCTGACGGGCGACCGCCCAAGCGGGGGAATTCCGGCCTGGAGGTTGCCGGTCACGGGATCGAACTGACCCCCACTGTTTTGAGGCTTTGGAGGCCTGCGCCCAATTCCTACCTCGGAACGAATTATTTCCCAGCTTGGAATGAATCTTTCGCAGGCCCTAGCATTGCTTCAGATCGAGTTGGTGTCTCCCATCCCCAGGCGGAGAAAATTGTGCTCGTTCGGGGCGAGGCTCAGAGGTACGGAAAAAATGGCTCCCAAGAGAGAGCCATTCCTATCCACTTGGCACGAGATCGATCAGGGATAGATGCCGCGCTTCATCGTCGCTTCCGCGACTCGTTTGACACCGATGATATAGGCGGCGGTGCGCATGTCGGTCTTGTGCGATCTCATCGTGCTCTCCACGGCCGCAAACGACTGTCGCATGATGCGGGTCAGCTTGTTGTTGACCTCATTCTCTTCCCAGAAGAAGTTTTGAAGGTCTTGCACCCACTCGAAGTAGCTGACGACCACGCCCCCCGCGTTGGCAAGGACGTCAGGTACGACCATGATGCCCTTGTCGCTGAAGATGTTATCGGCGTCGGGCGTTGTCGGACCGTTCGCTCCTTCGACAATCAGCTTGGCCTTGATTTTGTCGGCATTCTCGCCCGTTAGTTGAGCGGAGATCGCGGCGGGAATAAGCACGTCGCACGGCATTTCGAGAATCTCTTCGTTGGAGACCGCTTGAGCATCCTTGTACTCGCGAATTCCGCCTTCTCGCGAGCCATATTTATGATGCAGCTCGTGTACGGGCAGTCCTCTTTCGTTATAGATTCCGCCCAGGGCATCGCTGATACCGACCACGGTCGCCCCGGCTTCCTCGGCCAGCAGAGCCGCAACGGAGCCAACGTTTCCGAACCCTTGAACGACGACTTTAGCGCCGTTGAGGTTGAGATTCATGGCCTTTGCCGCTTCTTCCAAGTTGACCACGACGCCGCGACCGGTAGCTTCCACACGCCCTTCGGAACCGCCCAATTCAATGGGCTTGCCCGTGACGCATCCGGGCACGGTATGGCCCTTTTGCATGGAAACGGTGTCCATGATCCAAGCCATCACTTGGGCGTTGGTGCCAATGTCAGGAGCGGGGATATCGCTCCGTTCACCGACAATGATGCCGATGTCGGAAATGAATCGGCGGGTTAACTTTTCCAATTCACGCCGGGAAAGCTGCTTCACGTCGACCTTGACGCCGCCTTTTGCTCCGCCGTAGGGAATATTGACGACCGCGCATTTCCACGTCATCCACATGGCGAGGGCGCTGGTTTCATCTAAATCGACATCGGGATGGTATCGGATGCCGCCTTTCGTTGGGCCTCGCGAAAGGTTGTGCTGGACCCGATAGCCTTCATAGACCTGAACTTCTCCGTTGTCCAGCACGACGGGAAACCGTACGCTGAGCGATCTCATCGGTGAAGCAAGGACTTGATGAAGGCCTGGGTCTAGATCGAGATATTTGGCGGCAATGTTTAGCTGCTGCCGCGCCATTTCTAGAACGTTTATATGCTGACTCATCTCTTGCACCGCCCTCACTTGCGAGGGCTTAGGAACCTGTTGAACAAGGCGTAAAGCAGCATCGCGAGGACACCGTTGTACACCGCTGTCCTCAGTGTATCTCCCAAGAAGGGCAGAACTGCCGGGGGCGGGGCCAAAAACATCAAGATGAGCTGACTAAAGATGGCGGAGACTACGGCAAAGAGGGAAGTTGTGAAGATATTGCGCTCTACGCCTCCTTCGGCCACTGATGAGATGGCAACTCCGGTAACGACTCGAGCGAACACGAATTGTCCCATGTTGACGCCAGCCATGGCTCCTTCGACGACACCGATCGCGAACCCGAGAAGCGCTCCGCCCTTTCGATTGGTGTACAGAGGGAGGAAGCCGAGGACGATCAGATAGAAGTCGACATGACCTCCCAAGAGCGAGTAGCGCGAGGCGACGCCACCTTGAAGAATGGCTGCGAGGTAAATGGCCAAGGTTGCGATGAGGACTCCCTTGATGCTCTTCATCGGATGATGACGACCTCCTGCAGGGTTGCGGGGTTTACGGCTGGGGCGACAGTTGCGACCTTCTTTCCGAAAGCGGGATCATATTGGACCCCGACTACGCGGCCAATAATGAGGCCGCGCGGAAGCTGGACGGTGAAGCCGCCAGTGATCACGATGTCTCCAGGCTCGACCGAGCTTTCCGAATTGGTCAGCTCTAGACTGAGCATGCCGTCCCCGGCTGATTTAATGATTCCGCTTGGGGCGTTCACGGAACTCGCCCGCCGGATCAATGCACCCATCTTGGGTTCGGTGGAAGGAGCGGCGATCAAAAGAGCTTGGCAGGTGTGGGCGGCTACGGTTTCCACCCGTCCGGCGAGACCGCCGAAGACTGCGACCGCCATCCCAGGAGCGATTCCTTGATCAAGACCCGCGTCAAGAGTAATTCGGTAGTTGCTGGGAAAGAAAGCAATGACGTTCGCCGGAACCTTTTCCTTGCTGCCAGAGGCGAGCCATTTCGAGGTGAGCCGTAATTGCCGGACCTGATTCTCCAGATCTTCGATGCGATGGGACGAGTCGGACAATTCAGCAATTCTCAGACGTAGCCGCCGATTCTCTGCCTCCAAAGCCGTCGCTCGCCCAAGGCTGGATACGAAATTGGCCAAAGTAGAACTCGTCGCAGTCGCTACCGAACTTCCGGGGTCGATCAAGCGGTGAATGGCGTTCGACAATGGATCGAGCCGACCGCGAACCCGTGCAGCAGATTGCAGGCGGGACAGGAGAATTCCAGCCACTATAAGGGCGATTGTGAGGGGAAGACTCCAATCACGCCGCCGCTTCAATACAGGCTTGCCCTTTCCACCAGCCGGCGGACCCGCACGTTGTGATGCATTTCTGCAACGATCCTTCCCGTCCCATGAGCCACTGCCAAGAGGGGGTCAGTCGCAACCTGCACCTTCATCATGGTGTGTTCGGCCAGATACTGTTCAAATCCTCGGAGGAGTGCGCCTCCCCCGCACAGAAGAATGCCTCGATCAATCGCGTCACCAGCCAATTCGGGCGGAGCAGCCTCAAGCGTTATCTTCACTGATTGAACAATCGCATTCACCGGCTCAAGAATGGCGTTTCGAATCTCGTCGCTCGTGATTATGACGCTCTTGGGCAAGCCGCTAACGAGATCGCGACCGCGAATTTCAGTTCTCAGCTCTTGTTGCAGCGGCACCACGCATCCGACCTCGACCTTCGCGCGCTCGGCGGTTTGTTCGCCAATCAGGAGATTGTAGGCACGTCGGACGTAGCTGATGATCGCCTCATCCAGTTCATCTCCGGCAATGCGCAGCGAATTCGCATGCACAATGCCCGAGGAGGAGATAATGGCTACCTCCGTCGTCCCTCCACCGACATCGACCACGATCGACGCGGTGGGCTCATGAACCGGCAGGCCCGATCCGAAAGCGGCAGCGATGGGCTCTTCGATCACGAATGAGTGGGTTGCACCCGCGTTACGAGTTGCTTCGAGCACAGCTCGGCGCTCGACCTCGGTCACACCACTTGGAACGCCTACCAAGACATTCTTACGCAGTAGGAAACGATTGGTTACTCGCTGGATAAAGCTTCTGAGCAGCTCCTCGGTCTGGAGGTAATCCGCGATGACGCCATTGCGGATGGGTTTGATTGCTTCGATGTTTTGAGGAGTTCTGCCGAGCATGTGCCGAGCCGCCTCGCCCACACTGATGGTGCGGCGGTCGTCTTGGCTGACGGCGATGACGCTCGGCTCATGAATAACAATGCCCTGGCCGGCAACGAAGACGAGGCTGTTCGCAGTTCCGAGGTCTATCCCGATATCGCGTATGAGGCTGCCAAACAGCCGAGACTGGGATCTACTCCTCATCGTTGCCGACTTCGCCGGTGCTCAGGCGTTTAGCCAACGTTTCTTGGGAAATCGCGGACAAGATGACGGCCGAGCTTGTCGTGAAAATAATTGACTTGGTCTTCCGGCCCTGTGTCGCGTCGATGAGATCGCCTCCTTTACGAAGGTTCTGCACGGTTCGGCGCATCGGTGCCGACTCGGCGCTCACGAGCGCAACGACTTTATCGGTGAGAACGAAGTTGTAAAAACCTACATTGAGAACGGCAGGAGTAGGCATTT
Organism: Armatimonadota bacterium; assembly: GCA_023392285.1. Lineage (GTDB taxonomy): Bacteria > Armatimonadota > Fimbriimonadia > Fimbriimonadales > Fimbriimonadaceae > JAEVZK01. Next base: position 56,752 of record JAEVZK010000106.1, on the reverse strand, counting down.
GCTGAGACTATCACTATGTCACGTCGGGCGGTCCGAATGATAGTCTCAGGCGAGTCTTAGACTGCAGTTTAGCGCCCGAACTTTGATCCCTTTGGAGAACTTGGGCCGGGCATCCTCCCGGAGGCTGCTCCACCCGCAGCTCCACCGCCACCACCATTGCCTCCACTCGGAAGACCGTTCGCCATCACCGGCGCGACTTGCGTGGGTAGTTGCGGCGGGGCTACTGTCACCTCAGTTGGCGGCGTGGGCTGTCGTGGCTCCACTTTCGTTCCCCAGGCGACACCTACGACGATCAACAAGATCACAATCGCGACGATGGAAACGATGAGGTCGTTTTGATTCTTCATAGTCTTACTTTCTTTAGAGCGTTCCTGGCTCCGAAATGTCACTCGCCGCTGCCAACTTGCAACGCTTCTTGAAAAACATTATAATGCACCTGTCTGAGAAATCTCATCTCAGGCGGCTGAAAAGCACACTTTAGGAGGTGTATCTAAGGATATGAAGAAAATTTTCGCTTTGATTATGGTGATGAGCATTGTTGGTGGAATTCTCGCAGGCTGCGGCAGCAAGGATGACGCTGGCGCAACCACGTCGACGACAGCTACGGCTGGCGGTGACGCCGCCAAGTAAGGCTTTAGCCAAAACGATCGTCGCCGGGTTCTATGAATCCGGCGACTTTTTATTTCTGGAGAAATCCTTTTGAGCGGAGCCAGGTGAGTAGAGTGTCGCGGCCGGTCATGTGATGCTCGTCGACTCTTCGTCCGGACCGCATGGACCAGGTTACATCCCCTTTCATATTCTCGGAACGATAGAACTCCGACATGCGGGCGTCGTATTCGGTAACGTCAACCGAGCGATTGTATTGTTCGCGATGCCAAATCGCCTCTTGGCTCAATCGAGGTTTGATCTTAGCTGTAATCGGTTCTTCAGGCCAGCCCAAGCATAATCCAAAGACTCCGAACGTCTGTTCTGGCAGATCGAGAATGCGGCTGACTTCGGCGGCGTTGTTTCTCAACGCGCCGATGTAGCAGATCCCGAGTCCCGTGCTTTCTGCCGCCACCACCATTCTTTCGGAAGCGAGGGCTGCATCTACGACGGCCATTGTAAAGAATTCGGTAAATGGCAGCCCGAGCGCGCCTTCTCCGACCTCAGCGGCTGCCTGCTTGAGCCGAAAATGATCGACAATGAAGCACAGGAACCATGCGCACTCGCGGATGTGGTTGTAGTTATCGCACAAGAGCGCCAGTTCCTCGCGGGTACTTGGATTTTGGACGGAAATGATGCTCCACAGTTGAAGGCTGCTGCTCGTGGAGGCTGATTGGGCGCAAGCCACCAATCCACTGATCAGTGATTCGTCAACAGAACGATCAGCAAAGCGGCGAATTGAACGGTGGCGAAGAAACGGCGCTAAATCGGGATAAGTGAAATCAGGTTCGCTGTCGTAGCGGGCACGCCAGGCGTCCTGAAAGCTCTCCTTAAACATGATTCCTATTATGGGGAGCTATCCAGGCGTTCGAAGGGCGTCCGAGACCAGCCACCCGCACAAAGCACCGAGGTAAACGAAATTTCCTCCCCATAAGAGCACTTGAATACCGCTGATACGCCCGGCGAACTCGCACGAAAGGGCGGCTAGGCAGGTCGCAGACGCAGAGGCTGCGACGACACGGGTCGTTGAAAAATTGAAGGACTGACGAGCCACCCCAAGCAGAACGTATGAGAAAACTGCCAGCCAAAAATTTACTACCGCAAGGGTGGCAAGCGCGGCAGTCGGATTGCGCTTGCCCACAGAATTCGTGGTGATCGCGCCGAAGCTGTCGATCAGACTTTCTATCGACAAGCAGGCACCCACTGTAACACCCATAAAGAAGAGCATGACGATCAGCCCGACCGTCCAAGTCGAAATAAGGCCGAGGGAAGGAAAGAGGGGCCGTTCTTTGGCGAGAACCAGGTATGCGCAGGCCACGAACACAAGGCCTATGCCAACGTATCCCGCGAAATAATGAGGCTTGAGTTCGCTCTTGTCACGTACAAAGCTCGCTACCGACCTAACCGGGGTGTTCAGGAGATCTTCGTAGCGGCGCTGATAGGTTGGATTGCGCGGATCGAACTGGGCGGCGTAGGCATACAGCTTCAGGGCCTCGCCACGATTGCCGCGCATTCTCGCAATGTCTCCAAGGATGGCATAGGGGACAGCCTGACGCGGATCACGTTGAATGATGGACTGCGCGAGAACCTCCGCATCACTATATCGTCCACGGGAGAATAGATGACTTAGAGTCACGACTTCCTCTCTGATTTCTGCCCGCTTAGAGGACGCAGTAGCCCGCGTCTCGCCAGAAGAGGGCCAGCCAAAGTTCGCGGCGCTCGGCGGCGGTTGATCCATCCTCTTTTCGCGCAATCTGCGCTCTAGGGCTATTTGGGCATCGTAACGCTTTCGAGCTTCAGCGTCACCAAGAACTTTATAAGCCTCGGTCGCCGCCAGGAAAATCTCTCCAGATTTTGGGTCCGAGGAGCGGTCGGGATGGTGTTTCAGAACTAGCTGACGATAGGCGGACCTTACTTCTTGAGCGGTACTGGTGATGGGTATCCCGAGAACCTGATAATGATTCTTCGGCACCTACTCACCACCAGCGCTGTTGAGGAGGCTGCTGAAATATCCTGAGTAGAACTGAATGAGAATGTAGAGAACGTAGATTGCGACGCAAACATACACGATCACGCCCAAAACGTGTCCCATCTGCTCTGAACGCGTCTTGCCCTCATCTTCATAGAAGTCCGACATGCGCGTGAGCATCTCGTCGATGTTTCCCGTTCGCTCGCCTGTCTCCATGATGTCCAGAACGATCGGCGTGAACGCTCCCGTGCTCCTCAGGGTTTCAGTGAGTCCGGCTCCAGTTTCCAACGTCCTCGACGCCGGTACGACTCTTGCCCGGATGTATTCGTTTCCAGTCGCGTCCCCTGCTAGGTGGATGGCTCGATTGATCGGCACTCCGCCTCGGTATAGCGCCCCGAACGCGCGTCCAAACTTGGCCATCGCCAACTGCCGCACGGTAGGTCCCAGGTAGGGCAGATTGGAGATAACGACATCAAAGTTGTATTTGATGCGCGGATTTGCGAGTCCAACCTTCACGAAAAGGTAGATGCCCACTACCAAAGGCCCCAACCATATCCAAGTCGTCAGAGTCGTGAGCGGTGAGCTCAACCCTCCTTTCTTCCCGATGATCGACAGGAACAGGTTCGTTGCGAGGACAATGAAGACGGAGAAGCCGAGGACGAGCTTGGGATAGAAAGTGATCCTGCGCAAAAGGTTCCGCAAGGCAATTTCTGAATCAGTGTAATCCGCGATGAGGCTGAATGAGTGGCTTAAAAAGCCACCTTCTTCCCCTGCTCGGACCATACTCATCACCAGCGCCGGAAACACCTCTGGATATCGCTGCATCCCGACACTTACGGGTCTTCCAGCTTCAACATGGCCCCGAATCTCTCGGATCACCGAACCTAATTTGGGATTCCGAGCCTGGTTGGCAAGGGTGTCCAGGGCCTGTACGATGGGCACTCCCGCTTCAAGCATGGTCCCGAATTGACGGTAGAAAAAGGCGAGATTGGTGAGTGAGACTTTGCCGACAAGGGGGCCGGCGACACTCGTCGCAACGTAGCTGCGCTGCTCAGTCGGTGGGCTCTTGATGGTTGTTGGGGCAAGCGGTGTTTGGAGGGGCGCTTCGATCGGTTGGCGGAGGCTATGGTCAGCTAACGGATCGGCAAGTGAAGCCGACTGATTGATTCGCTCCACTTTCAAGCCGTCGTGCGAAAGAGAAATTAGGGCTTGCTCGATGTTGGGTCCGAGGACTGTACCGGATACTCGCTCGCCCGAGGGATTGGTGGCTAAATACTCGAACGTCGGCATGATCCCCTCATTATTATCAGCGATTCCTGTAATAACAAGAGATACGTCGACGGAATATCGTTCAATCCGCCTAGTGGAGCACTTCATCCATGGTAGGTCGAAGATATAGTGCCGCGTAAAGAATGTAGATGAGGAAGCCGCACACCACGATCACCAGGATGATCCAGCACCCGACCCTTCCTTTGGCCGTCGTGTCGTTGATCTTGTACTCGTCGTACTGAGTATTGGCTATTCTCATGAGCTGGCCAGGGACATCTCCTGCGATTTCGCCAGTTGAGACAAAGGGTGCGAATTCTTCCGGGAGCATTCTCGATTGGTTCATCGCCTCCGAAAGCTTCGTGCTCTCATTCATCAATTGGCCCTGCCGATCCATCCGGTGGCGAATCCACTGATTCGGCATTGTGGCGGTCGACAGAAACCAAACGGCTCGCAGCGGCAATCCAATCCGAGTGAGCATCGACATGGTCCATCCGAAGAGAGCGAACGATTCCGCTTGAGCTCGCTTTCTCAATCCCCAGAAGTTAAGAATCCAGCGGTGACGAAGCAGCATTTGCGGTCGACTAACTAGCCATCTCCAGAAAAGATAGATGACCAAACAGATCATGAGCGTAGCCGGGCCGGTCGGCCAAGCGAGATCTTTCCGCATCATGCGGAAGAGCGTGTCCCAAAAACCTCCAGAGGATGTGTTCGAAGTCATCTCGGTGAACGTCATCTTCATGGCCTTGAAGAAATCGATCGCCAGAGGCATGCACCCGAACGAGGTCAGAGCGATAAAGCCAAACCAATTGAACCAGCGTTTAAACTTGTGCGACTCCATTGCCTGGTCAGCCGCCTTGTTGAGTCCTTCAGGGAAGAAGCCACCTTCTTCGCAAGCTCTAACCATTCCCACGAGGTGAGGCGGATAGAGATCGACGTATTTTGCGAAGGTGTCGCTGATGCGTCCCCCCTTTTCCGCGATCTTGCTGGCGTCGACGAGCGATTGAGCATAGTCGGCGCGTCGCGTGGTCTTAGACAGGTTCGCGCAGGCCTCCGCCAAGTTGATTCCCGCTTTGGCATAGCTTGCAAGCTGACTAAAGATGAAGTAGAGATCCTTGTCGCGGCCCCTCCTTGTGCGAATGGGAGTAGCCGCAGGCACTGGCGATACCGCAGCCTTGATCGGAGTGCTTGCAGAGGCGGCAACTTTAGGAATCTGCCGCGCTTGGGGAGCTAACGCGATCGGCGGTATAGATGGAGGTTGGTGGGTGGGCTGAACCCTTGGACTGGGTTCGATGCGCGACACGAGCAGGCCGGAAAGGCTGAGGCTTCTCGCAGCGGCATCTCTCGTGGTGGCCTCGATGCTGCCTTCGACCGTTTTGCCTTGACGATCAATTGCCTTGTAAATGAATTGCTGCATCGTTCAACTTGAGGACTGCATCCGCGTCCGATTCTGTGCGAGCAAGTAGCGAACGGACGTCCCCTAGGCCCGGAAAATGCCAGTCGGGCGCGACGTCGTAGGACGGAGCCAGCACAAAGCGCCGCTCGGCAAGCTTTGGGTGGGGGACAGTCAGGTCGCGCTCTCCGCCTACATATTGGTAGCTAAGACACCCAAAGGCCACCAAATCAAGATCGATTTCACGAGGCCCATACCTCGCGCTTTTCTCTCGCCCCATTCGATCTTCGATCTCCTTCAACGTCGCCAAGAGACTTCGTGGGCCGAGGTCGGTCTCAAGAAGCGCCGCACCGTTCAGGAAATCGGGCTGGTTCAGCACGTACATTGGTGCGGTTCGATAGACGGGGCTAAGACGAAGCACCTTAGCTCTCGCCTCCAGCATCCGCGCCGCTCGCTGAAGGTTGCCGAGGGAGTCACCCACATTCGAGCCTAACCCGATAATGCAGGGCGTCAACCCTGAACCGCCTGACCCAAAGCCTGTTGTCCTCTTTCGCGCAGTCGAATGGCACAGTCCCACGCCCTATGAATATCGGCAACGAGCAAGCTGTAACCTCCATCGTTCCCCGACGCGCTCATGTTGCGGAGGATATACGAAGGGTGCAACGTGGCGATGATGGCTTTAGACATCTCTCCTTTGAAGAAGATGCCTCGCTCCCGGGTGATCTTGAAATCTTTCTTGATTAGGTTTTTGGCGCTCGGGGCTCCTACGCAGAGGATGACAAACGGAGAGATTAATTCCAGTTGTGGTACCAGCCAGCGCCTGCACGTCTGAACCTCTTCATCGCTTGGCGGCCGGTTTTGGGGCTTTCCGGTCGACCAGTCTGCTGCCCGGCATTTCACCGTATTTGTGATGTAAACATTGGCTCTCCCTACCCCGGCTTCGTCAAGAGCCTTGGTGAGCAACTGACCTGCTCGACCCACAAAAGGCCTTCCACTGCGATCCTCCTGATCGCCAGGGCCTTCTCCAACTAGGACCAGAGGCGACGAAGTGTCGCCTTCACCAAACACCACGAGCGTTCGCCGAGCAGCCAGCGGGCAGGCTTGACAATTCAAACAGTTAAGCCGGAGTTGATCGACCGTCACGATCGACGACCTCCTTAAGACGATCGTAGGACGACTCGAGCGACTGCGGGAGGACTCGAACGTCGCCCACCGTGGTCATGAAGTTCGTATCGCCGCTCCACCTCGGCACGATATGCCAATGGATGTGGGTGGGAATCCCGGCACCGGCCGCACTGCCTAGGTTGACCCCGATATTAAAGCCGTCCGGCTTATAAACCTGAGTGATCCAACGTACGCACTTGGCCACCAGTTGATTGATCTCGAGCAGTTCGTCGTCACCCAGCTGGTTCATGTCTGCAGTGTGGCGATACGGAGCGACCATCAAGTGTCCGCTGGTGTAGGGAAAGGCATTCAACATGACGAATGCATGCTTGCCTCTGAAGAGCAGAAGATTGCTGCGATCATCGTTCGAAGCGGGCAAGTCGACAAAGATGCAACCGCTCGAAGATTGGGAGCTCGGCTTCTCGATGTATTCAAAACGCCAAGGAGCCCAGAGCCGTTCAGCCATATCCGGTTATAGCATGGGTCCTAGCGCTAAAAGAAAAATCTGGCAAATTTCGCAAAAATCATCTACAATATCCCTGCTCTATCTGCAAGCTCAACAGCAGTGCGAGTTCATTGGCGTCACTGAGACGCCATTCACGGAGGTTACAAACACATGAACAAGCTTAAGATCAGCCTGCTTATCGTAGGCGCTATCGCTTCTATTCTCATCGTCGGTTGCGGCAACAAGGACGAGGCGGGTGCTACCAGCACGACTGCGACGACTTCTACCACCGCTACCACCGCTGGTGGCACCACTTCGGGCGACACCATGAAGAGCGGCGACACCAAGGACGCTGCCGGCGACACCACCGGCTAACGTTTCTGACATGAAGAAGGGGCTCATCCATTGGATGAGCCCCTTTCTTTTTGTGCGCCTTTTCTAAGCGATCAGTGAAAGCTCACGTTCCTCTGCTTCGATCGACACGGTGAGCTCGCGATCAATCGTCGTACCGGCGTATTGAGTCAAGAAAGCTTTGCTGACGCCAGCTTTGTTCAGCATCTTCTGTAAGTACAAATACAGCTCTTCGGCCTCATCGGGCGTAAGAACCAACTCCACGTCGGATAGGTTCTTCGAGCTCTCGTAATCCGTTATCCTCATCTCTAATTGCTTCTCCCTTTGCAAATTCACTAACAGTTACATCGGCTGACGTTTTGGGAGTTTCAAGGTTTTGCACTTTCGGGACCTTTAGTCTGAAGGTTTGATGAACCCCAGGAACCTGAAGTAGCGGCTTAAGGTCTTCACAATAGTGTGCTAAACACTATTTAGAAAAGGAGAGCAAAAGCATGAAATTCTCGCGCATAAATGCAAGCGTAGCCCTTTGCTTGGGCCTGGCTGCGGCGTCGTTCGCAGCGATGACAATTCCCAAAGGGACTGACGTCGATCTCGCATTCGATCAGGCGCTGAGCTCAAAGACGGCTAAGGCTGGCGACCGGGTGATGCTGCACGTGATGAAAGACGTTACCGTTCACGGGAAGACCGTGATTAAGCGAGGAACCCGCGTGTCCGCTACGATCAGCGATGTCGACAAGAAGGGTCGGTTCGGTAAGAATGCTAGGCTAAAGTTTACGATCAATCCCCTCAAGGTGATGGGCAGCACCGTGACTTTACAGCCGCGACAGAAGGGGGCGATTGTCGGCGGAACGCGAGGTAACCAGGCAGCTGCGGTAGCCGGAGGTGGTGCGCTGGTCCTGGGACCGCTGGGATTGGCCGCTGGTTATTTCGTCGTTGGGAAAACCGTAAACGTCAAAGTCGGCGACAAGCTTCAGACTGAAGTGGCCAAGGATGTGCGGATCGGATGAAGAAAGGCGCGATCTAAATCGCGCCTTTCTTGGATCGGGCCAGGTGAAATGGCTCGTCCAAATGCTCTACAAGCGTGAAGGATACGTCCTCTGCGCTTGTCAGAGTTCCTAAAATATGAATCTTAAAATCCGAGAATGCTTGATCCGCCGCCGTGCGCGTCGATGCTGAACCATTTTCGAGTCTGGTATTGATCGCAGATCTTCTGAACGAGGCGATCCGTTTGCGAAAAGGGCTCGTCGATGCTCTTTCGGTTTTCTCGTCCCACTTCGCGGGCGCTGTCTCGGGCACCTTGGGCAGTCTGCTGGGTCGTTGTGCTCGTCATACCCGTTACGATTTGATCCAGTTGCTGCATCTTTTGGGGAATATCCGCCAAGCCTTGGTCGTACGCATCGGCAATTGAACGACACTCCGGTGGCGGTGGGTACGAATCGAAGTGGGTTTTCAGGTCAATCCAAGCGGGCTGAAGCTCGCGGCAAATGCCGGCCACCTTTTCGATTACCGGCAGAGTTGTTGAATCCGGATCGGACCACGCTTGTACATCTTCAACCGAAAGTCCACCCGCTCCCTTCAGGTCACCGATCATATCGGAAACTTCCTCTTCTTGCTTCTTGCCAAGAGCTCGCTTTTGGTTTTCACACTCCTGAAGATGATTAAGCCAATTTCTCACGTTGTCCGGCATCGTTCGATGAGTGGATTCTAGAGTTGGCGGTGTTCCACTGCCCCGAGATTCTAATATTGCCCCCGTTCCGCTGCCTCTTGCCTCAAGGTCGTTGAGATTAGGCGTTTGTCCCGTTGCCTCTAAAGCTTTTCCTTCAGGAACTTTGGACCCGAATCGCAGAACTCCGAAAGCTTTCAGGCCGAAGAAGAGCCCCAGGATTACGGCGAGAGAGATGGCAACGGCGAGCCATGTATTCCGCTTCCGGACTTGACTGGATATCGAGCCGGCGGAAAAGGGTGAGCCGGCGGCAACGGCAGAGGGCGGCGCAGTGAAGCCGCCTGAGCTGGTAGCTTGCCTCGATGACACCGTTCCAGAAGACAGCATCGCTCCGCAGTGCATGCAGAACGCGGCACCGCTCGGAAGAGGCTTACCACATCTCGGACAGTTCATATCAACCTTTCATACGCGCAGACTTCTCTCATATTATCTGGCATTCGTCTTGGGTCCCGGAGAACCGCTCGCCAAATTCAGGCGTCCACAGGTGTAAGTAGCGCATTGGTGGAAAACTGTCATTGCTTACAGCAAGGTTTTCACCCCATCTCACGCACTTAAAGAGTAGGGAGAAAGGAAAAGTTTATGTTTGACCGGGAAGATGGACGAGACCCCTTGATGGATTTCTTCCGGGAAGTCGTGCACGAATCGCTCACCCAAAAGCTTGGGATGAAGGACGAGGATGTGGAAGCATACATGTCAGCCATGCTGGCCAAGTTTCTCCACGAGGACGGTATCTTCGGCATTCGCGACGCCGCTGGCAATCGGGTCGAGTCCGTTGCTGAGATGATCGCTGAGGGGGATATCCGGCTGAACGCGAATACATTTGATCGAGAACGGGAAGTCCATCAGCACATTGGCGACTTTCTTCTTTTCTGGTCGGGAGTTTTTCCCGAGTTCCTTCTTCAGATCAAGGCTCCTTCAAGTCGAGATGCGATGTTGGACGTTGTCGAGCAGGGGAAGTACAGCTACGGTGTGGCTGGCTCGTTCGACTACGGACCATATGAAGAGCAATCGCAGACGCTTCGGAAGTTAAGTTCTAACTTCGTCGAATATCAACTCGCCTTGAGAATGGTAAGAGGTTCTTTCCTTGGCTTCGCCAACTCCAGTGACTGGTCAGAAGGGTTCCGAGCCTAACGAATCACTTGCGCCATAAGGGCTCGGCTATGCAGTCCAAGTAAACTTGGATTTCGCATGCCAGAGCAGACGACCATCTTAACCGCGATTCCCTATGTGAATAGCACTCCTCACATTGGGACCTTGCTTACCGATCTCGCGGGTGACATCACCGCCCGATTTGCCCGCATGCGTGGCGATGATGTGTTCTTTCTTGCTGGGACAGACGAGAACGGGCTAAAGATCAAGGAAGCAGCCGAGCGTGCTGGCGAAGACCCTTACGAATTCACTGCGAAAATCGCAAACCGGTTTATCGATATTTTCGGCGTCTTTGAGATCAGCTACGACGAGTTCGTTCGCACTACGGAGGAGAGACACAAGAAGGCGGCCCAAGCCCTGTTTAGCAAGCTGCAAGAAAACGGCCATGTCTACGAAGACACTTACGAGGGCTGGTACGACGTTTCCACTGAGACTTACTACAAGGAAAGCGATCTCGTTGATGGTAAATCACCGGATGGCAACGAAGTTCGGTGGATGAGCGAGAAGAACTACTTTTTTCGACTCAGCGCTTTCCAGGATCAATTGCTGGCCGCATACCAGTCCGGCCACATTCGGATCATTCCCGAGACTCGGCTGAATGAAGTTTTGAGCTTCATCCAGCAGGGTTTGCGGGACACATGCATCTCAAGGTCGAACCCCGGCTGGGGAATTCCCGTGCCCGGAGACGAGTCTCAGGTCATTTATGTATGGTTCGATGCCCTCATCAACTACATCACCGGCCCAGGTTGGCCAGATGGAGATTGGAAGAGCAAATGGCCGCCAAGGGTGCAGTGGTTGGGGAAGGACATTCTCACTCGATTCCATGCGACCTTATGGCCAGCGATGCTGATGGGTATCGGTCTGGAGGTTCCGCAGGTTCTTGCTGCTCATGGATGGATTCTCTCGGGTGGCGGTGAGAAGCTTTCGAAGTCTCGCGGCAAGATGGTTGAGCCGCTGCCTTTGGCAGAAGATCTTGCTACGCGTTCTGGATGTAGCAGGGAAGTGGCAGTCGACTGCGTTCGGTACTACCTTGCGGCCACGATGCCCTTTGAGAACGATTCGGTATTTACTTTCGATGATTTCGACAAGCGCTACAACAGTGACTTGGCGAACGACATTGGGAATGCTCTCAATCGAGCAGTGGCCATGACTCATAAATTTGCGGGGGGGAAAATACCGGACGCGCCCATAGACGAACGAGCCACCGCCGCAGTCAAAGCAGCTAAGACCGCCTATGAGGGAGCGATGCACAACTATCGCCTCGACGAGGCAGCACGCGCGGCCATTGACCTCGTGCGAAGCCTGAACAAGCAAATCGACACGTGGGCACCTTGGGCTCTTGCGAAAGCGAACGACGCGAGCCTCGCGAGCGTGCTCCGATCGATGCTGTTCTGGATTCGGTCTGCGGAGGGTTTGCTCCGCCCGATCGCGCCGGCTGCGGCCGATGCGATTGCTCGTCAACTTAATCTCGGTGCATTAAGCGAGTGGGGAATGATCGGCTCCGAAGATTCCTTACCGGTCGATGTGGAATTGGGCGAAGCTCAGCCAATCTTCCCGCGCCTCGACTTGAAAACAGCTAAGAAAATGGAACAAGCAACTGATCAAAACCCGATTGAGAACACAAAGAAGGACGCAACCAAGCCCGATCCGGTCGTCGAACAAATCTCCATCGAAGACTTCATGAAGGTCCAGCTTAAAGTTGGAAGAATTCTGGAGGCTGAGCCGCTGGAAGGCAGCGATAAGCTGCTCAAGCTGCAAGTGGTCATTGGCGCGGAACGGCGTCAGGTGGTGGCTGGAATTCGCTCAAAGTACGCCCCGGAAGACATTGTCGGCATGCAAGTTGTTGTCGTCACCAACTTGAAGCCAGCGAAGCTGAGAGGCACGGAAAGTCAAGGCATGCTATTAGCTGCCGTCGATTCCGATGGTGGTGCGATCCTTCTGACACCGGAGCGCGAGGCGCCCGAGGGATCGACCGTCCGCTAGGCTGCCTTCTTGTCGTCAAACAGCTTTTCGTATTGGTTGTACGCGCCTTCGAATGCGGCGCACCAACCTTCGAGATCCTGTTCGTCGGCTCCGATCCGTGCGAGCGCCTCAGCATCACAAGACACCTGAATGCCTTCACCGCCATGCCCGATCGCTGATACGCTAGCGACATAGTCGCCCAAGTGGACTGTATCGACGAGTGAACTGGTGGGGAAGCATTCGCTTGGACGGTGGTGGTAGCTGGCGACTTCGACGATCGCTTTTGGCAGATTCCACTTTTCGACCAGCAATCCGCCAACTTCTTGATGGTCGAATCCAAGAATGCGTCGTTCGGCCACTTCCATGGGAACTGCCAATTTTGCGGCGATCGTGCTCATTCTTACCGCTCTCCTCTCGAGCCATGAGCTCAGGGCAAGCTTGCCGACATCGTGAAGAAGTCCGCACGTGAAGGCGGTGTCTGCACTGCTGTCAGATTTAGTGTTGGCGATCAATTGAGCTGCGATGGCGGTGCCCAGGCTATGCTGCCAAAACTCTCCCGGCTCCATGCCGTATCCGAGCAAGGGCTTCGACATCCAATGATACGTGGACGCAATCATGGCCAAGTTGCGGACCGCGCGCATGCCGAGCACGACAACTGCTTCTTCAGGACTGCAGATTTTGCGCTGCATGCCATAAAACGCGCTGTTGGCCAACCGCAAGACTCGCGCGGTTAACGCCTGATCTTGTTCTAGGTACTTTGCCACGGAATGTGCGGTAGACGTGGAGCTTTGTGACTCCTTCATCACCGCCAAGGTCGCTTCCGGCAAAGCCGGGAGATCGCTGGTTTCTTCGACGATCTTTTCAAGAGTTAGAGCACTCATCTCAACGCCGGCAGCTTCTACTTGCATGGGATGAATATTCCAAGAAATGGGCCTTATCGCTTAGGTAATTGTGCTGAACTAACGCGCAGAGAACTCCCCAAGTGGCGCATGAGCATAAATTTGACGTTTCGCGATGCAATATATCGCGCGGCGTGAACATTTGGGAATCGTTCGCGCGTCTAAATGGTTATCTAAGATAGAGTCGCCAAAAAAAGAAGACGACCGAAGCAAATGCGTTTACTAAAACGCTTTCTCCTCTCCAAAGGAATGCTTTCGCTCCCAACAACGAAGCATTCCTCTTTTTTGAATTCCTGAGTCCGCTGGTACAATCCAGGTATGTCTGCTCTCGACCTTGAACTTGTTAGGCACGCCTTACAAGTCGCACGCGACCATGGGTTCGCTGAGGTCGAATTGGGACTCGACAGTTCGTCATTTTCCGCTAAAATCCAGCCGAATGAGAAGAGGAAAGTCGCCGCAAAGCAGGTGAACACAACTCAAGCGGATGGCAATTCAATCAGCGCGAACGAGAAGGTGCACAAGATCAAAGCGCCCTGCGTTGGTTATTTCCAAAGTGGGAAAATTCTCCTCAAGGAAGGTCAGAAAGTCTCGAAGGGCGACGTCGTTGGATCGATTGCCGCTCTTGGCATCGCAAACGATGTGGACTGTCGAGTATCAGGCGAAATCATTCAGGCGTTCATATCTGAAGGCGAGCCAGTAGAGTACGGTCAAGTGCTCGCAGAGGTGAGTGCTTGAGACTTGGGAACACTCTCATCGGCTTGCTCGTGACGGTTGCAATCATCGCCGTGCTCGCGGTTGTTTTCCTACAAGGAGGAAATGGCGGGAAGTCGATGCGCAAGGATGGCTTAGGAACTACCGTCCCAGGAGCGGTGAAGGCCAAAGCAACCGATGACGTCTGCCTAAGCAACTTACGCCAAGTCAGGATGTCGATCATGATTTCTCATGACAGCGACCCGGATGAAGGCTATCCAGCGACCTTAAAGGAAACGCGGCTTGGTAGCCAATTTTATAGTTGCCCGCTTGGTCACGAGCCTTACCAATACAACCCCCAAACCGGCGAAGTTCACTGCGTTCATCCGGGGCATGAGAAGTTTTGATGCTTAAAAAAGTCTTAATCGCCAATCGGGGCGAAATTGCCTGCCGAGTGATTCGTGGCTGTCGCGAATTGGGAGTGAAAACGGTTGCCGTTTTTTCCGAAGCGGACCGAGAGAGCCTGCACGTAAAAATTGCCGATGAGGCGATCTGCGTCGGGGCGGGCTCGAACACCGATTCCTATCTCAACCTTGCCAACATCCTCATGGCCTGCCAGATTTCCGGAGCCGAGGCCGTACACCCGGGATATGGCTACTTCAGTGAGAGGGCATCGTTTGCCGCGGCGCTCGAATCTCTTGGAATCAAATTTATTGGTCCGCCCGTCAAGGCGATCGAAGGTATGGGTGATAAGGCATCCGCCAAGTCTGCCGCAATCGCCTCTGGCTGTCCAGTCGTCCCGGGTTCAGAAGGAGCCGTCCCGACCGATGCAGAGGCGGTGACACTGGCCGAGTCGATCGGCTACCCGGTTCTTCTTAAAGCCGTTGCGGGTGGCGGTGGGCGTGGAATCAGACGCGTCGATTCATCGGATGAACTTGCCGGGCTCTGGAAGACCGCCAGCGCTGAAGCGCAAGCCAGTTTTGGCAGCGGCGAAATGCTCGTGGAGAAGTACGTCGAAAATCCGCGTCACGTCGAAATCCAGATTATTGGTGATGAGCATGGCAACATGGTGTATCTCGGCGAACGCGAATGCTCGATTCAGAATTTGCGGCACCAGAAGATCGTCGAGGAGGCCCCATATGCTCAGCTTCCGGCCGAAGTTCGGCGGCAGATGGGTGAAGCGGCCGTGCGGGTCGCGAAGAGCGTCGGCTACACCAATGCGGGCACGGTAGAGTTTCTTGTAGATCGAGAAAACAAGTTCTACTTCCTTGAAATGAACACCAGGCTTCAGGTGGAACACCCGGTAACGGAGGAAGTGACCGGATTCGATCTCGTCCATCTCATGTTGAAGGTTGCATCGGGCGAGAAACTGCCGTTCACCCAAGACGACGTAAAGCTAAACGGACATTCGATTGAAGCAAGAATCACAGCGCAGGACCCGGACAAAGATTTTGCTCCCTCGACTGGAACCATCACCAGTTGGAGAGCGCCTGGCGGGAGAGGGGTCCGCATGGAAACGTACTGCTACGCCGGACTCGCGGTGACCCCGTTTTATGACCCCATGATTGCAAAGCTGATTGTTCGTGGAGAAGATCGAGCGGAAGCCGTAAAGAAGCTTCAAACGGCTCTCTTCGAATTTGAGGTCGGCGGCATCGCTACAAACATTCCATTTCTTCGGCGGCTCGTGGCGCATCCTCAGTACGAGGCGGGAGATTTCACGACTGGCTTCGTCCCGGCTTTCCTGCAAGAATCCAATGGTTAAATCGAGACGTCCTGCCCGAGTTGCGGCTGTACAGACCCTTTACCGGCTTGATATCACGAAGGGAGATCGCACCCAAGCGCTCCTCGATCTCAAAGAGCATGGGACACTCAGCCCGGATCAATTTCTCTATGCGGAGAAACTGGTGCTTGGAGTCATCGAGCACCATAAGGAACTTGACGAAAGGCTCGAGGCGGTCGTTGAAGGCTACGACTACGATCGGCTGGCGACCGTCGATCGGAACGTCCTGCGGGTTGCGGCTTTCGAACTGTTTCATGAATCGACGATTGCACCCGCAGTCATCATCGACGAGGCCATCGAAATCGCGCGAAAGTATTCGATGCCTGAAAGCGGCAAGTTCATCAATGGCATTCTAGGAAAGCTACTGGAAAGTTCGCCTAAAGCCAACTGGGATTCCGCCAACGCACCTCCGGAGCAGTTTGAAGAAGCTCAAGAGGAGGAGGAGATGGAGATCGTCGAAGAGACGATCGATATTGAATCGGAAGAGGCCAAGAAACTCCAGAAATTCGGTGCCTGGAAAATTCGCTCCGAGGTAACGGAATGAGCGCAGAAATCTTAGATGGTCTCGCTCTCTCGAAAGAGCTTCGCGCCAGCCTCAAGACCAGGGTAGATCACCTGAGGGCCAGAGGAATCACGCCGCGTCTGGACGTGCTGGTTGCCGCCCAGGATCCAGCAAGCCTAGCCTACGTTAGGATGAAACATCGTTGGGCCGAGTCCGCGGGTATGGCTGGTGAATCCCACACCATCGATGAGAACACAACCCAAGAGGACCTCATCGCAAAAATCGAGCTGTTAAATGCTAATCCGCTCGTACATGGAGTGCTGATTCAGCATCCCCTGCCGCCCCACTTAGATGAGAGCGCAGCTTTGCTGGCCTTGGGTGCGGATAAGGATGTCGATGGTATCACGCCACAATCATTAGGACGTCTGGTGGCTGACCTTCCGGGATTCCGTTGCGCTACCCCTTTGGGCATCACGCGGATCTTGGACCGATACGACATTGATTGCAAAGGCAAAAGGGCCATCGTCATCGGCCGTAGCGTCATCCTTGGCAAACCAATGGCGCTGATGCTGCTGCAACGGCACGCAACTGTGACGATCGCTCATTCAAGAACCGTGGATTTGCCGCAGTTGTGCCGAGAGGCAGACATCCTTGTTGCGGCGGTCGGTCGGCCCGAGATGGTCCAAGGGGATTGGATCAAACCTGGGGCAGTCGTGATCGATGCTGGTTACAACAAGGTTGAGGGTCGAAGCGGAGACGTCGGAGACGTTCATTTCCAACAAGCACAGCAGGTGGCCTCTGCAATCACGCCTGTGCCGGGTGGGGTAGGACCGATGACGGTCGCGAGCCTTCTTGCCAACTGTGTCGAGGCGGCCGAAGCTGATGCCGCCCTACGAGAGCAAATTCTCTCTCAATAAAACGAGGGCAGCTTGAGTTGCCCTCGCGCGGATCTGTTCTCGGCTCCCTCGGAATCGGAACTCAGAAGCCCCGACCTTGTCTGCGCCAGCAATTCCAATAAACGTCAAACCAACCGGCTTACCGTCTACATCCGAGGTTGGACCAGCATTGCCAGTGATTGAAATTCCAAAATTAGCGCCAACCTTCTCACGTACGTTCACCGCCATTGCCTCAGCGCATTGGCTCGATACAGGGCCAAATTCTTTGACCAACTCCTGATCGACGTCCAAAAGCTTCGTCTTTACCGACACATCGTAGGTGATGACGCCGCCCAAGAATGCGTCGCCAGCTCCCGCAACATTCGTAAGGCGTTCACCCAAACCGCCTCCGGTCATGCTCTCGGCTACCGCGGTTGTCAAATTGCTCTTTGACAGCAATTGAACGACAGCCTCCTCAAGTGTCGTCTCGTCCGTTCCGTAAATGGCGTTACCAAGACGCTCCGCAATCGCATGATGGAGAGGATCGATGAGCCGATCGGCCGCTTCACGTGATTCCGCTCGGGCAGTTAGACGGAGGTGGACTTCGGCGGTGTGCGCGTAGGGAGCGACGGTTGGATTGGACGATTCAAGCAGATCGGCGATGCGGTCTTCAACTGCGCTTTCACCCATCCCGCACACCCGCAAGGTGCGCGAATGAATGACTTGGCCGGGCTGCAGGTGCATCAGGTACTCGCGAACGGGTCCCTCCGCCATCGGAACGAATTCGGGTCGGGGACCTGGCAAAGCGATCACGTGCTTGCCATCCTTCTGGCATATCAATCCTGGAGCGGTACCGTTTGGATTGTCGATGAACTCACCGCAGGTCGGACATTCAGCTTGGCGCAAATTTGAGTCAACCCAAGTCAGGTTGCGCAACCGAAAAATATTTCGGAGCTTCTCCTCCATGTCGTGATCCCGGCGCAGTTCGTCCCCCAGCGCACTGGCGATGGCATCGCGGGTGAGATCGTCCGCCGTGGGTCCTAAGCCTCCGATAGTGACGACTATATCGGCCCGGCCAAGCGCTTGCTGCAGCACCTGAAGCAGGCGCTCCCTATTGTCCCCCACCGTCTGCCGATGCGTGCAGGAGATTCCGCAATCCGCGAGAATGCGGGCCATTGCCGGCGCGTGAGTATCCAAAATCTGTCCAAGAAGCAACTCAGTTCCGACGGAGATGATCTCAGCATTCATCAAATGTAAGTATTCCCAAAGGCACCTTAGGTTCGCGCGAAAGAAAGCCCGCCGCAGCTTCGCGGCGGGCCATCTTCAAGCGTAAAAGGTTTACTGGGGTTGATCGTCCCGTATCGGAGTGAGGGCGACTTTGGCAGTCTTCGTTTCCCCTTTGCTCCAATACTTGAGCGTCACCATGTCTCCGGGAGACTTGTTGTTTAAGGTCTGGTTGAGAGCAAGCGGCGTGTCGGTCTTGGTACCGTCGATCTCCAGCAGAATGTCCCAGGGTTGGAGCCCCGCCTTGCCCGCGGCTGCGTTTGGATCGACCCGTTGCACCAGAATTCCGTAATCTGGCGGCGTAGACCCAACGATGTCTCTCACTTGATTACGAGCATCTTCAAACTGAAGAATGCCCACCATCCGTTGACTGTAACTGATGCCGATCCCCGCCGAGGTTGCATAGCCATTCTTCACAATCTGCTCGGCGATGTTTTTAACCCGATTGATTGGAATCGCAAAGCCGATCCCAATGCTCCCACCGCTCGTACTCGCGATGGCGCTATTAATGCCAATCAAGCGTCCAGAACTGTCCGCCAGCGCTCCACCCGAGTTTCCGGGATTGATCGCCGCGTCGGTCTGAATCGCATCGGTCAGATAGCCTTGCTCGACGCCAAGCGCTCTTCCCAAAGAACTGACCACGCCAACACTCACGGTCTGATCGAATCCGAGCGGATTACCCACGGCAACTACCCACTGCCCGACTTCAAGATTCTTTGAATCGCCAAGTTCTGCGGCAGGCAAACCCGACGCTTCGATCTTAATGACAGCAATGTCGAAGCGAGGATCGGTACCCAAGACCTTGGCTTGATAGCTTTTCTTGTTCTGAAGGCGGACCTGAACCTCGGCCGCGTTCGCGACGACATGGTTGTTTGTGACGATCAAGCCGTTCTCAGAAATGATCACGCCAGAGCCGGTCCCGGTTTCCGTGATTGTTCCCGACGGGTCTCCAAAGAAGTCTCGCCTGGCCTCGTATCGATCGACCGAAACCACGGACGGCAGAATCTTCTTTGCGGCCAGTCGAAAATCGACAGGGCTCGACTCGCCCGGATCATAAGCGGCCGGCACAATGCCGCTGTTCGACGAAATATTGAAGTGCGGTTGGTCGGCTCGCTTCTCGAGCCAGCGATTCATTTGGAGTGCGCCTAAAACGCCGGCGAAGCAGGCAACTCCTATCGCTATAACATACATTTTTCTCATGGTCTTATCTAGGAAACGCAGCGTGGTGTAAAGTCGGTTCCGCCTCCATCCACCGCAGGTCTTCCGACCCGCTGTCCAGTTATTTGACGTGACAGAGTTCACTTTTGAGCCCTAAGATTGGCTTCTGAAATCATCCCTTTGTCACCTGCTTGTTTCTTGCTTTCTTTTCGTTTCCCCCCTGACGATTTGGGTTGATCACCCGCCTATAGTGTGGTGCCCGCTAAAATGCGGGTTTCTGCAAAGTTTTGGCTGGGACGGGCGAGCAGGGGTTAGCCCGGCGAAAATATCAGCCGAAATAAGTTCTAGACAGTTGCGGTTTTCCTCCGGGGGGAGGGGACCTCGAGGAGCACGAATGAGAAGAACGTTGCTAGCGGTTGCCGCCGCTTTCAATTTGACGGTTCTTTCCTTCGCCGGCGGCGGAGGATCACCTGAAACAATTTTGCCTGAAGTTTCCGAGCATCTAAGGCTCGCCCGGCGCTGCGCACTTAGCGGCAACCTAGAGCGAGGCTTAGCGCACACCGAAGTAGTCAGCCCAGACAAGAAGATTCGAGTCCGGGTCGATTGCGGCGATCTGACAGGTTCTCAGCAAACTCCCATGCGAAATGCTCTGGCGGGAGCCATGAAATTATGGTCCGATGCGCTTGGAGAAGATCTCTTTGAGGTGGGAGAAACCGGGATTGCCAATGTGATTGTCAAATTTCAACTCGATGTAAGAGATCGAGGTGTGTCCGTGGCAGCCCACGTCGACTGGACACGTGGCGTCGCCAACGAATTGGTTTCCCCAACTCCAGTGCTCACCGCGCAAATCACGATGCGAACGAGGGCACTCAATGGCATGCCGTTGGATTTCGACCAGATGCGTGCATCGCTGGCTCATGAGCTTGGGCATGTCATCGGACTCTCGGACAGCCGTAAGCCCGGCATGATCATGAGTGTGATGGATTACCGACACCCAGCTCTGAACATCCAGTACTCGGAGGTTGCCGAACTCATGCAGGCTCGTCGCGAAGCGAAAGCACTGCGCGTCCAATTTTTAGCGAAAGCACAGAAGGCGCGGTAAGATTCCTCTATGTTTCGCGAGCGGCTGAAGTCACTCTCGGCGCTTGTGAAAGCTCAAGAAGCAGGGTTGGTCGTCGTGATCATTCTGCTTTCGTTTTATATCAGCTTAAACTCCGGCTCTTACACCGACGCGCAGACGGGTCACCAGGTGAACACGTTTTTCAACCTGCGCTCGATCATGACCCTCTCGTCTGACACCAGCCTCTTTGCGATCATGGCCGTGGGCGCGACAGTCGTCATCATCTCGGGGGGAATCGATCTCAGCGTCGGATCAATCTACGCCCTTTGCGCGGTGACGAGCGCCCTGTTGCTCAAGAGCTGGGGCTTAACAGGCGGAACCGCGGTCGCAGCTGCAATCGCCTTGAATTTAGCGATTGGAGCGGCCTGTGGCCTTCTCAATGGAGTCATGGTGGCTGCCCTCCGAGTGCATCCGTTTATCATCACCTTAGGCACACTGTGGATATTCCGCGGCATCTCGTTCGTCGCAAGCAAGGCGGTCAGCGTGCCATTTCCCGATTCGGCTACGGGAGTCGTCAAATCGAACCTAGGATTGCAACCGGGCCTTTACCCGGTGCCATTTCTTATCACGATTTTGGTGGTCGTAGCTGCCTGGCTTTTCCTATCGCGGACAGTGACCGGGAGGAACATTTATGCGTTCGGGGGCAATGCGGAGGCGAGTCGCTACTCGGGGATTCGGGTCAACCGTATCCAGGTCATCGTCTACCTGATTTCTGGATTGACCGCGGGTGTTGCTTCCTTTATTGGCACCTCCTATTACAGCTCGGCAAGCAGTGCGGATGCCGACGGTTACGAATTGAAGGTCATTGCGAGCGCGGTCATCGGAGGCGCTTCTCTCACCGGCGGTAAGGGAGCCGCCTTAGGAGCTCTCCTTGGTGCCATTCTGATCATGCTGATCCAAGCGGCGATTACCTATTTGAAATTGGACCGAAATTATCAGCAAATTATTGTGGGGGCGGCCGTTGTGATCGCTGTTCTGATCGACCAAGGAAGTCGTAAACTAGCAAACAGGCGCGTATCCGGATGAACATCCTCGAACTCACGACAATCTGCAAGAAATTCCCGGGCGTAGTGGCACTCGATGACGTTTCGCTGAACATTGCAGAAGGATCATGCCACGCGCTCATGGGTGAAAACGGAGCAGGCAAGTCAACGCTGGGAAAAATCATTGCCGGAATCTACAAGCCAGACGGCGGAACCGTAAAGCTCGCCGGGAGTGAAGTCCATTTTTCTGACCCTGCGGAGGCGCTGAATGCAGGCATTGGCATGGTCCACCAAGAGCTTCTGTTCTGCGAAAACTTATCGGTCGCCGAAAATCTTTCACTCGGCCACACTCCGCACGTTGGCCCTTTTGTCGATTTCAGGAGGGTTCGAGAGGAGGCGGTGGCCGCACTTTCGCGATTTGGCCAGGACATCGACCCCAACCGTCGGCTCGGTGATCTTCCAATCTCGCGCCAACAGACGGTTCAAATCGCCTCCGCGCTTGCAAGAGGCGCACGCGTGCTGATCTTCGACGAGCCGACGTCGAGCCTCTCGCACAGCGAGTCTGAACGCCTCTTCGAGGTCATCGAGCAGCTCAAGAAAGATGGAGTCACCTGCATCTACGTTTCCCATCGCCTCAATGAAGTCTTTCGCCTTTGCGACACGATCACCGTCCTCAAGGATGGCCAGCACGTGGTCACGAAGCCCACGAGTGAATTCACCCATGATTCTCTGGTGCAAAGCATGATTGGGCGGGAACTGGATCTCGCCCAGCGATCCCATGCAATAGATGGCAAAGTCGCTCTGACGGTAGAAAATTTGTCCAGCGACGGGAAGTTTAAGAACGTGTCGTTCAGTGTAAAGACGGGCGAGATTGTGGGTCTGGCTGGACTCGTGGGGTCTGGTCGCACGGAAGTGCTGGAGGCTATCTTCGGCCTGGACAAACAAGCGAAAGGCATCGTTCGAGTCGAAGGCGAACCGGTCAAGATCACGGACCCAAGAGACGCCCTAAAGAAAGGATTTGGACTGGTTCCCGAAGATCGAAAGCGTCACGGTCTCGTGCTAAGCATGCGCGTGCGGGAGAACATGACTCTCACCATCTTGCGGCGCCTGTCAGCATTTGGATTTGTGAAGACTGGAGCGGAGAAGAAGTCAGCCAGCGCCTATTTCGATCGACTGCGCGTGCGTGCGCCTTCTTTGGAAACGCCGACGGCGGGGCTGTCCGGCGGCAACCAGCAGAAGCTGGTCATTGCCAAATGGGTAGCGGCTGATTGCGAAATCCTGATGGTGGACGAGCCTACTCGCGGAGTCGATGTGGGCGCCAAGCAGGAGATTCACGACATCCTGAGAGAGATGGCCAAAGAAGGCCGAGCGTTGCTCGTCGTTAGCAGCGAATTGCCTGAAATGCTCGCCCTCGCCACTCGCATTCTCGTCATGCGCGGAGGCGAAATCGTCGGCGAGGTCTCGCGAGACGAGGCCGATGAAGAGAAGCTGATTCGACTCATGACAGGCGTTTGACCTATGTCTCGCACCGTTGGCGTTGCCGTCTTTCTCCTCCTATCCGCTGCCCTCTTCGCGTCGTCTTGGCAGAAATGGATTACAATCGAGCCCCTCGAAGCCATTGCATTCATCACGGGTGCCGCGTGCGTGTGGCTCACCGTCGAAGAGAACATCTGGAACTGGCCCATCGGCATCGCGAACAGCGCATTCTTTCTCGTGCTGTTCCTGGAAAAGAGGCTGTTTGCCGACGGCTCGCTGCAACTGATCTACATCATCCTTGGCGTGCTCGGCTGGTATCTATGGCTACGAGGTGGCAAGGACAAGACTGAACTGAAGATCGAGCGCACCTCTGCGCCTCACGCTCTCGTTTTAATGGCTCTAGGGATAGGAGCTACCTGGGGAATGGCCATTTACCTCCGCAGCATCAACGATGCCGCTCCTTTTCTCGATGCCCTTACAACTGTTCTAAGTCTGGTTGCGCAGTACATGCTGACCCGCAAACACCTCGAGAACTGGCTCGTTTGGATGACTGCGGACATCATTTACATCTATCTTTATGCGAGCCGGACGCTCTATTTGACCGCCGTTCTCTACGCCATCTTTTTCGGCATGTGCGTGGCCGGGCTCCTCCGCTGGAAACGGACACACCTCGCCCTCGTGGAAACAGCACATGGCTGAGTTCAACCACGGGCTCGTAATCGGCAAGTTCTATCCGCCGCACAAGGGCCACGGGTACTTGATCGCGGCCGCTCTGAAGCACTGTGAGTCGGTGACGGTCCTCGTGTGCGATCATCCGAGCCAAGCCCTTTCAGGTGAGTTTCGTGCGCATTGCATTCGCGATTCGTTTTCCTCCGCGAACGTGATCGTCGTCGACGACACGCTGCCCGAGGATCGCTCCGACCTGTGGGCAGAGAACACCTTGCGTGTCCTAGGAGAGGCTCCCGATGCGGTCTTCACCTCGGAATCCTATGGCGACGCGTACGCAGCCCACATGGGCTGTGCTCATGTGCTGGTGGATCAGCCGCGAGCCAACCTTCCGATTGCCGCCACGCAAATCCGTGCCGATCTCCTGGAGAACCTTGAATGGCTGCTGCCTGCCGCCAAATCTGCCTTCATTCCCCGAATCTGCGTCGTGGGAGCAGAGTCAACCGGAACAACCACGTTATCCATGGCTCTAGCCGAGCACTACCGGACGAGCTGGGTTCCCGAGTATGGCCGTGAGTATTGGATCAACAAGCTGCAGGAGGGCACGGAAATCGTGTGGTCAACCGATGATTTCTTGGCGATTGCTCATGAGCAAGCGAGGCAGGAAGATGCACTTGCAAGAGATGCGAACCGGCTCCTGATCTGCGATACCGATCCATTCGCAACTTCGATTTGGCACGAGAGGTACTTGCAGTGCCGCAGCGAAGAGCTTGAAAGGTTCGCCAGCGCGCGCCGATATGCGTTGCACATCCTAACCGGAGACGAGATTCCGTTCGAGCAAGATGGCTTCCGCGATGGTGAACACATCCGCCATTGGATGCATGAAGTCTTTCAAGAAAGGCTCAAATCTTTC
Source organism: Armatimonadota bacterium (assembly GCA_023392285.1). GTDB lineage: Bacteria > Armatimonadota > Fimbriimonadia > Fimbriimonadales > Fimbriimonadaceae > JAEVZK01. The sequence continues at coordinate 32,339 of JAEVZK010000106.1, read as the reverse complement.
GGGCTCCCGCACATCGAAGTCTCAGGCTCGCCGCAAACTCGCCTGCAATCAGCTATCGCCGCAATCGACGGAATTCTCGCCTGCTACGAATTCCCGACGACCCGATCAGATGCGCCGCTTTGAAGCTTGTCGATAGCGATGCGCCAAGTGCGCATCGTGATCGGGCTCACCCCGGCCGCGCCCTCAAGATACTTCGAGTCGATCGCCTGTTTGAGCGCCTCGAGAGAAACGATCCCGTAGTCGTGCACCAACCATCGTGCCGTGCCGGTACCCAAGCCAGGGATCTGCAGCAGTTCGATGACCGACAGCGGCACAACCTTCTCCCAATCCTCCTGCTTCGAGCATTTGCCGTTGTCGATAATCTCCTTCAAGTAGCCCGCAATCGAGGGGCCAACGCCTGGAATTTCCTTCAGCCGTGCCTCCCGCCGAAGCTGAACTACCGGCTCCCCCATGCGTTCGATTTCGTGCGCAATGTGCCCATAGCGGCGCGCGTGAACCTCGTCGTAGCCCGCGATGGTCAGGAAGATCTGCAGGTCGCGAAGATGCTGGGCTAGCTCCGAATTAGTCACTCCTCCATTCTACGGTCCTTCGGAGCCGGCACGGGAAGCTGCCATAATCAAGCCATTCCCATCGCACACAAAAGGAGAAAATATGAAAGTTAGTATCATTGGTGGAGGCGGTCGAGTTGGTTCGGACGCCGCTTATGCCCTACAATTAGGCGGCGTTGTCCGAGAAATCGCGCTCGTGGATATGAATGGAGATATGGCCGCCGGAGAGGCGCTCGATCTACGTCATGGAGCCGCGCTAACTTCAAACCAGACCTTTACCAGTGCCAGCGACTACAGCGTCGTCGACGGCAGTGACTGCGTCGTCATCACCGCCGGCCTTCGCCGCAAGCCTGATGAGACACGCCTCGAGCTCGTGAATCGAAATGTCGGTCTCTTTAAAGGCATTTTGGATTCGATCAAGGGCTGCAAGCTCAATGAAGGCGCAACGATTGTCGTCGTCTCCAACCCAGTCGATATCCTTACTCATCTCGCCGCTACGGCCGGTATCGTGCCAGAATCGCAAGTTCTTGGCCTCGGCACCGTGCTCGACACCTGCCGTTTCCGATCGCTCCTCGCCGACCACTTCAAGGTCAACGCGACTGACGTGAAGGCGCTGATCCTCGGCGAGCATGGCGATTCAATGGTGCCTATTCTTTCATCGGCCACCATCGGTGGCGTTCCCATGAGCTCGATTCCGAACTATGATGCCGAGATTCAAGGGGTGTTCGAGTTCACTCGCAAGTCCGGTGCCGAGGTTATTCGGCTCAAGGGCGGGGCTGGTCGAGCGGTTGGCGTGTCGATCAAGGAAGTGGTAGAGAACATCGCCCTCGATACGGATGCCATTCTTCCCGTCAGCACCAAGCAAACCGGTGTGCTCGGCATTTCCGATATCTCGCTTTCCATGCCCACCGTGGTTGGTAAGAGGGGAGCGAAGAAGGTTCTCACCCCTGCCGTCAGTGCGGAGGAAAAGGCTGGCCTCGAAAAATCCGCCGAGAGCCTCAAGTCAATCCTAGCCAGCATCAGCTAGGTCAGCCCGGTGAATCCGCGCTCCCGTGAAGGGAGCGCGGAGTTCACTCGGTTGGTGCGAGTTTTAGCTCGCTATTGGAATCTCTTCCCCGTGCGCGTTCAGCCAAGTGGCGAAATCTTTCAGCTCCGGGTTTAGTTCTCGGGAAAAGGCGATGTCCCGGGGCTTGCGGAATGCTTCGTTGAAGTCTCGCTTGAACTGGAACATGTTGCCCAAATCGTCAGCGCCGGGAAAACCGAAGCTACGGTACACGTCGGGCGCTACTTCGTTGTAGACAACTTTCTTGCCAAGCGCGCGGCCAAGCTCTTCGGCCATTTCTCTGCCGCTTAGGTGCTCGCCTGCGATACCAACCGTCCTGCCAATTAGTTCGGGACGCTGGAAAATGCCAAATGCACATCGACCAATATCTTCAGCGCCGATACCGGGCAGCTTCTTGTCGCCCATCGGCAAGGTGATAGCGAAGGTGCCGTCGGGATTTGGCTGGGGACCCATGCCGAAGTGAATGAAGTTGTCCCAGAAGAAGGAAGTCAGCAGAAACGTGGTAGGTACACCCTCGTCGGTGAAGAAATGGTTCGAGGCTCCCTTTGCATCGAGGTGAGGCACCTTGTACTTGTCTTGGAGCGTTGGCATCTGTTCGCTTTCGAGAGGCACGTATTCACGAGTGTCCTCCAAGGTCGACCAAATCACGTGTTGCAGGTTAGCGGCTTTGGCGGCCTTTGCCATGGCTTGCGCCTGTACCATCTCCTTCTCGGGAGAGAAGTGATCCCAGAAGAAGGTGACGCAGAAGGCTCCGTATGCGCCTTCGAAGGCACGGGCAAGGCTTTCGGCGTCGTCGATATCGGCCTGAACGACCTCGGCGCCCAACTTCGCAAGGGCTCGAGCTTTCTCCGAGTTGGGGTCGCGGGTGAGAGCTCTCACCTTAAATCCGCTCTCCGGGTGCTCGAGAATGGCATTGACTAGGCCTCCGCCCTGCGCGCCTGTAGCACCAACGACGGCAATAATCTTGTTTTCCATCTTGAGGAGAAGTTTAGTTGCAGCCGCAACTGGTCCTAGGGACTCGTTTATCCCTAGTGCGGCTTCGCTCATCGACGGAAACCTCTGACGAAAGCTTTCAGCAGCCCCATCAGAATAAGGATTGGCCAAACGAACCACAAGTCGACGAACATCGTGTGCAGCACGGCTGGAATTAGGCGCTCTAGGTGGAGATTGAATGATTGGTCCTTTCCCACCGTTTTAGGCTTCCACTTTTGGTTCTACTGCTAGCAGGTAGTTTTGGGCAGGGTTGCTGATTGAGACCTACCAGCAAGATCGGGTATAGTCTTCCAGTTGCGTGACTCGTCACGCTCAAAGCAGCTTCAAAAGCGAACCGGCGGGATGACCCGACCCTTTAGGGCAACATCCGAAACGACCGGCGGGCTAGGGGAAGCTACAAGGAAGGTGAAACGATGCTGCAGGGAATCCTGGGCACGAAAGTTGGCATGACTCACATCTTCACCGATGAGGGGAAGATGGTGCCGGTAACAGTCATTCAGGCTGGACCGGTATACGTTACACAGATTAAGACGACCGAGGACCGAGAAGTGGCGCTGAAGGATGGCAAATCCGAGAAGCGAAACGACGGTTACACGGCCGTTCAGGTTGGCTTTGGCGAGGCGAAGGAGCGAAATCTTACGTTTCCGAAGTTTGGCCACCTGAAGAAGGCAGGCGTGAACAAGCACCTGCGGACTCTTCGCGAGTTCCGAGTCGACTCCGTCGACGGACTCACGCTCGGTCAGGAGATTGTTGCCGGTGACGTGTTCGCCGATGGCGACAAGATCACGGTCACCAGTACCAGCAAGGGTAAAGGTTTCCAGGGTGGCGTCAAGCGATACCACTTCAAGGGTCAGCACATGACGCACGGCTACATGACTCACCGACGTCCGCTCTCGAACGGCGCTACGGGTCCGCAGAGAGTTTTCAAAGGCTCGCGACGTCCGGGCCGTATGGGTACCGACACGGTGACTCAGAAGGGCCTTAAGGTTGTTCGAGTCGATGCCGAGCGCAATCTCATTCTCGTCGACGGCAGCGTGCCCGGTCCGAACGGCGCGTTGGTCACCATCAACAAGGCGGCGAGGTAATCCACGATGGCAACAGAATTAGAAGTTAGAGGAAAGGACGGCAAGTCGGTCGGCAAGGTCAGCCTTGGCCAGGTATTCGACGATGCCGCAGTGTCTTCCACCGCGATCCACCGGACGGTGGTTGCCGAGGAAGCCAATAAGCGACAAGGCACAGCTAAGACGAAGACTCGCAGCGAAGTTCGCGGCGGTGGACGCAAGCCATACAAGCAGAAGAAGACCGGTAACGCTCGACAGGGTACGATTCGCGCTCCTCATTATGCTCATGGTGGAATGGCGCTCGCGCTAACACCTCGCAGCTATGAGAAGAAGGTGAACAAGAAGGAGCGCCGCTTGGCCATCCTCACCGCTTTCTCCGCTCAAGCAGAGGCTGGCAATGTGGTGGTCGCAGATAGTTTGGTATTTGCAGAAGCAAAGACGAAGACGGCGGCAGCTTTCCTGGCTGCGCTTGGTTTGAAGGATCAGCGACGAGTGCTGGTCGTGCTTCCGGCTTACGACGAAGTCACTTACAAGTGCTTCCGCAACTTGCCGAACGTAACGGTTCGAACAGCTCCCGCTTCGGGCGCTGACGAGAAGGCGCAGGCATTCTCGGCACGAGACGTGCTCGTCTCCCACAAGATCGTCATTGCTCAAGATGCGTTGGCGAAGATTGAGGAGGTTTGGGCCAAATAGAGTTCGAGCCAAGGGTTTGGAATTAGTCCAAACCAACTCTGCTCAAGCTAGATTTTCCTAAGGATTGACATGAAAGATCCACATAACATCATTTTGAGGCCTTACATCACCGAGAAGTCGGTGGGTCAGAGCTATGGCGACCAACGCATTCAGGACGAGAACAAAATCGTTCGGAAGTACACCTTCGAGGTGGCGACGGACTCCAATAAGCTCGAGATCAAGGCGGCGCTCGAGGCGATTTACAACTCGGGCAAGAAGAAGGACGAGGTGATCAACGTATCTCACGTCCGCACGATCAAGGTTCTCGGTAAGAAACGCCGACGAAGCCAGAAGAGCACGGGCTACGAGCCCGACCGCAAGAAGGCAATCGTTACGCTAGCTGCCGGCCAAGTCTTGGAGGATTACGGAGTCTAAGATGCCTACAGTAAGAAAGAAACCAACTTCACCAGGAAGAAGATTCCAGATCACTCCGACTTATTCGGAAGTTACGAAGGGCAAGCCGGAGAAGTCACTTACCGCTCCGAAGCCGAAGAGCGGCGGTCGCAACAGCTATGGCCGAATTACCTCGTTCAACCGGGGTGGCGGTAACAAGCAGCGCTACCGAATCATCGACTTCAAGCGAAAAAAGGACGGTATTCAAGCGAAGGTCGCAGCGATCGAATACGATCCAAATCGCACGTGCCGCATCGCGCTGCTCCACTACATGGATGGCGAGAAGAGCTACATCCTCGCTCCTAAGGGGCTTGAGGTTGGAACTCGCGTGGAGAGCGGTCCTGAGGCGGACATTCTGCCGGGCAACTGCTTGCCGCTGAAGAACATCCCGCTTGGTACGCTGGTGCACAACATCGAACTGCAGCCGAACAAGGGCGGCCAGATGGTTCGCTCGGCGGGCGCTTCGGCTCAGGTTATGGCGAAGGAAGGCAACTACGTCACCCTTCGACTGCCTTCCGGCGAAATGCGCATGGTGCACAACACCTGCCGCGCAACGGTCGGTGAGGTCGGCAACGCTGAGCACGAGAACGAGTCGATCGGTAAGGCGGGTAAGAACCGCGGACTCGGTCGCAAGCCGCACGTTCGTGGCGTCGTTAAGTCTCCGCGCGACCACCCACATGGTGGTGGTGAGGCGAAGTCTCCGGTCGGACGCAAGAAGGGTCCGGTCGACCGCTGGGGCAACAAGGCTCTTGGTCAGAAGACTCGTCACAACAAGCGAACGAACAAGTACATCGTTCGCCGCCGCGGTTCGAAGTAACATCGGCGTCCCGCCGATGGGTGTTAAGGCCGTCTCGGCCTTTGTGGGTTGGACGAATGTCCAACCCTCTTTTCGTTTGGCGTCCGTCTTTTGGCGCGGGCAAATGCTCTAGTGCAGCCCGAGGTGAGCTTCCGTTTTTGCGGCTCTGTCTTGAAGAAGCGTTGTTGACTCGGGATCTAAGCCATCTTCTGAGTGCTTGAGGAGGGCGCGTAACAGCACATTGCTGTCCGGGTACAGCGCGACGGTTGCAGCCATCAGCTTCCAAGCTTCGGCGCTTTCGCCGGATTCGAGCAACGCGAGGAAAAGCGCGTATCTGAGATTGTGCGAAAGCGGGAAACGTTTCAGCAGTAAAGTGAGGCGGGAGACAACCTGCCCGGGCTGTAAGTTGGTGATGTTTGAGAGCTCACGTAGGAGCTCCGCGCTGTCCTCCGGTCCGAATACTTGACGCATCTTTAGCGCGTTCACGCCTTTATCTTAATACAAGCGCGTGTGCTTGTTTAAGGGCATGGTCGAGAGGTTCGAGGACCTTGCGCTGCCGCGATGGGCTTGGGTATCATCTTCTGGTTCGGCGCGACTGGCGTTTGCCTGTCGTGTCGCCGCAGTGCACTGCCCACCCTCTTCTAAAGAGAGTGACGGTAAACACGGGAGAAAAATGGCAAGAAGTTTGAAGAAAGGATTCTTCGTGGATGACCACCTGATGAAGAAGGTCAACGCGATGAATGAGAAGAACGAGAAGAAATTAGTAAAGACGTGGAGCCGGCGCTCCACCATCGTGCCAGACATGATCGGGCACACGTTTGCAGTTCACGACGGGCGAAAGCATATCCCCGTATTTGTGACGGAGAACATGATTGGCCACAAGCTCGGAGAATTCGCTCCGACGCGCACTTATAAGGGTCATGGCGGTCAGCTTGCGGACAGGGGGACGCGAATCCGATAATCGCGCAGACGATATTCGAATACAAGCAATCTCATGGAAGTTAAAGCAATCACCAAATATGTGCGAGTGCAGCCTCGAAAGGTGCGCATCATCGCGGATGAAGTGCGGGGCAAGAACTGCGAGCACGTGGCGGCGCTGCTGCGCTACCACACCAGCAAGAGCGCTCGGGCGCTTCGCAAGACGCTCATCAGCGCAATGGCGAACGCGCAGCAGAACAACGATTTAGCGGTAGAAACGCTGAAGATCGCGGCGATTACGGTCGACGAAGGTCCGAAGCTGAAGCGCATGCGAGCTCGGGCACAGGGCCGAGGAAATCGCATCCTGAAAAAGACGAGCCACATTACGGTGGTCGTCGAAGATGGCGAAGCGGAGCAGGCAGTGAAGCCTCACGGCACTAAGGCAAAGCCTAGGCCGAGCTTCGGTGGCGGTAAAAAGCGAGGCGGGGCAAAGGCGTCGGCTCCGAAGAAGGAAGAGAATGTGGCGGCAGCCGCTCAGCCGGTCGATGAAACCACAGACACCGATGCCGAAGCAGTAGCCGCTGCGACTCCGGAAGAAGCCACTCCGGTCAATGCGACGGAAGCGCCTGAGGAAGCAGGCAGCGCTACACCGGCAGACGGGTCTGCCACGACGGAGGCCGATGCCTCGGAAGAAAAGGGAGCAGAGTAACTTTGGGTCAGAAAATTCATCCAGTTGGCTTCCGAGTCGGAGTCATTCGAGGTTTCGATAGCCACTGGTATTACAACAAGAAGGGCTACGGCCCGGCGCTTCTCATGGATCACCGCATCCGTGAGCACATCAAGCGACGCAGCGGTCTTGGAAACGTCTCGCGAGTCGAGATCGAGCGCGCGGCGAACCGTTTGAAGGTCAACATTTTCACCGCTCGACCCGGCGCGATCATCGGTCGCGGCGGCAAGGGCATCGACGAACTGACTGACAACTTGAACCGGATGGTCCGAAAGGAAGATCCGACCAGTGTTGTCCAAGTGAACGTCACGGAAGTGCGTCAGCCGGAGCTGGATGCACAGTTGGTGGCGGAGAACATTTGCCTGCAACTCGAAAAGCGAATCAGTCACCGTCGAGCGATGCGGCAGGCAATGACCCGAGCCATGCGTCTGAATGGACGCGGCATGAAGGTCATGGTCAGCGGCCGTTTGGGCGGATCTGAAATCGCCCGAAGCGAGAAGGACAAAGTCGGCAAGATTCCGCTTCATACGCTACGCGCAGACATCGATTACGGCGTAGCGACAGCCCATACCATTTATGGTTCGGTCGGTTGCAAAGTTTGGATCTATAAGGGCGAAGTGCTGCCGGAGCGACGCGTTCATGAGCCTCAGACGAGAGCAGAGCGCGAGCGCGAAGAGCGCCGTGAGACCAGAAAGGGCGGCGAAGCTCAAGAAGCCTTCGGCGCAACCAAGGCCGAGCCGGTCATCGAAATTGAAACACCTAATCCGAATCCGGAAGGAGCTCAATCCTAATGTTAATGCCCAAGAGAGTCAAAGAAGGCCGTAGAAAAATGATGCGCGGCCGCATGAAGGGTCAGGCGACGCAGGGTAATAAGATCAGCTTCGGCGATTACGCCCTCGTAGCGATGGATCCGGGTTGGATTACGTCGCGGCAAATCGAGTCGGCCCGTATTGCCATGACCCGCCACATCAAGCGCGGTGGAAAGGTTTGGATCCGAATCTTCCCCGACAAGAGCTACACCAAGAAGCCCCTCGAAACCCGTATGGGTAAGGGTAAGGCACCGGTCGAAGGCTGGGTCGCAGTTGTGAAGCCGGGACGAGTTATGTTCGAAATGAACGGAGTTGCCGAGGAAGTAGCAAAGGAAGCGATGCGACTCGCCATGTTCAAGATGCCGATCAAGTGCAAGTTCGCCACAAAGCGCGATTACGAAGCATTTCCGACACCACAGGCGTCGACCGAAGAGGCGTAAGCCAGCCGGAACTGGCGCTCCGACTTCCATGTTGGAGCGCCTTTTCTCCGCTTGTGCTGGACCGATCTCCTCATGGAGAAAACGGGACGGCTCCGATAGAAATTGAAGTTAAGGTTGAGGTATCCTCTTTTGGCTGTCCGGGAGTCGATGCGCTCGGAACGAGGGTGAATGCCTCCACAATGCCCGGAGGAACCCACACTATGAAAGATTATAAGTCAGCAGATTTGAAAGACAAGACGGTTCCAGAATTGGAAGAGATGGTCAAGCAGGAGCGAGCAGCGCTTTACAAAGCTCGACGTGATCTTGTTTTTCGACAGATCACGGATACGGCGAGCCTGAAAGTGCGGCGTCACAATATTGCGCGCCTTTCGGGCATGATTACGGAGAAGAAGGGAGGCAACGCCTGATGTCGGAAGAGACAAGCACCCCGGCCAAGAAACCGCGAGCAGCCAAGAAGGCCTCGGCACCGGTGAAGGCGTCCGCCGAGACTTCGACGCCGGTCCGTGATTCGGCTCGCAAACTGCGTGAGGGAATCGTGGTTTCCAACAAGATGGAGAAGACAGTCGTGGTCGAGATTCAGCGACGGACCCAGCACCCGCTCTACGGCAAGGTTGTGATTCGATCAAAGAAGTTTAAGGCTCACGACCTGATCGGCTGTGACGCGGGCGACCGAGTCGAGATCATGGAAACGCGGCCAATTTCCAAAGACAAGCGATGGCGAGTGACGCAGATCTTGGAGAAGGTCAAATAAGAATTTGAATTTGGATGTGAATGCCGATCGCTCGGCCTTTACATCCGCATCGCATGCCTACCCGGCAACTCGCTGGATGGCCTCTGCACCAGGAAAAAAGCAATGGTTCAACAATTTACGCGGCTTAAAGTGGCCGACAATTCAGGCGCGCGAGTCATCATGTGCATCCGCGTGCTAAAGGGTTCACAGCCTCGATACGGGCGCGTGGGCGACATTCTCGTGGGCTCAGTCAAGGTAGCCACGCCGAACATGCCAGTCAAGAAGGGTGACGTCGTGAAGGCGGTCGTGGTACGGACTAAGAAGCCTGTTCGCCGAGTCGATGGTTCAACCTTGAAGTTTGATGACAACGCTTGCGTTGTGATTAATCCTGCAAACAACGAACCGCGCGGTACTCGCATCTTCGGCCCGGTGGCTCGTGAACTTCGAGACCGGAACTTTATGAAGATCGTTTCCCTGGCACCGGAGGTGCTTTAATGCCTACGAAAGCAGAACTGAAGCAGCAAGCAAAGCATATCAAGCTGAAAGTCCGCAAGGGCGATCAGGTCATCATTATCTCTGGAAAGGATAAGGGTGAGGTCGGATATGTCTACGCGGTTGCCCCTAAGGAGCAAAAGGCGATTGTTCTGAAGAACAATCCAGACAATCAGGATCAGCCACTTCCCCTCAACGCCGCAGTTAAGCATCGTAAGGCTCGAACTCAGGGTGAGCGAAGCACGCGATTGCGCATTCCGGTCCCGATTCACGTGAGCAATCTCATGGTGCTCGATCCGAAGGACGGCACGCCGACTCGAGTCGGCCGAAAGAAGGAAGGCGGAAAGGTCGTTCGTTACGCTAAGAAAAGCGGCGAAAATCTGATCGACGCCGCATACGAGAAGAGCGAATAGCGCCGCTAAAATCCAATTCAGGGCCTGGTCAGCAATCAGGCAAATAAATCAATGGCACGAAAAGAAAAAGCAGAAAATACGGCAGCGCCTGGAAAGGTCGCAACCATGCCAAAACCGCGGCTTCGAAAGAAGTATGCGGACGAAGTCATTCCCAAGCTGAAAGAGCAGTTTAATTACGGCTCATCGATGCAGGTTCCCAAGCTCGACAAAATCGTGATCAACATGGGCACCGGCGCAGGCGACAAGGATCCGAAGCACCTGGAAAACTCGGTCCGAGATATGCAGCTCATCTCCGGCCAAAAGCCGGTGGTGACGACCGCGAAGAAGGCGATCTCGAACTTTAAGTTGAGAGAGGGCATGAAGATCGGCGCGAAGGTGACTTTGCGCGGCGACCGTATGTATCACTTCTTCGATAAGCTCGCTTCGGTAGTTCTCCCTCGAATCCGAGACTTTCAGGGCCTCTCGCCGAAGTCCTTCGATGGACGTGGCAATTATGCGCTCGGTTTGAAGGAGCAACTCGTCTTTCCGGAAATTCCTTACGATACGTTCGATCGCATCCGCGGTATGGATATCGTGATCTGCACCACCGCAAAGACGGATGAAGAAGCTCGAGTATTTCTCAAAGCGATGGGACTACCCCTTCGCGAAAAATAAGCCACTCATCACCCGGAAAATCTTGACGAGCCAGCCATCCGCTGGCTCGTTTTATTTTAGGGCTATTTTCCGTTGACGCCGTCAGAGGGGAGGGGCACGGCGGGGGCCACGACAGGTGAGCCCATTTTCCAGTAGGTGTATTTGTCGATGATGAAGCTCCATGTGTCGAGGTGGAGATCAAAGTTCTTCTTCATCTGTCCGGGCTTGACCACCTGGCCGTCCACATTTGCCCACTCGAGGCTCAATGATCCGTCGCCCACTCGGTAGGTGCCTGATGACTTCCAGTTTGGACCCAAGAAGGCAAAATGTCCGTCGGGTGTGAACTTCATCTTAATATCCAATCGAGGTTTTTCTCCGTTCCGCATGGTCCACAAGCCCACCATAGGCGCGAGGCTCGGGTCTATCTTCGGAGTGGAGTGATTCGTTTTGATCACCTTCTTTTTTGGCTTTGGCTTCTGCGCCGCAGCGGAAAAGGTGGCGAACAGCCCGATTGACAGTGTAATTGCGAATATCCTATTCATCTTGTGAGTCCTTCAAGGCGTTAAACGGCTGAGCGGTTGAAGGGTGACGCCGTTCGGGAATTCTTGCGGACGAAGGAGCAAGCAGAAGGAGGAGCGTCCGCGGCTTGGGGCTGCGCGAGGCGGCCACTCCCCCATTTGCTTTTCAGACCAATCTGTTTGGGCACTAAATCGGATGTGTCCACCTAGATTGGCCACTGAGGAATTCTAAGGTGAGCGTATGGAGGGTGCGTTTCTGATCTTCACATATCGAAAATCGCCGATCTGAAGCTCATCTCCATTGATTTCCCCCAACAGCACCTTGGCCTCCCCACCCACGAGAGCTCCTCCTGACGTGAGGGAAATGTGCCTGTCTTGAATTCGGAAGATTCCAGATGCGCTTTCGATAGCTCCCCCAGTGTTCAGTGCATACGAGAACGTTCCGTCATTCCGCAAGAGGATTCGCCCATAGGGAGTCGGCATGTCCAACCTCGTGGCGACGTCCCTTACGACGATTGGGAGATCTAACTGGTAAGAACCAACCACGGAACCTTGTTCTTTCGCCACGCCGCATGAAGCGATGGCAAGGCTGATGAGGAGGAAAATCTGCTTCACAGGGGATGGTTTCCGCCTTCGCTAGCGAGATAAGGCTGACATCGTTGCGAGAATTTTTTCCTTTATGGCACCTTCCGGTAATCTGCGCAAAATGTCGATCACGCTCCGAAAGTGGAAAGCGATCTTCTCGATTTGGTTTCAGGACGGGCTCGCCTATCGAGCGTCAGGCTTGATCTGGATCATCACCGACCTAGTCACAGCCGTTACGATGCCGCTCGTGTGGGCAAAGGCGGGGGCTACGGGTGACACTATCGCCGGTTTTACCACGAGCGATTTCATCCTCTACTACCTGTGCCTCCTGCTGCTTGGCAGCTTCATCACCAGCCACATCATGTGGGAAGTGGCAATGGAGATCAAAGAGGGGCAGTTCTCAACCATGCTGGTGCGGCCAGTGTCTCTTTACCAGTTCATGTTCTTCCGCAACCTGAGTTGGCGAATTATCCGAACGTGCCTTTTTCTTCCCTTCTTCTTCATCCTGATCTGGGCCTATCGCGGCTACCTGGGAGACGCTCATGTTTACATCGGAGGACCGTTCATTCTGTCTCTGATCCTTGGCCACTTGGTCAGCTTCACGACGGTAATGATGATGTCGATGATTGCGCTGTTTACGCAAGAAGCGATGTCGATCTTCGAGCTGTATTACGTCCCGATGCTGTTCCTTTCGGGGCAGTTATTCCCGATCTCCGTCTTGCCCCACTGGGCCCAGGCTCTGGGGAAAATTTTCCCGTTTTACTACACCACGGGAGCCCCGACCGAGATTCTTATTGGACGGGTGAGCGGCAACGCAATATGGACCACGATTCTTGCCCAAGCGATCTGGGTGTGCGTAGCTTACGGACTTTCGCAGGTGCTTTGGCGAAAGGGGCTCCGGCACTATACCGGCGTCGGAATGTGAGCAGCTTGCGATCGAAGATCGGAGCGTCGAAATGCTCACACCCGTCGGAACTATCGAGGCGAATAAGGGTTCATAAGATGCAATTGGGGGAACAGCGATACGTGTGAAGCGTCCGTATCGTCCATTGTTCATGCCGCCACGTCGTAGGAAAGAGTGCGCGAGAGAAGTTTAAATGGTAGGAGAGGGGTTTCAGTTTATGCAGGTGCCACTTTCTTGTCCTGAGGAGCGCTTAGATGTAGCGGTGGAGAAAGGATTATCCCTGCCTCAGAAGGCGCTTTCCAGCACGTTCTTCTATGATGCTGAAGGTTCAAGACTGTTTCAGGCCATCACACGACTTCCCGAATACTATTTGACTCGCTGCGAAACCGAGATTCTGCTTGGCTCAGCCGAAGAGATTATTACCTGTGCGGGCCAGAACCTTCAAATCATTGAATTTGGGAGCGGGAGCTCAGAAAAGACTCGGCTGCTGTTGCGAGCTGCCTTGGCGGGAGGCAGTCGTGAGTACGTGACGATCGATATTTCATCTGAATTCTTGCTGGCTTCCGTGCGAGAGTTAGTGGCTGAACTTCCGGATCTCGCCATCACCGCCTTAGCCGGTGATTATTTCGAATCAATTGCGGTTTTGCCTCCTCACGATGGTCCTCGTCTGTTTCTCTTTCTGGGAAGCACTATCGGAAATTTTGAGCGACACTCTGCAATCGAATTCATGCATGCCGTAGGTGCGCATATGACTGTAGCGGATTCCTTTCTGATCGGAACAGATCTGAGAAAGGATCCTGCGATCATTCAACCGGCTTACGATGATGCGGAGGGCCTGACTGCACGCTTCAACAAGAACATTCTCGCGCGCATCAACCATGACTTGGGTGGCCGGTTCGATTTGGACAGCTTCGAACATTCGGCCCCATGGGTCGAGGAATGGTCACGAATCGAAATGCGGCTGGTGAGCACCGTCTGCCAAGAAGTCTGCGTCGAAAGCTTGAACCGCAGCTTCCATTTCGGCGCGGGCGAAAGTATCCATACCGAGAATTCGCATAAGTGGTCGTTGAAGGATTTCGACCAGATGATTGCGGCTTCAGGTCTTCGATTGCGCCAGCGTTGGACCGATTCGAAAGGTTGGTTTGCCTTGCATATGTGTGGTTTAGCATGACTCGCGCAGAACAGCTTTTCGCCTCTCTAACGGCAGCGAGGGAGCGAACCCTATGGCTCTTCTCTCAGGTCCCCGAAGAATTCTTAAACCGACGCGTTCACAACTTCTACTCGCCCATTGGCTGGCATTTCGGTCATATTGGGCGAACCGAAGAATATTGGATCGTGGATCGTGCATTTCAACAGCCCGTTTTGGATGAGAGCTTGACCTTCCTGTTTGCCGATCTGCCCGAGAACCCAAAAGATAACCGAGTGAATCTTCCCACACGAAAGGAGATCAAAGAGTACTTGGAACGGACTCGGCAGCGGACTCTCGAGTTGTTGGCACGGGCGGAGTTTTTGGAGAGCAATCCCTTCTTGCGTGACGGTTACGCTTGGGATTTCGCCTTGCAGCACGAATGTCAGCATCAAGAGACAATTGCCGAAATGATGCAGTTGATTCAGAAAGCGCTACACTTGAGGGGCGAAGCGGACATATCTCAAACTCCTCAAGGTAAATGGGAGAGCGATCACCAAACGGAATGGGTGGATATTCCAAGGGGTTCATTCACGATGGGAGATGACAACTGGTGTGGCTACGACAATGAAAAGACCCAACACCTGGTGGACGTCCGCGCCTTTCAACTCGCGAAGCACCCGGTGACGAGCTTCCAATACACCCAGTTTATCGACGCGAACGGCTATTTGGATGATCGGTGGTGGTCCAACGAGGGGAAGATTTGGCGAGAGGAAGAGAGAGCGGTTTTGCCCGAATATTGGGTGCGGCAGGACGACCGCTACTTGTTCCTGTCACCGTTGGGTCTCCGCGCGATCCATCCAGATGAACCTGTTAGCTGCTTGAGCTACTACGAAGCGGAAGCGTATGCGAACTGGCGCGGTGCTAGGCTGCCAACGGAAGAAGAATGGGAATATGCAGCGCGTGGGCCATTATCGCTCAAGTTTCCATGGGGCCAGGCGCTGGCGACGAGTGACGAAGCGAACTTTGGGATGAGCCACTGGTCACCCCGACCAATCGGGGATCGAACGAAAGGAGCGACCCCCTTCGGTTTGGAAGATATGGCTGGTCAGGTTTGGGAATGGACGTCGAGTCCGTTTCTTCCGTATGAGGGATTCGAGGCGTTCCCTTATGACGGCTATTCGAAAGATCACATGAAAGGTGAACATCACGTGTGTCGTGGCGGTTCTTGGGCTACGGCCGCTCCAATTCTTCGGTGCTCTTTCCGTAACTGGTACGTCCCCACCTATAGGCAGGGATTCCTGGGCATGAGGCTAGCCCGAGATGCGCGATCGCCCAGCCATGTCCCATGATTGAGCTTAAGAACGTCAGCAAATCCTATGGTGAGCACCATGCGCTTAAGCCCCTCAGTCTGCGTTTCCACGACCGTGGAACGACCGCTTTAATCGGTCCGAGTGGTTGCGGAAAGTCAACGATTCTAAGGCTGATCGTCGGGCTCATCGAACCGAGCAGCGGGGAAGTGCTCATCGATGGCCATGCCCTCAAACCGCAAAACCTCATCAAGCGTCGGCGCGCCATGGGCTACGTCATTCAAGAAGGCGGACTCTTCCCCCACCTTACCGCGGAGCAGAATGTATGGCTTATGATGCGTCACCTCGGTCAGGAGATAAAGGACTGCGTCCGAAGAGTGACCGAGCTGGCTCACCTCACTCAATTTCCCGAAGCCATGCTGACCAAGTTTCCGAACGAATTGAGTGGGGGACAGCGGCAACGCGTTTCTCTTATGCGGGCACTCGCGCTCGATCCGCCGATTCTGCTACTCGATGAACCTCTGGGAGCGCTCGATCCGATGGTCCGTAACGAGTTGCAGACCGAGTTGCGGAGAATCTTCGAAAGACTTCAGAAAACGGTCGTGCTCGTCACTCATGACATGGGAGAAGCCGCCTATCTGGCCGACGCGATCGTGCTGATGAAAGATGGGGAGATTGTTCAGCAAGGCACATTGTCAGATTTCCAAGGCTCTCCGTCAAGCCCATTTGTTACGCAGTTTTTGCAGGCGCAGAGGAGCTTGGTCAATCTATGAAGCGGATCACGTTGCTCATCGTCTCTCTGGCCGTGATCGGTGCCGCATGCGCTCAGACGGTGACGATTGGAAGTAAGAAGTTCACGGAGTCTTATGTTTTGGGAGAAATGCTGAAGCGAGTGATCTCAAACGCTGGCCTCAAGGTGGAGCATAAGCAGGGAATGGGCGCTACCGGTATCACTTGGGAAGCCCTTCGCCGAGGCGATATCGACATGTACCCGGAGTACACAGGAACGCTGTGGCAGGAAATACTCAAGCGAGATGGACCACCGACCATGGCCGCAATGCGAGAGGCCGTCAAGCCACTCGGCATAGGAATCAGTGATCCTCTCGGATTTAACAACACGTATTCGCTCGTGATGAGCGATCCTCGTGCAGCCAACTTGGGGATAGTGTCGATAAGCGATCTAGCCACGCATACAGACCTAAGGGCTGGCCCTGATCCCGAGTTTTTGGAGCGCAAAGATGGTTGGAAGCCTCTGGTCCAAGCCTATGGACTTAAATTCGTCAGCGTACGGGGCATCGATCATGGGCTTGTTTACCAATCCCTTAAACGGGGCGACATCGACGTGAGCGATGCCTACTCAACGGATGCGGGCATTGCTGATTTCAATCTGCGCGTGTTGAAAGACGACCGAGGCTTCTTTCCCGCGTATAAGGCAATCATTCTCTTTCGATTGGACACCCCTCCCAAAGCTCTGGATGCAATGCGTCAACTCGAGGGCAAGATCGACGAGAAAACGATGACGGGACTGAATTCGGCGGCCGAAAAGTCAAAGGACTATACGGCTGCCGCTGCAAAGTTCTTTGTGGACCATCCAGACGTAGCGCCTGCCAAAGGATCGCCCTCAGCGAGTGACAGTTCTTCAGAGAGCTTGTCGGCCAAGATTGGCGGCTTGATTCTCGATCACCTGAAGCTTGTGGCGATCTCACTTGGGCTTGCCGTACTTGTGGGCTTTCCCCTTGGCGTCATCGCAAGCAAACCGGGCCCACTCTCGTCCGCGATACTCGGAATCGTAGGAATCATCCAGACGATCCCTGGCCTCGCACTCCTCGCATTCCTTGTGCCTCTTATAGGGATCGGCGTGTGGACGGCGATTCTGGCGCTCTTTCTCTACAGTCTTCTCCCGATTGTTCGAAACACGGCAACTGGATTGCAGGAAATACCGCGGGGCGTGCGCGAATCAGCCGCCGCACTTGGACTAGAACCCTCAGCGCAGCTGAGAATTGTTTTTGTGCCCATGGCTGTTCGAACGATTCTCGCAGGCATCAAGACGAGCGCGGTTATTAACGTGGGAACCGCAACGCTGGCCGCGCTCATCGGTGCCGGCGGCCTTGGGGAACCGATTATCAGCGGGTTGAACTTGGTCGATACCGCAACCATTCTCCAAGGAGCTATTCCTGCCGCCGTTCTAGCTATTCTAGTTCAGGTTCTTTTCGAAGGCATTGACCGGTTGGTGGTCAGTAAAGGTTTGAAGTGAGCTGGCAAGTTCAGCGTCAGCTTGGTTGGCTCCTAGTCGCGTCGAGCATCTTGGTCTTTCTTTTTATGTTCTTTGTAGGAATGCTTGCCGAGCATCCCGATCCCAAGACAGGCAGAATCGTCGCAGCGGGACTAGATCCAACCGCGGCAATGCTGTTAGGTCCGTTCTTGGTGGGCGTTCTGCTGATTGCAACGCCGCGCACGCGTTAGCGCCCGCCAAAACCACTGAGCGTCACGCCTTCGATGAAGTAGCGCTGGGTAAAGAAGAAGAGCGCGAGCACCGGCAACATTGACAGAGTAGTGAAGGCTGCTACGAGTCCTTGTTCGCCTCCTCGATCGCTGGAATACAGTTGCACCGCGTAAGAAATGGTCATGTGTTCCGGCGAATTGATGTAAATCAGCGGGTTCATGAAATCGTTCCACACGCCCATGACGGTCCAGATCGTAATTACGGCCAGAGCGGGCTTGATCTGTGGCATCATCACCGACCAGAAGGAGCGGATATAGGAACAGCCATCAATCTTCGCCGCATCTTCAAGCTCCATCGGAATTTGTCGGAAGAATTGCCGCAGCAGGAAAATGTTCAGCGCGGATCCGAAGAAGGCAGGCACCCAGAGTGGCTGCAACGTATCGATCCAGCCAAGCCCGCGGAAGATCATGAACTGTGGCAGCTTGGTGACGGCGGCTGGCAACATCATCGTCGAGAGCATCACGATAAATAGAGCCTCCCGTCCCGGGAATCGAAGACGCGAAAATCCATAGGCTACGATTGCCGAACTAAGTAAGGTGCCGATCACGCCCAAGATCACGACGACCAGAGTGTTCTTCAGGTAGACAAGCCCATGGGCAGCTTCCGGAGGTAGGAAGTCCAAGGCATCCGGGTAGTTTTGAAGCTTCAATCCGATGTGCCTTTTCGCGGTAACTTCTGAAGCGCTGAAGAGATGTTGTCGTCCCGCCAGCGAAGCTGGAGACAACATTTCGACCATCGAGCTGCCATCGTCCCGGTCTTCGATGACTCGACCCGTGATCGCTTGTCCATCCAGAGTTGCGGTGACCACTCGCGCCTGGCGCGGTATTTCCTTCAAGCGGTCGAACGTGGTCTCAACCGTGGTGCCGAGCATGCTAAGCGGTTTGACGATATCGAGCTGCAACTTGCCGCCGACTCCTCGCTTGGTGATGGTGCCCTCCAAATTGGGAGCTGAAGAGGCGTCCCCGAGCGTCTCGTAAAGCGGATTCGTTGGGCTGAAGTACGGAACCGTTTCTTGGACACGCGGAATCCAAACAATGCCGTTCGGCGAGGCCATATCCTGATCTTCCTTGAAACTGGTGATCGCGAGCCAAGCAAAGGGAAGTCCGAAAAGAATGGAACCAAGGATCAAGGTGATGTGAGTGATCACCGTCTTCGCCCAACCCCGCTGGCGCAGGCTGCGCTCGGTGAGCGTCATCGCCATCATTGCCGCAGCAGCCAGCGCGAGCAGGCCGAATATGCCCGAGAGCGTGATCGGAATTCCGCCGCTGAAAACTCGTATCTCCCTGGAGGAATCGTACGCAACGAAAACACAAGCGACGAGCGCCATCGCTCCCCAGCCGAATGCGGTCTTGAATCTTCGTCGACGTTCGCTCTTGTCGACTTCAGTGATGGCTTGGTAGAAGCGGACAATGACCCATATGGCCGCGAAAATAGCCACCCAGCCGGCAAACGGCAGGATCACCCAGACGAGCGGAATCTGCAGAGTCTTCCCCGGAGCGAGCCAGCTTCCCAGAATCAAGCAGACCGCCGAGCCAAACGTACAGATGCCGAGCGAAACCGCGCGAGGAGAACCTGTCGCCAGCTTGATAAGATAAAACAGAGCGAAGGCCGCAAAGACGTAGCCGCTCCAACTGAGTAGGGTTCCAATCAGATAGAGGATCAACGATCTGCCTCGTAATGAACCCACTTCGGAGCGAAGACAAATTGGACGAGACTGATCGCCAATATGAGGACGAATACCACCCATGCAATAGCGCTTGCATAGCCGAGGCGAAACTGCCCAAAGCCATTGTTGAACAGGTGCACGACGGGTGTCAGCAGCGAATCTGCCGGACCTACGGGGCCATCCGACCCTTTAAGAACAAATACCCGATCAAATTCCTGCAGAGATCCAATGAAGCCAGTAATCATCGAGAAAAAGATGATGGGGCTGAGCTGAGGCAAAGTCACCTTCCAAAACTGCTGCCACTGCGAGGCTCCGTCCAACGCCGAAGCCTCATACAAGGTAGAGGGCACTCCCTTGAGGCCCGCCAACCACAGGATCATGCCTGAACCTGCGCCCCAAACTCCCATGATGATCAGTGTGTGCTTCGACCATGGCTCGGCGGCAAACCAGCCAGGCGGTGGCAGCTGGAGCCAATTTGAAATAGTGCTTTGCCACACGTTGTTTAGCAAGCCTTTGCTCGGGTCCGGCATCAGGACCCAGCCCCACAAGATGGCGCTGGCAACGCCGGAGACGATCGAAGGCATGTAGAAAAAGGTGCGATAGAATCGCATACCGCGAACGGCTGAATTCAGTAAAAGAGCGATCGCGATTCCCGATGCAATGGAAAGGGGAACGCCAAAAAGCGCGATGTATGCGGTGTTAAAGAACGCTTTGTAGATGTTCGCAGAGTCAATTGAGACCATCTCGGCGTAGTTTCGAGCGCCCACCCAGTGCGGTGGAGACAACACCGAATAGGAGGTGAAGCTCCAAAATAGAGAGACAAGCATCGGGCCGAGCGTCAGCAAGATGAAGCCGACTACCCAAGGCGAAACAAAGAGGAAGCCCCACCGAGCCTCAAAGCGAGCTAAACGCGCCAGTTTCAAGCGCCGCCACCAGAGCCAAAGCAGGCAAATAGCAGCAAGAGCTACTACTCCAAATCCATAGGTGACCCAACTGGTGGGAACAATCGGATATTGCGAAAGGGAAAACGTATTATCTAGCTCCCGCTGGACAATTTTTTGCCCATCTCGCAGGGCTTGCGATACAGACTTTTTATGATACGCGGCGGTGTCGAGGGCGCGGACATGCTCGTCCCAGAGAAGTTGTCCAACCGATGTGGCGGGACGTACTCGAGCGGCTGGCATGAGGTCGATGAAGGCCTTCAAGCCTGCGGCGAACTTTGGATCGGCAGGCTTGTATCGTTTGAAAATGATCTCGTTGAGGCGGCGATTGCCGTACTGCTTGGGGATGAATGCGCGGCCCCGCTGCCGCTCCCACGCCGCCTGAGCCTGGAGTTCGATCTGAATTCCTTCCAAGCTCGTGCTGAACTTGATATATTCCCATGCGTCATCGACGTGTTTGGCACCCTTTGGGATGACTAAGCAGTGGCCACCCGACCAGGTGGTGAACGTGGTCGTTTCGTCTTTGAAGCGGCCCCTTCGGTAGTACCGATCGTCCGGGACCGGAGCAGGAGCGATGCCGAAGTCAAGATGAGGGGCGTATTGGCTCAGATTGTTGAGCGACCAATCGCCATCCACCATCATCGCGATACTGCCTACGTAGAAGGGACTGTTTTCGCGGTTAAGAAACCCGGATTCAAACGCCTTTGCATTCGCGTATCCTCCGAGCTGATCATATCCGTCGACAATGAACTTCAGCGCCTGCTCCGAAGCTGGAGTGTCCAACGTGCAGGTGCGTCCGTCGGCCGACATGAACTCTGCGTTGTTTTGAAACGCATACATGTACAGCCACACGTTGCCGTAATTCGGCATAAAGCCCGCTCGCTTGAGTGTGCCGTCTGGCGCAAAGGTTGTAAGCACCTTGTTGTACGCCAATGCCTCGCTCCAAGTCCGCGGCGGTCGACTCGGATCGAGTCCGGCAGCGCGTAACTTGTCGGCGTTTTCACGAAAGATCTCTTTATTCCAGTACAGCGCACGGTCGTCGGCAGTTTTAGGGACTCCGTACAGCTTTCCTTCGTAGGAGGCTTCGTTCCACACGGCAGGATAAAAATCAGCTTGCTTGGGTGTCAGCGGATCGGCGGCGTCCCGGGCAATTAAATCGTCAAGCGGGCGAAACGCCTTTCGGCTCGCCCAGTCAGCGATCGTAAACCGATCTTGAAAGACCACATCCGGCGGATCACCTGCGACAATGCTCGTCAGCAGTTTCTGCTGGGACATGTTCCCCGCACCCATCGTGAGAACACGTAGGCGTAGCTCTGGATGTCGGCGTTGAAACTCGCGATCTAGGGCTTCTTGGCCCTTCGTATCGGGGCCATATGCGATGCCCCACACGGTGAGCGTTCGCTTCTGAGCGATGGCAGACGACGCCAGACTTGAGATAACGACCAAGGCGGCAATTTTGAGGAGACTCAAAAGCGCCGCCTTGGGATTCATAACGATCAGTATACGAATCTAAGGCAGCTTCAAGCGACTATTCAAGGAAGATGAGAGGCTCATCGCTCACATCTCCTTGGCCAGGTTCCCAACCCGCCGGCTCGACTGCCGAGTAAAGAGCATTCGGTTTGCGGCCACGATAAGCCCATCCTTGATCTCCATAGCTCCAGTGCCAATACTCGCTCGGATAATTCGTCATGCCTCCGGTCGCCATCGCTGCAGCGAGCACGTCACGGTTCCTTCGAGCCTCATCCGACAAACCTTTCGCGGCAAAGGGAAACATCCGGTGGTCACGTCCCTCGAACGGGGAGGTCACGTCCAGCGGCTCCCGCTCTAAGTTTGTCAAGACGAGGTCGACGGCCCCGCCGGTGGTGTGCGGAGGCGGCACTTTCACGTCCATCGGTGCCGTGAATTGGCTGGCTAGACGCTTCAATCGCGGCTCGGTCCAGTCGGGATACTTCTCCCTAAAGCGCTTCATACTCGCCAAAAACATCCGTCGCTGAATATACGGCGGAAGCCAACCCTCCACGACTCCGAGCATGTAACCGGCAGGCAGCGCGTCGGCGGCTCTGTGGAGAAATTCTACGACACTAGCTCGCGCGACCGTAGCCCGCTTGTAGTTGAACCGAGGGCGATCTTGGAAGATGCGAGGATGACCGAGAAAATCGATTAGGGGCTCTCCGCACTCCACAATCGGCACCCTCTTCAGTTGTGAAACGGGCTCTTCGATGGAAAGTTTCGGTAGGTCGCTCAAGGTTCTATTATGATCGGCTTAGCGCTTACCCCGTCTGATCTTGTAGCACGCGCGGCATCGCGCTTCGTAAGATTCGGTCGCCCCGATTAAGAGCACCGGATCATCCCAGTGGGCTGGCTTACCATCGATCACCCGGTACGTATGCGAAGCGGGGGCGCCGCAATTCATGCAGATCGCCCGCAACTTGATCACCTGGTCCGCCACCGCGAGCAGTTCGGGCATCGGACCGAAGGGTTCGCGTCGGAAATCTTGGTCGAGGCCCGCGCAGATCACCTCCCGGCCCTTGTCCGCAAGTTCGACCACTAATGAGACGAGCGATGGGTCGAAGAACTGCGCCTCTTCGATGAGCACGACCTGAGCCTCTTTGTTCAATTTGGCTTTGAGATCGGCAACATTGCGGACCGGCACGGCTTCGTGCTTCACGCCCATGTGGGTTACCACCATCGAATCGTCGTAGCGAGTATCGATGCTCGGTTTGAACACCTGTACCTTCTTCTTGGCGTAGAGAGCGCGCCGCGCGAGTCGAATCAGTTCTTCGCTCTTTCCGGCGAACATGCTGCCGCACACAACGGTGATGGAGCCAGACGTTTTCATCAGCCGAACCTATTGTGGCAGAAGACTTCTACTGAAGCGGCGCTAACGAAGATCGGATTCCTGGATCGTGATCTGATGCTGCTCGGCGGAAATTTGCTCGTCGAACTCGACTTGACGTCCGTTATCATCTACCACGAAATGCACCAATCCGGGCTTGATGTTGATCACCGGGGTTCCGCTGGTCATGGCGCCGAGGCTGTCTTGAGGCGACAGCAGCGTGCAGTTATCAGGAAGCTGAACAATCACCGGGTGACGGGTATTAGATTCGCCACCACTTCCACACGACACTAACCAGCCACCGAAAGACATAGCGAGCGAGGCAAGCACGGAGATGACGATGCGTTTACTCACTCTCTGCTCATTCCATATATCCAGCCACTTAGGCGCGCTGTAATTTCTGGTCTTTCTCTCTCAATCGCGGAGCCGCTCGACAGCCTTCGGAGCAAGTTCTCCGCGTCACGATCTCGCAGGCATCACAAAGAAGGATTCGATCGTTGCAGAGCACATTCGCGCAGTTCACATAATTGGTCGTCGGCTCACCACATTCGCGACACACTGTGAGCGGCTGTGATTTCTCCCCTGCAGAAACTGCGACTCGGTCATCAAAGACCACATTGATTCCCTGAAATCCTTCGCCTTGAGTCATTGGATCTTGTCCGTATCGCACAATACCGCCGTGAAGTTGGTAGACGTCGCGGAACCCTTCCTGCAGCATCCAAGCGGTGAGTTTTTCGCAGCGAATTCCCCCGGTGCAATAGGTAAGGATCTTCTTCCCCTCGAAGTCTCTTCGATGCTGACGCAACCAATCCGGCAGTTCACGAAAGCTCTCAACTGGAGGACAAATAGCTCCAGCGAAGCGGCCAACGTTATATTCATAATCATTGCGCCCGTCGAGGATCACAACGTCGTCGCGGTTCATCATCTCGCGCCACTGCACTGGATCAAGAGGAATTCCCGTCTTCCGATGGACGGGCTCGCGCACGACTTCTCCGAGCGTAATAATCTCAGGCCGAACCCGAATGAAAAGCTTCTTGAAGGCGTGTTCGACTGCCTCTTCTACCTTGAATTCAATGCCAGCGAAGCGCTCATCAGAACTCAGCCACCGCATGTAAGCGTCGCAAGAATCCGTTGTCCCGCTGCATGTGCCGTTGATACCTTCCTCGGCAATCAAGATTCGACCGCGAAGGTCGAGCTCTTCGCACTTGGCCCGATGTGCCGCCGCATACGCACTGGGATCTGCGATGTCGCAAAACCAGTAATAGAGTAGGACGCGGTACGACTTCACGTCCTCCAGTTTACTTTTCCGATCTCGATTCGACGGGTTGAAACTTGATATACTTGGCGCGTGCGGCTCCTCAAGGCGATCCTTCTTCGACTCGTCTACGGGGTTTTGAGCCTGCTGTTTATCAGCCTCGTCACGTTCTTCGCCGGCTCCCTATCCCCATTCAACGCGGCTCAAGTCTTGGCGGGAGAAAAGGCAAGCCCGGAAGCCGTACACCGTAAAGAGGTCGAGCTGGGACTCGATCAGCCGTGGCCGGTTCAATACGGCCGCTATGTGATGAAGGCTGCCCAAGGCGACCTCGGGCAGAGCTACTTCAATATGAATCGGCCGGTCAAGCAAATCCTCGCCGAACCCATTCGGCTGACCATGACCGTCGCCGTCGCCGCTATTTTGCTGGCGTCCATCATAGGACTTCTTCTCGGCACGATCGCGGCGATCTATCGTAGCCGTGCGCCCGACACTGCTGTCCTTACCGTCAGCACCCTCGGCGTTACGATTCCGAACTTCGTACTCTTGCCGCTCCTCGTCTATCTTTTCGCCAACGTGATGGGACAGCTGCCAGGCACCTGGATCGAGTTCACCCGCCATGACCTGCCGCTGTATTACGGCATCGCCCTACCGGTGATCGTCCTCGCCGCGCGTCCAATGGCCTTGTTGACCAGATTAACTCGCGCCAGCATGATCGACACTCTTCAACAGGAGTTCATCAAGACCGCGATTGCGAAGGGAGTCCCACCGGCTCGGCTCATCTTAAAGCACGCTCTACGAAACGCCATCTTGCCCGTCATCGCAGCCATCGGCGTCAATTTCGGATATTTGCTCACCGGCTCGTTCGTAGTTGAGACGGCCTACAATATGCCAGGGCTCGGCCAAAAAGCGATCACCGCGATCCAGCAGCGAGACATCCCGCTCATTCAAGCCACCGTCCTCATCACTGGCGCACTGTTCATCGCGATCAACCTCATCGTCGACATCCTCCTGCCGCTCCTCGATCCGAGAATTCGCGAGGCGCAGGTTTGAAGCGCTCTCAGAAAGTTCTCCTTGGACTGGGGGCGGGCTACCTCGTCTTGCTCCTCATCTTCGCAATTGCCGTCCCGATCGTCATCGATCCTGTCAAACTCGGCCCTGTTTTTCAGCCGCCGAGCGCCCAACATTGGCTTGGCACCGATCAAAATGGGCGAGACGTCATGGCCAGACTTGCCGCCGGTGCTCTCAGCTCGCTGAAGATCGGGATCACCGTTGAGCTGATCAGTGTCACCGTCGGCGTCATCGTCGCCGTACTTGGCATCTATGCGCCCAAATGGATCGGGTATCCGCTGATGAGGTTGACCGACGCGATGTTCGCTTTTCCGGACATTCTCCTCGCCATCCTCCTGATCGGCATCCTTCAGGGCGTTACGATTCCGCTCTTTGAGAGTGGCGTTCTGCCAGTGATCGTCGCCCTCTCGATCACCGCCTGGCCGGGTGTAGTACGCCTACTCCGCGGTCTTGTCGCAACTCTCCGTGACCGTGAGTTTGTCATTGCTGCTCAGGCGAGCGGCGCTTCCACCACTTATCTGGTCCTCAAGCACATCTTGCCGCAGCTGGGTGGACTGCTCCTCGCGGTGAGTATGGTCGATCTTGCCGGAGTCATTCTCGCTGAAAGCACGCTTAGCTTTATTGGCATAGGCGTACTCCCTCCCAACCCTAGTTGGGGCAATATGATCGATCAGGCGAGGCAGGATATGAATGCACATCCCATGCATCTGCTCTGGCCCTGCCTGATCCTTAGCCTTACAATATTTTCACTCAACTTCGTGGGTGATGGCTTGCGAACCCTGACTGATCCAAAACGCGGGTAAGTCAGCCGACGGCGCTAATCCTCAAACGTGAAAACGACCTTTCCGGCCTCGCCCGCATTCATTAGCTCCATCGCCTTCTGAAATTCGGTGAAATGCATCTCATGAGTGATGATCGGATCAAGTTTGAGGAGCTTGCTATCGAGCAGTTGCCCCATACGATCCCACGTATCCCAAAGTTTCCGTCCGACAATGCCTTGCACGCGTAGACCTTTGAAGACGAGAGCGTTCATGTCGACGGTCTGCTCGTTCTCGTGATACACGCCGAGTAGGGAGATGCGTCCGCCGGGCCGCGTGTGGCGGATGGCGAGTTGCAGGGAAGTCGGATGACCGGACATTTCGAGGGTCCCATCGAAGCCTCCCGGAGCGAGTGAATCTAATTTTTGTTCGAGACCTGCTTCGCGCGGATCGATGATGTGCTCCATTCCGATCTGGCGAGCAATCTCCATGCGATATTCGCTGATCTCGGTGCCGACGACGACGCTTGCGCCAACCGCCATGCAGATCGAGGCGGCGAAAAGACCGATTGGCCCGAGGCCCGTAATGAGCAGGGATTGACCCTCGATTGGTCCATCGAGTGCGGTGTGTACCGCGTTTCCGAGAGCAT
This sequence comes from Armatimonadota bacterium, assembly GCA_023392285.1. Taxonomy (GTDB): domain Bacteria; phylum Armatimonadota; class Fimbriimonadia; order Fimbriimonadales; family Fimbriimonadaceae; genus JAEVZK01. Next base: position 5,472 of record JAEVZK010000106.1, on the reverse strand, counting down.
CTTGAAAGGCGGCGATTTTCCTCGGGACGGAACGATCGGTGGGCCTGGCGTTCTGCCAGGGAATCACGGCAAACTCCGCGAAGCCTCCATCGACATCGACGCCGAGGATGCTCGTATTCACGCACACGTGGCCTTGGCCGCTGAGGCATTGTTTGCAGTGGCCGCAAACGATGTGGGATTCGCTGGCGACGAAATCGCCGATCTTTCGATCCGCCACATCGGAGGCGACTTCCACGACAGTGCCGCAAAACTCATGGCCGATAATCCGGGGTGGCTTAATTCGGCTTGCGCTCCACTCGTCCCAGTTATAAATGTGGAGATCAGTTCCGCAGACGCTTGCGGCCTCCAGCTTGATTTTGACGTGTCCCGGTTTGATGGTGGGTTCGGGAACATCGATAATTTCGACGCCGGGTTCCGGCCGCACCTTCGCGATGGCTCTCACTGACAGAAGATTGTACTCTTCCTTCATCGAGCGGTGAACTGACGGGAGGCTCTCTCTCGTCAAACTGTGAATGAGATCGGCCTATGAGAAGCAGGAGAAGCTTCTCAGCAATATGATGTTGTACGGGATGATCAGCCTGATCTTGGGCGTGCTCATCTCGATGGTTTCGTTCCTCGCCGGGCAAATGGGACTTCTCGGAATTGGTCTCCTCATGATCTTTGGCGGCGGCGGCAGTGTCGTAGGAGCGATCGTGATGGGACTTAGCCATCACTCCAAGATGACCACCCGTAGCTATCGGCCAGAGCAGGAAGGGAGGGTGATGGCGCGGTATGCGATCAATCAACTCGGCGAGATGTTGTTCGATAACTTCGACTATGACGCTGAACGCGCACGGTATTACGTGAAGGTGAAGTTCTTGGACGGAACGACGGAGGAACTGGAGTCTTCGCGCGAGGTCTTCGATACGGCCGGGGAGGGGATGAAAGGGATGCTGCTGATGCAGGGCAACTGGCTGTCGCGGTTTACACCTCTCGCAGATTCGGAAGAATCTCGCCAGATGTACAAGGAGCTCTAGGGTCTTCGTGCAAAGCAAGGCGCGTAAATTCTATAATCGGATTCAATGGCTGAGCTTGCGGAGATTTGGACCGAGGCACTCCCCCACATTAAGAATGGGGTGACGGGTGTTGGTGTGTGGACCGCGCTCAACCAGGCGCGCCCCATTGCTTACGAGAATGGCTATCTCGTGCTTGGTCTGCCTCACAGTGAAATGGAACTGGGCGGGCATCTTCGCCTAGCTGCGACGAAGCGTCTGATCGAGACGAAGATGGGCAGCTTGCTCAACGGTCCGGTTGCGCTGAGAGTGATCGACGGCACCGAGCAGGCGGACTGGGAAGTTGAGAAGCGTCGTGATGCTGAAAAGCAGCGTTTGAACGAACAATCGCTCAACAAGATGCGCGCGGAGCTGCAATCCAAGGTCAGCTGGGACGCGGTTTTCGAGCAGCTGAGTCGTAAATATGCAGCTGTGCCCAACAAATCTCTGCCTCAGAATCGCGCACGATTTTTCGAAGAAGCGGTCGCCTTGCTTGCGGAAGCACGCCAAGGGCAGGCAACATGGGATGATCTTGGAGAGCGTAACTTTGCGCGATGCTTGGAGCGACTCTCCCAATACGCCGATGTGCCGAGCACGATTGTGGCCTCACTAGTGCTGCAGAAGGCTGGCGAGCTCTAACAAATGCCAGAGGTAGTCGTTCTCGGCTCCGGCACGAGTAACGGCGTGCCGATGCTGGGCGTTCGTTATCCGTCGGCCTATTTAGCGAATCCTAAAAACTGGCGTACACGGTCGAGCATCATCGTTTTGGGTTCGGCTGGGAACCTTCTGGTGGATTGTACGCCCGAGCTCCGGTTGCAGATGGCTCGTGAGCAGCTGTTCGATATCGATGCGGTGATTGTAACCCACAGCCATGCGGATCACATCATGGGAATGGATGACCTGCGCTCTATCTGCATTAAGACGCGGCGCCCGATGCCCATTTGGGCAGACGAAGAGACTCAGGCGGACTTGAGGCGGGTGTTCCCTTATGCCTTCGTCGACTCGCCTCCTCCGGGAATAGAACTTCCACGGTTTGAACTGAATAAGCCTGAGGCTCAAGAAGAGATCTGTGGGCTCCCCGTCCAGTTCTTGCGGGTGCAACATGGCCGAACGCCCGTTCTTGGATTGCGCATAAGAGACTTCGCCTACATCACGGATGTCAGCCATATTCCAGATCACGAGATGGCGAAGCTGTACGGGCTAGAAACTCTGATCTTGGACGCTGTGCGCTACAAGTCGCACCCCAATCACTTTAACTACGAGAAGGCTATTGAGGTGTCAAAGACTCTGGGCGCGAAACAGACCTACTTCACGCACCTCAGTAGCGATTACGACCACGACCGCACGAATGCCGAGCTTCCACAAAATATTGCGCTAAGCTACGATGGCCTCCGTATCCCCATCTGAGATGGCCGGAAGGGTTGGCGGGAGCGTGTAGGAATCGAACCCACCCAGCCCCTTACGAGGCCGCAACGGTGTTGAAGACCGCAAGGCACACCAGCACCCATTCGCTCCCAACTCAGATTACCGGCTAGTGACTGCCTTTCGACTTCATGTAGAAGATCAAGAACAGGATGATAAGGCCAAGCAGAACGAGTCCCATCACTTTCCAGACGGAGATTGGCGCATCTCCTTGGACTTCTCCGGTTCGTGCATTGACAAGATAGCTGTAGACCTTGTCATGGAAACGGTAGGCACCGAGATAAATCGGGAGAAGAATGTGCTTAAAGGTGATCTTGTCGTACTGAGACGCCTTGGTGAGGATTCGCTGCTCGTCACCACCAATGTCAAAGCGGATCGATTCATCGATCGTCGGCTCCATCAGGAGCTTGGCATCGTCGAATCCCTGCTCCAAGCCCTTCCGGTATCGCTCTGTGCGAAAGCCGCTTAGGTAAGCCTCAGTGTAGGGGACGAGGTCGGGGAGATCCCAATTTTTTAGTCGCGCCGCATGCTTCTCCGGAACTGAATTGGAGGCCGGGACGAGTAGATCGTCGAATTGGTCGAACACGACGCCGGAGCAGGGATACCATTGAATCTCGCGAACCTCTCTGGTCTGGGTGTTTCCGTCAGAGTCCGTATACGTTTCGGCTCGGTAGTAAGCAACGCCGCGCATTCCCGAGTAGGCAGTAGTCGTGTTGCAGTCATACGTCCAGTACGGAATGTAAATACCCTGGAGCCTGCCCTCGTCTCGAGCAAAATTCTTAAGGGCGTTAGGGGCCAGCCACCGGCTCGAAATCCATTTTTGGTACGCCTCCTTTGCTCCCTTAAGATCAAGCTTGAAAGGCAGGAGTGATTTAGGCCGAATCCGCACCTCTGGAGGAACCGGGACCAGCACGTTCGATCCACAAAATGGGCAACTGTCGGAAACCGCGGTTCCGCTAGCCGTAAATTCAGCGCCGCAAGCCGAGCATTTCAGCGTCGATTGATCATCCGCCACGGCTTCCTGCCGAGCGACATCAAGATATTCATTGAAATCGAGTTCCTCGACCTGGTCCGGCGATTGGGGAATCTCATTTTTGAACCCACAGTAGGGACAGGTGAGATGATCGGTGCCGGGGGTGTAGATCAACTTCGCGCCGCATTGTTGGCACGGAAAACTTTTTTCGGTAACGGTCGCGGGAGCGGACATAGGAGGATTTCTACTCGGTAGCGTGTGTGTTGCACCCAAATCTCAACTTGGGTGCAACACCATCGTTTTACCTACTGAGGCGGCAATGGAGGAGGAACGTTTGCGAAAAGAGGCTGCAGTTCAGGCACCTGCGAAGCCGGCGTCCACGCCGCCATCCCGTTCTTCCAGACAAGCGATTGGCCTGTGAGCTCACCGCTGGTGACTTGGGACTGAAGCTGATCCATTCCAAACGGCCCCATTTGCTGTCCGTTGACCGCCACATGATACTGAGCGGCGGCGGGGATTGGAGGCGGCGCAGCGGACGGTTGGGCTTGATTTTGCTGCCCCATCTGCTGGGCCATCTGTCCTGCCATAGAAAAACCTATCCCAGCGCTGAAGGCCTCACTGGTTCCTCCTGGATTCTCCAGAGAATTCGCAGCCTGGAATTTCATATAGTTGTTCAGATCTCCAACGGCTCCCATGGAGGATCGCTTATCGATCGCTGCTTCGACTTCCGGCGGGAGCGAGATATTCTCGATCAGCATGGTAACCAGCTCAAGGCCGTACTCCTCGATCGAGGGGCTGATGTTTTGGGTCAGAAATCCACCCATCTCCTGGTATTTGCCAGCCAAATCCAGCACCGGAATTTTTGCGCTGCCAATCACATCCGCGAAGCGCGACACGATGATGTTGCGAATTTGACCAGTGATCTCATCGGCGGTAAAGTTGCCGTCTGTTCCGACCGACTTTTGGATGAAAAGCCCAGGATCTTTGACCTGGATGACGTACGTGCCGAAGGCACGAACCCTCACGATGCCAAAATCTTGGTCGCGCATCATGATCGGGTTCATCGTGCCCCATTTGAGGTCAGTGATCCTGGTCGTCTTTACGAAATAGACTTCGGCGACAAACGGAGAGTTGAATCCGTACTTCCAGCCTTTCAAGGTTGAAAGGATGGGCATGTTTTCGGTAGTCAGCGTGTACATGCCGGGCCCGAAGACATCCGCTATCTTGCCCTCGTTGACGAAGACCGCCGCCTGGCCCTCTCGCACGGTGAGCTGAGCCCCATTCTTGATCTGATTACCGTATCGCTCGAAGCGATAGACAAGGGTGTCGGTTCCATCATCCGTCCACTGGATGATGTCTATAAATTCGCCTTTAACTTTGTCCCACAAACTCATTTTCGTTTTTCCCTTCCTCTCTGCAGGAAGTATACAAATGCACGCGTTCAAGCACAACAGGTTGCAAGATTCAGTGAAAAAGACCTAACGATTGCGAAGGTTCACCCTCGAATCGAGCTCGCTCCTCTGCGTTTAACGTCCGCCATCGCAAAAATTGGCGACGTAGCTCAGCTTGGAAGCGTTTGTTAACCCGAACCCAGTTGTCTGGCAGGCCAGATAGTCGCCTCAACTTTAAAGTCACCTTCCATGCGTCTACCGTCTGGCTCGGTTCCGCTCGCAGGATCATCTTCTGCGAAACGCCTAAGTCGTAAGGATTGAGCCAAGCCGTCGCGGTCACTTCACGGTCTTGCAAGGAAGTCTCAGCGGTGACGAAAGAGCCAATGGCGTATTCTTCGTGCGCTTTAAACCACTCGGCCAGAAAGCGGATGATCGGTGCTGCCTCCTCGGCGGGAACGCTGAACGGGAGAGGGATCTCCCAGTCGTCTCCTTCCGGTTCAGACTCCAGAGCCTGCTCGGCACGAGCAGGCGCCGCAATTTGAGCCGCCTTCTTCGCGGGGTACAGGGAACTGGCAATGACGACGAACAGCACTAAGCCGGTGGCCATGATCGCAGACGTCGAGCTGAAGTTCAACGTGAGCGCGGGGAATGCACC
>JAEVZK010000123.1 GCA_023392285.1 Armatimonadota bacterium | reverse complement strand
GCTTCCTCGCGAGCCTTGTCGTGCTCAGATCCGATCGAGGTGATCTCATGAGCGATGGCGTACTCGCCACTTACAATCTTCTTTACTTCGTTGTCTGAAATTCGCATGGTTTACAATCCTCCAGCTTCGATTCCAGACAGGTAACCCGGCTTTCTCTTGCGAGACCCTTAGGCTTTGCGTGAGCGGAGTCGCCTCCGTCGTGCCATTTTTCTGTCAAGACCAGTTGTCTAGTATTTGTATCGGCAGCCCTCAGAAAATCTTTAGGGCAAACCTCACAAATTTCTCCAACTTTTTTTCTTGGCCCTTTCTACTCCTCTCTTTGTAGCAAGAGACGGGCCAGAACGAGCCATGTTGCCAAGGTTTTACGCGACGGTTACTGACCCATCCAAGTAAACGTCCTGGATCGACATGAGCAACTTCGCGCCCTCCTCCATGGGGCGCTGAAACGCCTTTCGTCCGGAAATCAAGCCGCATCCGCCCGCTCTCTTGTTGATCACCGCGGTTTTGACGGCTTCCGCAAAATCGTTGGCACCGGAGGCGCCGCCAGAGTTGATCAGTGGCGCTCGGCCCATGTAGCAGTTTGCCACCTGGTAGCGGGTCAAGTCGATCGGGTGATCGGAGGTGAGCTGGGTATATACACGCTCGTCCGTCTTCCCGTAATCTCCCGCGTCGCCTTTAAGCACCTTGTAGCCTCCATTGTTTTCCGGCAGCTTCTGCTTGATGATGTCAGCTTCGATTGTCACTCCAAGGTGGTTGGCTTGACCGGTAAGGTCCGCACTCACGTGATAATCCTTATCCTTCTTAAAAGCAGGATTTCGAAGATAGCACCAGAGGATCGTGGCCATTCCGAGCGAGTGCGCCATTTCGAACGCCTGGCTGACCTCTTGGATTTGGCGAGTGGATTCCTCGCTTCCGAAATAAATGGTGGCGCCCACAGCAACTGCACCCATGTCCCAAGCTTGCTGAACGCTGCCGAACATCACTTGATCGAATTTGTTCGGAAATGTTAGCAACTCGTTATGATTGATCTTCACGATGAAGGGAATCTTGTGAGCAAATTTTCGGCTGCACATTCCAAGGCCGCCCAGTGTGGAAGCAACCGCGTTGCAGCCACCTTCGATCGCTAGACGCACGATGTTTTCTGGATCGAAGTAGGCAGGGTTCGGGGCGAATGAAGCCCCAGCGCTGTGTTCGATACCCTGATCGACCGGCAAGATGCTTGTGTAACCGGTGCCTGAAAGTCGACCATGGTTGTAGATCGCCGCAAGCGAGCGCACGACTTGTGAGTTGCGATCCGAGTGGAGGGTGACCCGCTCAATGAAATCAGGACCAGGAAGCTGAAGGTTTTCCTTCGGGATCGTTTTGCAGACGTGGTTTAGGAGCGATTCTGCTTCGCTGCCGAGAAGCGATTCGATATGAGTCTGAGAAGTCGATGCCATGCGCTAGTTTTACCTATCTTGGGCCGGGATGTGGGGATGTGGAGATGTAGGGATGTGGAGATGTGGGGATGTCTCACAATCGCCTGAATCGATTCTCGCGTGCACCCGAGCGCTCAAAGAGCACGGCTTCGGGCTGTAAGCCCTCGATAAGCTCCTCAATGGGCGTTTCTTCGCTGGTCACTCCCTTCTGCCACAACTCTTGAACTTTCTCCAATGCAGCGGCGGTGGAGAGTCCGCCCAAACCCTCTAACTTTCCGGCGAAACTGTTTTGCAAAGCATCTGAGCCGACCAGAAAGGCGCTCTGTTTGTGGATGGCGTAATCGCCATCATAATCCAAGATGTAGTACACATCCTCGGCTGGCGTGGCGTTCACCTCGGCGAAGAGCAGGCGGGCGATCAGCGGCGAAGAGCCGAAATCGGAAAATGCCTTTTTCAGCGGCGCGCTCATGGCTGTGGCGACTCGCTGAATCGTTACATCCTGTTCGCTGCGGTTGTAACCTTCTTGGTGCGCGAAGTCCACGGCGGCAACGCGCAGGGCCTCGACGTCCGACTGCTGGCCAAGCCCGGAGAAGAGCAGGCGGTCATAAACTTCATAGATTTTCATTGCCTGGCGTCGATACGTGAAGACGAGAATCCCTTCTTCAAGTGAGACCGCAAGGACCGGAACTCCCTGGGCGAGCTTCCCTTCAATGTATTGGGCTCGATTGCCGACCCCTTCTTGCCAGTCGTAAGGCGTGTACACGAAGTATTTCTACTCAGCCGTGCTCGCTAATATTTCAATTAGACCTGCCGCTGAGGCACCTTTGGCATTCTCGGGACGCTCCTTAGGTGACCCCATACGTAAGGGCGCGATTGCGTTAAGATCTGTTGTATAATCAGTGCAAGCTGTGAGGCTAATTCTTCTGGAGGCGAATAGTTAATGTCTGTATTTGAGATCACCCCACGCGCGTTCGCCTCGTCCATCGCTTAGTTCAAGGCGATCGCATCTCCCCCCAATTTGCCAGGCGCTTTTGCGTCTGCACCGATGCGAATTTTCGCCAAAACGATGAACAAAGAAGAAAAGAAACAACTAGAGCTTAAGTTGTCAAATCTCGAAGCAAACGAGAAAAATCGTCTATTTAAGCGAGCTGCGCAACTGCGCAAGCTCGCCCAGAGCAAGAACAACACCCGCCCTCGACGCGCGATTCTCCACTTTGAGGAGGATGAGGAGCCAGAAACGGTTGCGGTTCGGCAGCCGCAGTCATCTCTGCACGAGTGGGTATTGAAGTTACTCGCCGAGGAAGCGGAAGCTGCACCTGAAGCGAAGCCAACTTCTGCGCGGAGTGGCCAAATCATTTCTATCGGACCTCGATCAGTGGATGTTGAGTTTGAAGGTCAGATGCTCACCTGCTTGCTAAGTGCAGAGCTGGCGGAGAAGCAGCAAACCGAAATCGCGGTCGGCGACAGGGTCGAAATCCAGTTCAAGGGCGAAAATGCGGCCGTTGTCGAGCGTGTGCTTCCTCGTCGAACCAAGCTGAGCCGTCCCGATCCGGGCAAGCCGGGTCTTGAGCGGGTGATTGTGGCGAATGTCGACGTGGTGGCGGTCGTTACGTCGCTGGTGTCTCCGCCTCTTCACCCGCGGATCCTCGACCGCTACCTCATTGCCATTCGTCGTGGAGGCGCAGAGGCGGTGATCGTGGTGAACAAGATTGATTTGGCGCGAGAGGAGGAAAGGGAGGTGGAACTCGCCAAGTTAGAACCCTACCGACGCTTGGGTCTTCCGATTGTCGTCGTCTCCGCAGAGTCAAGGGCCAACGTTCTCCAATTGCGGGAACTCTTGAAGGGCAAGATTTCTGCGTTTGTGGGCCACAGCGGGGTGGGCAAGTCATCGCTCCTGAACGCGTTGAAACCCGATCTTGGATTGCAAGCTGGGGCGGTCAGCTCAGGTTACGGGAGAGGCACTCACACGACGACACGATCGACGATGTGGGATCTCGGTGAAGGAACTCGAATCATTGACACGCCAGGGATTAGAAGTTTCGGGTTATGGAACTTGACGAAGGAAGAACTGCCGTGGTATTTCCCAGAATTTTCCGAAGTCGGACGTTGCAAGTTCCGCAACTGTTCTCACGTACACGAACCCGACTGCGCGGTTAAGTTGGCAGTGCAGCGAGGAGGATTATCCCCGGATCGTTACGATACGTATCTGAGGATTCTCAGAAGCATCTGAACGGTGCTCCATTGGGAGAGGCGCGGAAGCGCGGTCCTAGCTTTAGGGAAGCAGTCGCATCGGGCTGCTTCCCAAGCGTAGAATAGGGCATGTCCTCCACACTTTTCGATAAGGTTTGGGATTCCCATGTCGTCTCCAGCCTTCCCGGCGGCGGTTCGCTGCTGTACATCGATCGCCACCTGGTTCATGAGGTCACCTCTCCGCAGGCGTTCGACGGCTTACGAGAGCACAGCAGGCCGGTGCGACGGCCCGAGCTAACGTTCGCCACGGTCGATCACAACGTTCCGACCGATGGAAGGCCCATCGATCCGGAGACGTTGAGCGGCAAGCAACTTACCGCGCTTGCGAAGAACGCGAAAGAGTTTGGAGTGCCGCTATTCGGATACGGGCACGAGAAACAGGGAATCGTCCACATTATCGGCCCTCAGCTTGGTATCACTCTGCCGGGCCTGACCATTGTCTGCGGAGACAGTCACACGTCCACGCACGGAGCGTTTGGCGCACTTGCTTTCGGTATCGGCACAAGCGAAGTCGAGCACGTGTTGGCCACTCAAACCTTGCGTGCTTCATCAAAGCCAAAAACTCTGGGGATCGAGATCAGCGGCTCACTAGGGCTCGGGGTGTCCGCTAAGGACATCATTCTTGCGATTATTCGGCGGATTGGTGCTGGAGGCGGCACGGGCTATGTGGTCGAATATTTCGGCGACGCCATCAGTCGATTGCCGATGAGTGGCCGGATGACGATTTGCAATATGTCGATCGAGATGGGAGCCAAGGCGGGAATGATCGCTCCCGATCAGATCACGCTCGATTACATCGCAGAAGGGGATCGTCCGTTCGCTCCCAAGGGTGCGGAGTTTGAACGACAGGCAGCGAAGTGGCTGACTCTCAAGACTGACGATCGAAGCGCGTATACGAAATTTGAGCGTCTCGACGTCAATGAACTAAAGCCGCAGATCACCTGGGGCACGACTCCGGCGATGACGGTAGACATCGACCAAGCGATTCCTGCTCCTCGCGATGCAGGAGAGGAGAGGGCGCTCCGTTACATGGGGCTTCATCCCGGAGACGCACTTGCGAATGTCCCCGTCAATACGGTCTTTATCGGCTCCTGCACGAACTCCAGAATTGAGGATCTGCGAGACGCGGCGGGCCTTGTGAAAGGTCACCGCGTTGCCAGCGGAGTGCGCGCGATGGTGGTACCGGGAAGCGAAGCCGTCAAGCGCCTAGCGGAGCAGGAAGGCTTGGACGAGATTTTCAGATCGGCTGGCTTCGAGTGGCATCGGGCGGGATGCTCGATGTGTCTCGGAATGAACGGAGACATCTTACGACCTGAAGAGCGGAGCGCTTCAACTTCAAACCGACCGTATGAAGGACGCCAGGGTCCAGGATCCAGAACCCATCTGGTCTCACCGCTGACCGCGGCCGCCACGGCTATTCGGGGGCGCTTTACCGATCCTCGAGAGCTGCTTAACTAAGTTTGTCGAGTCTGGCAAAAAAAATGTGGGAACGCTGAAAGGAGAGCAAAGCACGTTCCCACTATTTATGTCCAAGTTTGCACTTCACATCACTCCGAGTGCTTGTTACCTTGGTTCGTCCCCGTTATGATGCGCCACTTTTTCACAAATAGTAATCTGATTTCTTGCTAGTCTTATCGCAAGTTCCCAACTATGCCGAACCGAGCAGAAAGACCGCAATTCTCCACGGGTGCGCGGGCTCTAAATGGGCGATGAAAGCGTTAACCTGAGCTTATAGGTATAATTTCGCCGCACTCGACCCCTCTGGAGGAGCACTCTTTTTGGCCGCAGCAATTGAAACTAAGCAATTAACCAAGAGCTACCGATCTCGCTCGCTGGGCAAGATCAACGTTGTCGACAATCTAAACCTGACGGTTGAGGAAGGGGAGATCTTCGGCTTCCTGGGTCCCAACGGCGCTGGCAAGACGACTACCATCAAGATGCTGCTCGGCATCATTTATCCCACGTCGGGAGAAGGCTATGTGCTTGGCCAAGAGATCGGCGATATGGCCGTTCACAAGGTGATCAGCTACCTCCCAGAGCGGCCGTACTACTACGAGCACATGACTGGGCTAGAGCTTCTGAAGTTCTATGGCTCTCTGTTCGGAATTACCGATAAGGCCAAACTCGTTGGTTTGCTCGAAAAGGTCAACCTTCACCGCGATATGACCAAGACGATCAACCAATATTCCAAAGGCATGCAGCAAAGGGTTGGGTTGGCGCAAAGTCTGTTAAACGATCCCAAACTCCTGTTCTTGGACGAACCTACCGGTGGTCTCGACCCGATCGCCCATCGCGAAATCCGCGACTTAATCTTAAGCTTCAGGGATGAGGGAAGGACCGTCTTTATCTCTAGCCATGAGCTAAGTGAAGTCGAGCTGATCTGCGACCGCGTCGCAATTATCAATAAGGGAGTGATCGAAAAGCAAGGCAAGTTATCTGATCTGCTTCGCGGCGGCCGTATTGAGATTCTCGCAGCCAACGTGTCCGAAGACATTCTGAAGGACATGAAAATTGGCGATGCAAAAATTCGCCACGTGCCAGAAGGATTGCTGCTCGATATTCCTGAAGACAATGATCCGAATAGCGTCATCGATGGAGTTCGAGCCAAGGGTGGCCGAATTGTCAGCATCATTCCTCGTAAGAAACGCCTAGAAGACCTCTTTGTCGAGGCGGTAAGCGTTAAGCCATTTACTCAGAAGAGCGACCCTGTTCCCACGGAAGGTGAAAAGTGAGATCGATATTTGCGATTGCTTCGACCACGGTTGGAGAGGCTGTGCGCCGCAAGGTGCTGCTGGTCATTCTCCTCATCGGTTTGCTTTTCATGATCATCGCGCCGGGTTTGGGCATCTTGTCTGCCCGGTCTGAGCTCACGGTTTTGAAATCAATGATGCTTGGCATCATCCAGCTGACCAGCGCGGTCATCGCCATCGTGCTGACGGTTTACATGATTCCCAATGAGATCGAGCGCCGGACGATCTACACCATCCTTTCCAAGCCCGTTCAACGATGGCAGTTTTTGATCGGCAAGTATCTGGGAGCCGTTCTGGCACTCGGCTTGATGATGGCGTTGATGACCCTCGTTTTGCTGCTCGTGTTCCTGTACATGCAGCGAGACTTCGGGGCGGCCTTGGAAGTAGCGAAAGCGCCTGCCCTGTACTTCGTTCAGATGAGCCTGCTGGCGGCGGTGGCGATATTTTTCTCGACCTTCGTCTCACCGCTCGTAAACTTCTTCCTTTCGGGCGGCATTTATCTGCTTGGCTCGCTGTTCGCGCCATTCCTGAAAACGCTGGAAGACAATCAGCAGACGCCGGTGGCCACCAAGAACGCGGCGGCGTTCATGAACATCGTGGTTCCAAATTTTTCAATGTTCAACACGCAGAACCCGATCATCAATCCGAATCCGGTAATGACCACAGAATCCGGTTATTACATCAAGGCGGCTGTCTACGGCGGAATTTACATCGGCATCTTGATCATCGCAGGAATTCTGATTTTTGACCGTAGAGAGGTTTAAGGATGAGTCAGAAGAAAGGTCGAACCACTCTCTTAGCAGCACTTCTCGTGCTCTTCATTTCGCAAGGACTGTTTTTGCGGAACGCCTTGTGGAACACCTGGAAGAAAGACTACGCGCCGAAGAATGCGCTGGATAACGCAGGATTGGATCCGGCTCAGTTCCTGGTGGCTTTGGCCGGTTTCCGCGAGATGCTCGCAGGCATTCTGTGGGTGCGGGCCGACTCATTCTTCGACTCAGGCAACTACGACGCCATCTTGCCCCTCATTCGTGTGGTCACACTGTTGGATCCGCAGCAGGTCGATGTTTACGCCACCGGCATGTGGCATATCGGCTACAACTTTACCGATGAAGATCAGCGGTCAGATCGACGGTACCTCCCCTCCGCGATCGCTTTAGGAGAAGAAGGGGCCAAGCAGAACCCTCATACCTACGAACTCTACTTTGAAACCGGATGGCTTTGGTATCACAAAGTGGACGACCTGTACCCGAACGCGGTGAAGTGGTTCAAGATGGCGGCGGAACATCCTGACATGCCTCCGGCGAGGAACAACCTCTTGGCAAAAGCGGAGGAAAAGAATGGCGATATCGAAGGCATGCTGGACGTGTACTACAACCTCTACGACAAGGCCGTCGAGAGGCTGAAGACCGACACCGATTATCAGAATTTCCAGAATCGAGATACGATCGAGAACAACCTCGACAACATGCTGGTTCGTATGGTTCAGCGCGGATATCAGGCGAAGAAGCTAGGCATTTATGAGTCCGGCGATTACGACACGAAGCCGCCATTCGACGTCGGGTTCACCTGTAAGGTCACCGTTCCAGAAGCCAACGTTGTCAAGTTTGAAGGCACGTACAACGTCTTGCCCCTTGGAACACGCATTCGAGTGATCCTGCGCGATGAGGACTATCCAAACGCCATTCCGGGTGGCGTGGTCTGGGACGCCTTTAAAGGTGTCCGCCTCGATCCCGACAAGGACTTGACCTATATGCAGGATCAGCTGTACGTGCGAAATCAGCACTTCAGCAAGACCTGCGACATGAGCAAGGATCCGACCATGTACCCGTTCCGCAACAAGAGCGGCAAATACTTGATCGAGTTCTATTACAACCCGAGATCGGCTCCCGAACACATCCAGGACAAATTTGGCTGGAATGGTGAGGGCATGACTGACAAGAACTATATTCGGACTGATTTGAAGGGTCGTGACGGCGTGCGCTGCCTCTATGCTTCAATGGAAATTGACCGCGACATGATCAAACGAAAAGGCAAGTGGGTCGACGAAATGCCGGTCCTGAAAACCAAGGGTTATCGTGAAACCACGTTAACCGGGAATGCCGATTCGGATATCATTCAGATTCCCTCTTTGAGAGGAAACTAAGCTCTTCGGCCGGGCCGGGCGGAATGCACTCTGTATTCCGCCGGGAACCGTACGGCAGCAGTTCGGTGAACCCCGTCAGGGCCGGAAGGCAGCAGCGGTAAGTCGATTCTCTGTGCGATACGATCTTCCCGGCTAGAGCGCCTCTTGGGAGTTTGGGGCGAGAAAGAACGTGAGCTACCAATCCCTCTATCGCAAATACCGAAGCCAAACATTCGCGGACCTCATAGGGCAGGATCACGTGGTGCGCACGCTTCAAAATGCGATATCCAGGAACCGGATCGCCCACTCGTATCTTTTCACCGGACCGAGAGGGACGGGAAAGACGTCGAGCGCTCGGCTGCTCGCCAAGTGCCTTAACTGTGAGCAAGGTCCGACTCCAGAGCCGTGCAACGTCTGCGATCAGTGCATCTCGATCACGAACGGCAACTGTGTCGATGTCTACGAGTTCGACGCGGCAAGCGAAGCGGGCGTGGATCAGGTGCGGGAGACGATCGTTGATGCGGTGCAGTACGCCCCCAATTATTGTCGATATAAGGTCTTCATCATCGACGAGGTTCATGATCTCTCGGCGAAAGCCTTTGACGCGTTGCTGAAGACGATCGAAGAGCCTCCAAGCTACGTGATCTTTATCCTCGCCACGACCGAGTACAACAAGGTTCCTCCGACGATTCGGTCTCGCTGCCAAAAATTCGAGTTTCACCGCGCGACGATGCAAAATTTGGTTGATCGGCTGTCTTACGTGGTGACTGCCGAAGGGATGGAAGCCGAACCACCAGCTCTTAACGCGATTGCGCGAATGGCGGACGGTGGTTACCGAGATGCGCTGACCTTGCTGGAGCAGGCGCTGGTAACTTCCGAAGGGCCAATTTCACTGCAGCACATTTATGACCAGCTTGGTCTTGTCTCTGAAGAGACAGTCGACGCAATGGTCGTAGCGATGAAGGAAGGCAACATTGGCCAGCTCGTCCAAATACTGGAAGAGGTCGCCCGCCGCGGCCGCGATCCGCGCGCGATTATCGAATCGATCATGCACCGTCTGTCTGATCTGACTCGAGCGGCTTACACGGTCGATATCGGATCTTCCGGAGACGCGACACGCGAGGCGTCCTTGTTCGAAACCGCTGCGCGGATTGGGCGCGAGAACCTCCTGAAGCTAAGGAGCTATCTCGCCGAATCGCATCGAGCCATCCGAGATGTTACGCTTCCTCGGATATGGCTGGAAGCCGAGTTAATCCGGATTGCAGGAGCTCTCCAGGAACAGGCACCGGAGCCTGCGCGGGCTGAAGCGGCAACTTCGCCAGCGAAGGCCACTCCTGCGGTCCCCAAAGCGAAGGAGAGGCAGGTAGCGGCAGCGGCCACTCGGGACCAGCCGCAGAACCCGACGGAACAGCCTGCTGCCCGCAATGGGGGCGGGTCGAAGGATTGGGCGGCGGTGATTAGGGCCGTCGGCACCGTATCCAAGTCGATGGCCATGAAGTTGAGCGAGACGAGCGTTCGCCAAGTGGATGGCAAAGTGATCACAGTTTCAGTGCCGCGAAGCTTTGAATTGGAGTGGCTGACCAATGATCCGAAGAAGGCTGCGGTGATCAACGGCGAGGCGTCGAAAGTCTTTGGAGAAGGCCATACCGTCGAATTCATCCTCGATCAGGGAGGCTTTGTACCGAAGATGGCTCCGAACGAGGCGGTAGAATTACCCGTAGAGGGCGAGGCCTTGTACAAAGCAGCCGCGGATACCTTCAAGACAGATTAAGCAATGAAATTACCAAAAGGATTCGGTGGACAGGGCTTTGGCGGAATGATGGCGAAAGCCCAAGAGGCCATGGCACGTGCGCAAAATCTCGAGGCAGAACTCGCCCAAGAGCGGATTTCGGTCGATCGAGAAGGACTGGAAGTCGTCATTGCCGGAAATGGCGATCTCATCAGCATCAAGATTCCAAAGGAGATGATCGACCCGGAAGATAAAGAGTCTCTCGAGGATCTTCTAGTTGCGGCGGTGCGCGATGCCTTTACACGCGCGACCGATATGAGAGCCAAGCGCGTGGAAGAGATCACAAAGGGTTCAGGCCTCGATCTGCCTGGCCTTGGAATGTAGCCTTAGAGCGAGACTTCGCGTTTCATAGGCCCAATACCTGTCACTCGTATTATGCTGTTTGCCCGCCCGCTCGCTGAACTGATCGCAGAACTCGAGCGGCTTCCCGGAGTTGGGCCTAAATCTGCGCAACGGCTTGCGTATCACCTACTTCGAGTCAGCGATGCAGAGGCGAGCCGCTTGGCGGATGCTATCAAAGCCGCCAAGGCAAAGCTCCGGTTCTGCGCCAAGTGTCAGAACATCAGCGAAAACGAACTATGCGACATCTGCATCGATCCGCGCAGGGACGAGTCCACACTTTGCGTGGTTGCAGAACCCCGAGACATTACCGCCGTTGAGCGAATCAACGAATTCCGAGGCCGCTATCACGTCCTCCACGGTTTACTCAGCCCAATGGATGGGGTCGGACCGGAACAGCTAAGGGTAAAAGAACTGCTTGAGCGCCTACGAACCGACGTGCAAGAAGTTATTCTCGCGACCAATCCCACCATTGAAGGTGATGCGACCGCTCTCTATTTGGCCAAGCTGCTCAAGCCCATTGGGATCAAAGTGACCCGCCTCGCACACGGCATGCCGGTGGGCGGAGAACTCGATTACGCCGATTCAGCGACTCTGATCAGTGCTCTCGAATACCGTCGGGAGATGTAAGCGCAGTTCCAATCAGGTTAAACTGCATGCCATGTTCTTAGCCTTGCCTCTTCTCCAGTCCACGACGACCTATGGTTTGCAGTCGCTCGACCTCCGTCAGGTGCTACAGGGATGGGGCGAAGCTCGCGCCAATCGCTCCGTCGATAACAATCCCCTTCGGATCGGAGGCTGGGAGTTCAAGACCGGGGTCGGAACGCATGCGATGTCCCAATTCCGGATTAACTTGTTTCAGGGGGCAACGCAGTTCAACGCCGCCTGCGGCGTGGACGATGAGGCTCCAGCTGGCACCGTAGTTTTCGAAGTCTGGCTGGATGGCAAGCGAAGTTGGTCGAGCGGTCTCATGAAGGGTGGTATGACGGCAAAGAAGCTTTCCATTCCCCTGACCGGTGTGAGGGAAATGCGGCTGGTTGTGAACGATGGCGGAGATAGCATCGACTACGATCACGCGGATTGGGCCGATGCGACGATTACTATGAAGAAAGGGGCGCGAGCTCCGCTCGCTCTTCGGACGGTGGTTAAGGTCGAACCACCCATCCCGATGGCAGCAGTCAATGCGAGCCGGACCCAAATCAACGGCCCGAGAGTGATCGGAACCACCCCCGGCCGCCCGTTTATTTTCAAGATCCCCGCGGTGGGAGCTCGTCGGTTCAGCGTAACAGGGAGTGTTCCAAGCGGCCTCAAAGTCGATCTCACGACGGGCATCATCACCGGGAGCGTGGCAAAGGCGGGAACCTACAAGTTTTCGGTGACCGCGCGCGGAGCCGGAACTGACACTCGCGAATACACGATCGTGGCCGGAGACCACAAGTTGGCGTTGACTCCGCCCATGGGCTGGAACAGTTGGAACATCTGGGCGACTTCGGTAGACGCAGCGAAGGTCAGAGCATCGGCAGATGCCTTCGTAAAAGCGGGTCTCGCTGACTACGGTTACCAATACATCAACATCGATGACGCCTGGGAAGGGAAGCGTGACATCAATGGCATGATCCAAACCAACTCGAAATTTGGCGACATGAAAGCTCTCGCCGACTATGTACACAGCCAAGGCCTCAAGCTGGGCATTTATTCAGGCCCGGGACCGAGAACTTGTGCCGGTTACGAAGCGAGCTATAAGCACGAGCTTGACGATGCCCGTCAATATGCGAACTGGGGAATCGATTACCTCAAGTACGACTGGTGCAGCTATGGCGAACTCTTCCCCCATCCAACTTTGCCAGAGATGAAGTTGCCGTACCTGGTCATGCGCGAGTCCCTTGACCAAGTTGATCGAGATATCGTTTACAGCCTTTGCCAATACGGAATGGGAGACGTTTACAAGTGGGGCAAACAGATCGGTGGCAACCTCTGGCGAACGACGGGTGATATCACGGACACTTGGTCGAGCATGTCTGGAATTGGATTCCAACACTCAGAAAAAGCCATGGGAGTATCCCCAGGAGGCTGGAACGATCCTGATATGCTGGTGGTGGGACAACTTGGCTGGGGACCGAAGCCTCGTCCATCAAGACTCACCCCGAACGAACAGGTCACCCATATTACGCTCTGGTCCATGCTTGCAGCGCCTCTTATCATCGGCTGCGACCTTACCAAGATGGATGATTTTACGAAGCGGCTGCTCTGCAACCACGATGTCATCGAAGTCGATCAAGATCCGCTTGGCAAACCTGCGACGCGCCGAATGAAGTCAGGTGATCTGGAAGTCTGGGCAAGGCCTCTGTGGGATGGCACGACTGCGGTGGCGCTTTTCAACCGAGGTTTGGAGCCGGCTAAGATCACTGCAAACTGGAAAGATCTCGGGATTTCCGGTTCTCAGCCCGTTAGAGACCTCTGGTTGATGCGAAATCTCGGGAGATTTCTCAGTTTGTCGGCAAAAGTGCCTGCCCATGGAGCGATGCTCTATCGAATTGGAAAGATGAAGTAGAGCCATCGCTGACCTCCAACTCAGTCTGCCCCCATCGTTGAAGACATTTTAAGATGAGATCTCCGGGGTTGACGAAAGGGGTTCTACCTCAAAATTGGAA
>JAEVZK010000097.1 GCA_023392285.1 Armatimonadota bacterium | reverse complement strand
CCGGTTCCCGCCAGGTGCTTCTTAATTTTCATAATTATTTCCCCAATAAGTGGTTTCGCATGGCAAATTCTGTGTCCGCCTGTTCCCACCACGGGAACCAGGATACGCTGCCATCGGCCCGCACGCCCAGGCATCGTTCGTCCGGCTCGTAATAGTCGCGATGACTTCCATCTGGTCGGAGCCAGTAAAGCTTCTTCTTCCCGCTGTATTTACGGGTAAGCATTAAGGCTTTGACGATGGCATCCGATTCCGGGTCGATCTTAACCATGGCGATTTCGTTGAACCTCTGCCGCCTCCAACCCATCCTGTAGTTTAACTCGGGATTGGTGGTGGCCGGGCCGAGCACCGAGGAGTTCTTGGGAAACCCTTCAACTTGCCACATCGAATCCGGTTTGATTGTTCTCGGACTTAGTGGAAATTTGTCGTCGTTATCGCCGCGATAAAGGGCGATGGCGGCGCTCACGCTTTTCAGCTTTCCAGTGATGATGGCTTCCCAGCTTTTCTTCTTCACTGCGGGAGAGAGCAGAAAGACAAGAGTCGCGATGAGGATCGCCACAATGCTGATGGCAATGAGGATTTCGACGAGGGTGAACGCCCTCGATTTACTTTTCATGATTTGACCTCCTGAAACTGAAGGGCAGTCCCGCTCGATACGATCTTGCCCTCCTTTGTTTGGACCAGGAACGGCGGACCGTCTTCCAGCATGTTCAGCCGATGAAGTTCTTCGCCGCTCACCGGCAATATCGGGTAGCTACTAAATTGCCTCGGCACAAGGCACCGACACCCGCAATAAGACCGCCAGGACAGCTAACTTCATAAAGGGACTATATCACGCAAACTAAGTCCTGGCAACAAGTTTCTTTCTTCTTTGTAATTTTTCTGAAAAGCGGATCGTTGTGGAAAGCAAGACGTCTGTACTTTTTCCAAGTTGGCTCAGAAAGAACTTGCCAAGACGTCTGCGAGTGCAAAACCGAAGACGCCGATCGAGACGAATCCGTTCAGCGTGAAAAAGGCAAGATTTACCCGGCTTAGGTCATCCGCTTTCACGAGGCTCTGCTCATAAGTTAAGAGGGCGGCAGCGAAGAGGACTCCTACGAAGTAGATCGGACCTCTTCCGGTGGCTGCGCCTCCCCATGCGAGGAAGGCGACGGCGAGCACATGGCAAGCCCGACTGATCATCAGCGCACGCCTTCTTCCCAGCGTCTGCGGGAGCGAACGCAGGTGGTTCTCCTCGTCGAAGTCGACGTCTTGGAGCGCATAAATGATGTCGAACCCGGCTGTCCAGAAGAGGACGGCGGCAGTGATCGGTACGATCTGCCAAGTGAGCGAGCCGGTGGATGCGATCCACGCGGCGGCGGGCGCGATGCCAAGGCTTAGTCCCAGAACAAAATGGCACAGCGGCGTGAACCGCTTGGTGCGCGAGTAGAACAAGGTGGTGCCGAGGGCAATCGGGCTAAGCGCGAATGCGAGCATGTTAAGCCCGGCGGAGGCTGCGAAGAAGATGACACAGCTTAGAAAGAAGAAGAGATTGACCTTCTTCAGCGAGAGCAATCCGGCCGGAATGGCGCGCATCTTCGTGCGGGGATTCAGTGCGTCGATTTCCCGATCTGCGATGCGATTGTAGGCCATCGCGGCCGAGCGGCAACTCACCATCGCCACGACGATCAGGAGAAATATTCTCGCGCCGGGCCAGGCAGTGTGGAACTCGGCCAGACTGCCCCACATCATGCCAATCATCGCGAAAGGCAGCGCGAAGATGGAATGCTCGAACTTGATCATCTCGAGATAAATGCCAAGCGAGGAGCGTGGTTTTGCCACGGAGGCCATGAGGATAAGTTTACTTGCCTGATTGGGAACTCCGCGGACCCGGATCGGTCGGATAGATGAGCGGTCTAGGCCGCAGGAGGAAAGATCAATGGCACTTACAGCGACGTGGGAGCCGTTGCACGGCGATGTCGACGGCACTTTTCCCGAACATGTTTATGCGTTTCCGCGCAGAAGGCAGCAGCCGCTTCTGGACGCGGTTCACGTCCGAAACGCGCTTCAGAATTTCGGCGCGATCGAAGCAGACGACGACGAGAAAAAAGTTGCGTTTCACAATCTGAGGCGCGCGGCAGAGCACTTTCACGTGGAAGTGGACGGCCACACTTATGAAGAGATGTGCCGCCGTCCGCAATGTGAGATTCACCCTCGCGACTGACGACATTGCAGTTTTAGAGGAAAACTGCTATAACAAAGGCTGGACCTGCGTCCAGCCTTTTCCTTATATGGGGTGAGCCTTGCTAAAAGAATTTAGAGAATTTATCGCTAAGGGCAACATGCTCGATTTGGCCGTAGGCATCGTCATCGGCGCTGCGTTCACGGGGCTGGTGAACTCGGTTGTAAAGGACCTCATCAATCCCATCATCGGATTGATCGGCAATGCCAACTTCGACAACATGTTCTTGGTGCTGAAGGGCAATGCGGCAGGCGCTACCACTCCGGATGAAGCGGCGAAGCTCGGGGCCGTCACGCTGAATTACGGCATGTTCCTAACCGCACTGATCAACTTCTTGATCGTAGGTTTTGTGCTGTTCCTGATCGTGAAAGCGGCAAATAAGATGAAAAGAAAGCAGGAAGCCGCTTCTGAGGAACCGGTCGAGCCGGAGATTCCCAATGACGAGAAGCTGCTGGCGGAAATCCGAGATTTGCTAAAATCTCGATGACAATAGGCATTTTTTCATTTCTGTTCGGCTTTTAGGATTTTTCGTCTTAAAATAGTCGGTTGTGGAGGGGAAATTGCCTCATGCTTCGATTCCGACCGAGCAGCTGTTGTCGCTCGAGTTCCTTGTTGGCGAATTTGTAGGCATCGACCTCAGCTACGCCCTTGGCCCCGATCCTTTGCGCCGTTCGTGTAGCCTTATCGCCTCGCGGGAAGCCTGCGATCGCTTTCTGCAACTGCAGTACGCGTCCGATGTAGTGGAGAATCAATACGAGAACTTCACGGGAATGGTGACGTTCAACCGGACGCTCAACCGCTTCGAGATGTGGCTCTTCTGCTTAACCAGCGAAGAGCCAGTTTTCTTTACGGGCGAGTGCCACGATGCTTCACTCGTTCTGATCAGTGAGCCGCAGACGATTCGCGGTGAACTGCAGCGAGTGCGCCTCACTTTTGCCCAGCACCGCACGGTCCTTTCGATCACGACTGAAGTTTGGACACTCGACGGATATGTCACCATACGCGAGGCATTTTTGCGTGAGCAAGGCGAGGTTCCCTAACGATATACTCTTCTGGCGCACCGGCGTAGGAGAAAGAATGAAATCATTGTTGGCATTAATTTGCGCATTGGCTCTGGTGGGCTGTTCCGCCCAAGGTTCCAGTGGCGACGTAACGACTTCGGAGGCACAGTCCACGACTTCGGGAACGACGGCCACCGCATCTGACCAGAGTTCGACGAAGCCCGAAGATAACCTCGCCTCCCAGACTACGCCTTCGCAATCAGCCGACGACCCGGCGAAACGGATGCCGAAAGATGGCGACGAAGTCGCGGTGCTCAACACCAACCTTGGCAAGATCGTTCTCATGTTCTTTCCTGACAAGGCTCCTAATCACGTCGCAAATTTCAAGAAGCTCGCGAAGAAGGGTTTTTACGACGGGACGAAGTTCCACCGCGTGATTCCTGGCTTCATGATCCAAGGCGGTGATCCTAACAGCAAGAATGCCGACCGCAACGACGACGGACAGGGTGGCCCCGGCTACGAGATCAAGAACGAGTTTAACGACGTTCACCACGGCCGCGGCATCCTCAGCATGGCGCGCACCCAGGATCCAGATTCTGCGGGCAGCCAATTCTTCATCTGTGTCGCAGATGCCGACACCTTGGATCACCAGTACACCGCTTTTGGCCGCTGCATTGAGGGAATGGATGTCGTGGACAAGATCGTCAACCTCCCGACCGATCCCGCAACTAACAACCCGCTGCCCGAAAATCCTGCCATCGTCAAGTCCGTGAAGATCGAGAAGTGGCCGCTGAAGAAGTAAGCCGCAGCTAGCCCGAGAGGAATCCATGAAGTTCGTTCTGCCGTTCTTTGCAGCCGTAGCGCTTCTGTTATGGGGTTGTGCGCAGGAAGAGCGAAAGCCCATCAATCTCCCTCCTCCTGAGAAGCCACCTCAGGAGGTTGAGTCGAAGCTGCTGGAGAACACCCTCGGGAAGCCGGTGAAGAAGAAGGAGCCGGAGAGCTCAAGTGTGGAAACGGTAGACAATCCCGATCTTGAAGCGTACGGAGTTCCCGTGTATCCCGGTGCCACGATCGACAAGGAAAAGAGCCCCGGCTTAAAAACTCATTCGAAGAGCGGGGAAGTTCTCCTCGTTACGATGGAGACTACGGACCTGCCGCGAAAGGTGGTGGAGTTTTATCGTGATCATCTCGACAAAGTGACCGAAGCGATGGCGAGTGGCACCTTCGGAGGGGTGGAGGGCTTTAGCAAGACCGGGCACAATGTGACGGTGAGCGTGTTCGAGTACGACGACAAGAACACGATTGTGCTTAAAATCAAGACATGATTTGTGCCCTTGCCGCATTTGCCGCTATGAGCTATTCCCCCACTCCCGATCGCGCGATGGAAGCTCGCCTGCGGCATACAGTGGAGAAACTCTCTTCCTGGCCTAACCGCAACACCAATAACGAGACCCTGACGGAGGCAGCCGAGTGGCTCGCCTCCGAGTATCGGAAAATACCCGGCCTCCAGGTCGAGATCATGCGCTATCCCGTCAAAGCGGGACCCCGAATCGCCAAAGATCGGGACGTGGTGCAAGTAGTTGCGGTGCTTCCTGGCGAGACCGACCGGCGTATCGTGATCGGCGGCCATTTCGATACCATCAACATGACTGGCAAAGATCGAGAATCGACGTGGTCATTGCCCTCGCCCGGCGCAAACGATGATGCCAGCGGAGTAGCGGTTGCTCTGGAAGCAGCTCGGTCGTTAGCCAGCCGCAAGTGGCACCAGACTCTGGTATTTGTCGCTTTTTCGGGCGAAGAGCAGGGATTGAACGGCTCGACCGCATTGGCGGCGCGTGCCAAGCAAGAGGATTGGAAGATCGATGCGGTTCTCAGCAACGACACCGTGGGCTCCTCTTCGAATCTTGAAGGTCAAAGTGATCCTCATCACATCCGGCTGTTTAGCGAAGATCTTCCACCCGAGCCGCGAGAAGGCCAAACTCCGCTCCCCCGTCACCATAGTCGAGAACTTGCTCGCTTTATCGAATGGGCTACTCGTAAGAAGGTGCCAGGCATGGATGTCAAATTGGTTTTCCGTGCCGATCGATTTGGCCGTGGCGGCGATCACACGCCATTCAACCGGCAAGGCTTCAATGCCGTTCGACTCGTGGAGCCTCACGAGGAATATTCCCGCCAGCACACGGATCAGGATCTGGCGAAGTTTGTTGACTTTCCCTATCTTTCCCGAGTTGCCATGATTAACATCGAGGCGATGAAGACGCTCGCGCAGGCAGGCGATCCACCCACTCGCGTTCGTCTAAGTCGTAGCCAAAATCACGATTCTCACCTTACTTGGGAGGGAGAGGGCGACTTCGTCCTTTATTGGCGAGAGACGACGAGTCCAGCCTGGCAGGCGAGCAAAGAGGTGGGATCGGTCAACGAGGTCACGATCCCGAAGGTTAGCAAGGACGACTATGTCTTTGCCGTCGGCGCGAAAGGCGGAATCCCCGTCGAAGCGCGCTAGGCGTTCACTGAAGCACGAACTACACCCGCGCGTTCGTGCTTCGCAGTCAACTCGTAGGTCGCTCCGCGTTCGACTACCCATTCGAATACTGCGACATCCCCGGTGCCGTCCGCGTGCCAGCCAAATCCTCCTGCCGGAACGTGGGACCACCCATTGAGTTGGCCGGCATCCTGTCTCAGCAAGCCCGAAACCAGCCAGTCCGGAGAAGACGAACCTGCGCTCTGCCGATTATCACCTTTGCGGATGATTTCGCCCACCACACCACGACAGAGCTTCCGTTCGACCGCGATCTTCGTCACGCTGGTGGGAAGCCAGCCCGTGTTCTGCACGGCGAAGCGGATCCGCACATGATGCTCGCCGACCGGCTCCAGCAGGAGATTCCGCTGTTTCAAAATCGGCGCGCACCCGGCCTGCCAGACCACCCACTCGGACAGGGGCGTCAACTCTTTCTCCAGAAACTCTGCTGGCGGATTTCGGAACGCGTACTGAGCATCCCAACCACCAATCTCGACGTCGCCCAATTGAGGGTGATGGAAGGGCTTCCAATCAATGTAGCCCCGCCCGCCGAGCTTCTCATCGCTCCACTTCAGCATCTTGAGATCATCTTCGAGCGGATGCTCGCGGTGCCAGTCGGTGTACTTGTAATCGGTGATTCCCGCCTGCCGCTGCGGAGACCAGATCTCCGTTGTCCAAGCATAAACACCGCAATGCTCGAACATCCAATCGTCGAACGTGCCCGTGATCACCTCTTTCGGATGATAGCGAAAGTCGTGGTAAACGCTGATGCCCGGATATCCGGTCATTTCCAGACCCTTTTTGCCGATCTCCTGGTATCGCCAGAGATCGTCGGTGGGCAGATCGTCATCGGGGAATCGCGAGGGAGGCCGCAGGTTCACGCCGCTGAAGGTGTGAAAGGTGACCGCGCCGCAAATGTTCGACCGGCTCGTAATCGCTTTCACTAGGTTGGCCACTTCCGGTTCGCTCGTGGGATAGAGACCAGCGCCGTGCTGCTCAAACTCCTGGCGCCAGGCGTTAGGAAAGTTGCGGTTCATGTCGAGACCTTCTTTCACTTTCTGAGAGCGCATGGTCAGACCGTCGAAGTTATGGAACAGACCCTCGGGCAGCACGCGATAATACTGGCCGCCCGTTTCGCCCGGCTCCCGGCGAACGAGAATGCGTGGTTCCTCCGGGCAGATCTTCCATGGCCCGTTCGCGTCCGGTACCCGCATGTTCAGGATGCGCCCGTCGCCGTCCATGTCCTTCCTCTCCAAGCCGTAAGGGTCCTCCTCATCGTAGGGATAAGGCCTTGTCGAGCTACGGATGATTCTCGGCGGC
>JAEVZK010000061.1 GCA_023392285.1 Armatimonadota bacterium | reverse complement strand
GGGTAAGTGTAGCCGCTATACACGCCGCCAAACGGGTTCAGTGGGGTTCCCGTGACCGATGCACAAGCTCCATCGAGGTAGGGGCCGCGAAATCCGTTCGGATTGACCTGGACATAAGTGCCGCTGTTCGAAAGGGCATACGGGAGCGCAGACAAAGCCGACTTGTCCATATAGAGGCAGCAGAGAGCGACCGGGTAACCTCCCGCATCAGCCGCGAACTGCTCTAGCGCTTTCCTCACGATCGTGAGATTGGATTTTAATGCGGCCTCTCGAGCACGTTGCCGCGATTTCGCGAATTTGGGAACCGCGATCGCTGCAAGCACCGCAATCACGATGATTACGATCAGAACTTCAACGAGGGTAAACCCGATGGCTGGTTGTGTTCGACGGCGAGGACACACACCCGTTATTTTCGGCAAGTAAAGCCAAAATTTAGAGTGCCCGGGGCGAGAGTCGAACTCGCACGCCTGTGAGGGCAAAGGATTTTAAGTCCTCTGTGTCTACCATTCCACCACCCGGGCGCAGTTCCTAGGAGAATACCGCCTCAAGTTAGGTGAACATTGAGTGGCGTCAGCAACCCAAAAGTTGATGATCAATTCTCTGATGCCGTTTTCTGGTGACTACCTCAACGTCATTATCGAGACGCCGAAAGGGAGCCGCAACAAGTTCAACTTCGATCCGAACAGCGGATTGTTCAAGCTAGGTGGAGTCTTACCAACGGGAGCGAGCTTCCCCTTCGATTTCGGATTCATTCCTCGAACTCACGGCGAAGACGGCGACCCCTTGGACGTGCTCCTCATCATGGATGAGCCCGCCTTCCCCGGCTGCTTGATCGAGGCGAGGCTCCTCGGTGTGATGAAGGCCCTCCAGACTGAAAGCGACACCAAGATTCGCAACGATCGGATTATCGCCGTCGCTACACATTCGAGAGATCAGTCTCACCTCCAGACAATTCACGACCTCAGTCGGGAATTACTGGAAGAGATCGAACATTTCTTCCGCTCCTATAACGAGGCGAAAGGCAAGCAATTCATTGTGGAAGCAAGAAATGGACCCAAGGAAGCGCTCCAAGTGATCAAGCGCGGGATGGTCGACTGAACCTTGCAATCTCAGGGTGAAAGTGAGTATTATTTACCTCTGTGCCAGCCGAGTCTGGCGGTGAAACATCATGGCTAAGATTTGTCAGGTCAGCGGTAAAAAGGCGAACAACGCCAAGCACATTCGAAACCAGCACTCTCAGGGCTGGAAATACAAAGCGCCGCACAAGAACCGGGTGCAGAACCCTAATCTGCAAACTGTTCGCCTGAAGACCCCGCACGGTACCGTGACTTTGAAGGTCTCCACCTCTGTGATCAAGAGCGCCGATTTTAACGCTGTTGCCTGCGGCCTTAAGCCAGTCCCGAAGGCCTGGCTAAAGCGACCGGATTACAGCATTTAAGCTGATCGTCGAACTATTTTCGCCGCTCTCACTGCAGCAGTCGCCCCAGATCGACAATATCGTCACGAGTGCCGTTACCTGGCTCTAGGACGCAAAGATACACGCTGTAGTCTTGTTCAGACCATTCCCCACAATTGGTTAGGCGAACATCAAAAGTGTAGTAAGGCTGATCTGTGTCAGAAGGCTGATGGGGCACTCCTAGGTTCCATTCAATTTTTCTGCATCGACCTGGGAACCGCCTCTTCACTTCATCAAAGGTCGTCGCGTCATGAACAATCTTGTCAAACTTATTGAAATCGGTCGGGCGTAAGAAAAAAGCCCATAGCTGATCTTGGTCACTGCGCATCGGTTGATTCGGTCGACTGACATTGAAATTCAACTCCGTGTATTGCGCGTTCGAAGCGGGAACGTCTGTGACATTACTCACGATGGGAACGTATCCATCCGAAGCAAGCATGACTCTCATCCCGGCGTTGCGGATCTGAACTTTGCCTGTTTTGTTCTGGCTCATTAAAAGACTGCAAGTAAGTGCCAATAGCATGCTGGTTATTTTATTGTAAAAGTCTTGCGCATTCGCTACTTTTCTTCACCCGCAAGAGGTTGAAGCAGTTCTTGCAGAATATACAGCAATTCTGCTGGGGTTCCCGATTGGAGCGGCGGGCGATGGGGACCGTTGCATTCCTTCAGCTTCTGCTTCACTTCACGCCACATCTCAGGATCGTATTCGTTCTCAACGACGACCTCAGCACCTTTCAGACTCTTGATCTGCTTGAACACTTGATTCGCGGCCTCCAACTGGTCTGATCGAACCAAGACAAAGCAGGACACTCTCAGTAATTGAAGCAAGGATGGCTGATCTCCATCGAGCTCCAAAACCACGTCACAAGCCTTTCGACACAATTCGGCCGCGCGTCCATTGGCTCCTCGCAACGCCGCCAGCTGCGCTAAGTTGCAAAGCAGGACGGCATCGTCGCTTTCCTTTAAACCTGAACGAAGTGAAAGAGCTTCGGTCAGAGTCGTTTCAGCTGCCGATTCGTCCCCAAGATCGAGCATCGACATGCCGAGATTGATGAGCGCCTTAGAAAGCGCCGTTCCAGGCTGACCCGACCTTAGCTGGTCGACCGCCAGCGCAAAGTGGTCACGGGCCCTTTGGAAGTCGCCCTGCAAGGTGTACACCAAGCCAAGGTTGCTTAAAGCTCCGCTTGCCCGGTGATTGCAGCCGCAATCCTTGTAGGCCCCTAAGCTCCGTCGATAGCAGTCTTCGGCTTCCGAGACGTCGCCGTCGTAATAGGCAAGTGTCCCCGCGGCGCTGAGCGCCTGTCCAAATAATTCGAGATCGGCGCAAGGTGAGGCTAGAAACCGCTGAAGACAACTTCTTCCTTCCTTGAGGAGACCCTTTGAGGTCCAGTATCGCCAAACCGCGGTGCAAATTCGGATACCGGCGTCGTTATCGTGCTCGCCGCACAAGTGCAAAGCTTGAAGCATGATCGGGAGATTTAGATCGGCCTTCCCGTTTTCAATCAAAAGGAGCGCGAAGCGAAGAATTCGGGCTCGGATCGCTTCTCTAGAACTCGGATCGGTACAGGTCTCGTGTGCATATTCTCGAATCAGCTCCAGCATGTACACCGCACCACTTCCTGAATCGCTTGTCTGGAGGAGCGACTTATCAAAGAGCCCCTCGAGAAGCATTGAAGCGTCTAGATCGTCCGCCTCAAGCAAATATTCCGCTAGCGCGAAAGTGAAAGGACCTTCCACCTGGGAAAGAGCGCCAATCGCTGTCCTTTCACCTTGGCTGAGGGTGTTGAAGCTTGATTCCAGCACCATCCGCATCGTCTGGTGCCTGGACTCTCCGGTTTCTCCGGTTGACCGGAGCATTTTAAGCCGATGACTGAGCCTCTCTAGCAGATCGTTAGGGCTGAGAACCTTGAGCCGCGGCACTGCTAATTCGATCGCGAGTGGCAGCCCCTCCAGCTTTCGGCAGATCGCTCCAACCGTTTGAAAGTTTTCCTCGTTCAATCGAAAGTTGCCGTCGATCCAGTTCGCCCGGTCGACGAACATCGCGACAGAATCAATCGCCGCTAATTCCTCCAAGCTTAGCCTCTGCGAATCCTGAGGAGGAACGCGGAGCGGGTGAATTTGAAAGCCACTTTCCCCCGGAACGCGTAGGCGCTCCCGGCTTGTCGCGAGAATTGAAATCGAAGGATGACTTCGTAGCCACTGCTCAGAAACTTGGGCGGCACATTTCAGAGCTGACTCACAGTTGTCCAAGATCAATAGGAGCGGAAGCTCGGGGATAGCTTCCAAGTTTTCCAGTGACAGTTCTGCCAGGAGTTGGGCATTGACAGAATCGGGGGTGGAGCTTGCGTTGAGCGGTAGGAATACAACGCCGCCAGGAAAATCATGGGAGACTTCGGCCGCAACTTGCACGGCGAGACGAGTCTTCCCTACCCCGCCCGTGGCCAAAAGGGTTAGAAATCGGCGCTGAGTCAGAAGTCGAAGAACCTCCTTAACGTCGTGGGCGCGGCCGCAGAAGGTGGTCAGGAAGCTTGGCAAGCTCTTGGAAGTTCGGGTGAGCGTATTGAGCGGGGGAAAATGGGCGTCGCTTTCCCGGAGTTCGTACAGATGAATGGGTTCGAGAAGATCCTTTAATCGGTGAAAGCCTCGATCGGTCAGCCGATTGCGCTTTTCGAGATCGAGCAGCTCGCGAGTCGCCTGACTGAGCAGAATTTGTCCCCCGTGACCAGCAGATCTGATTCTTGCCGCACGATTGACAGCCCTCCCGTAGTACGTTCGGTCGACAGAGTCCGCCACGCCGCTGTGTAGCCCTGCTCTTACCCGCAACTGGATATCTTGCGGCCAATCCTCACGGTCGAGACGATCGCGAACTGATTCAGCCGCCTGCAAAGCAGAATTCGCATCTTGAAAGATCGAGAAGGTGCTATCACCCTCCCCCTGTTCTAAAATTAACTCGCCGCCGAACTGTCGAACCGCTTCGCCAATAATGTCTTCATGCCGCTTGCGCACCAGTCGCATTTGGTCAGGGTGCTCTTCCCAAAGGCGTGTGCTTCCCACCACGTCCGTCATGAAAAAAGTTAATGTTCCCGACTGTGCCACTTTTCTGATAACAAGAATAAATTACAACAGGATTCTTCAGGAAGTGATTTTAAGGAGCGCCATGATCGCCAACCGTGCGGCTTGTGAAAACGACATGGTCCTTCCAAATTCTCGGTAGGCGATTCGCTGGTTTTCCGGTAATGCAATTTTGATGTCGAGGCTCGCGATTGTTCGCAGCAGCATGTGACGATCCGAAGGAACGCCGTTCTTATCGTCAGCGATGGTCTCCGAGTAACCGATAAGGCGCTCAGCATCGGCAAGTTCTCCTTTTTTCACCAGAATTGCGATGACCAAGGTAAAAAGAACGGTCGCCACCGCGGCGGATTCGGTTGCCACCGCACCCTCAACCGCTCTCAACATCGCGCTTGCCGCTTGTTCGATTTTCCCCTGATGATAGTAACTGTCGCCCAGATTCTGATAAATGCCCATCACGGTAAAGTTCACTTGGCCATCAGGAAAGGATTTCAACGCCTGCTTTGCCGCAACTTCTGCCGCTTTGTAGTTGCCGAGATCGTTCTCAACTCTGGCAAGATTGACCAGGCTCCACCTCACCATAATCTCGTGATTTGCTCTCGTGGCCGTCTCGAAGCTCTTCTGAAGCATGGTACGGCCCCGTAATTTGTCACCGCTCTCGCAGAAAATGATGCCGAGGTTGTGCTCCATCGAGGAGGCGTCTCTCTCATTCCCCAACTGCTGAAAGCGATCGCGGGCCTGAAGGTAATACTCTTCCGCTCGTGCGTATTCACCTCGCCCCCAATAGATGTAGGCGAGTCCACTGTACACGTGAGCCTGCTCTTCCGAGGGAGGCAGGTCGCACTCGCACGCCGCTTTATAGAGGTCGACCACCGACTCATCCACCCTTCGAGCGAAGTATCGTCTGAGCAGAAAGAGCAGTTTAACGAAGCGAGCGGGGTCTTTGGTTTGCAGCCTAAAAGTAACGGCGAGTAGGTGCTCCTTCTCCTGATCTCCCATCGCGAGACCCGCTTCAGCTTCACCTTTGCCGCAGAGGATATCAATCTTTTCAGCGATCTCAAAGCAGAAACTCTCTTGCTTCCGTTGAAAGGCCTTTAGGGAAGCGGGCGAAGCAATCGGCATCTCTGCTATCGGAGCGATGTAGTTTTCATCTAACTCGACGAGTCCGAGTTCTTCGAGACGAGCGCGATCTGCAGGAGTCAGCCCAGCGATCGCCGCAGCCGAGTCAAAGGACCAGGCTCTCGGACTCAGGCACAGCCACTGCAGCTTTTTCTCTAGATCGGGCGAAAGTTCGTGCGAGTTGTATCCTTTTTTGCGCTCAGCGACTCGAGCAAACTTGGTCAGAGCCTCCTCGCCGTCTGCTCCGAATGCGATGGCAAGGTGTTCGATGTCGCGTGGATTGCCTTTCGTTGCCGCCAATGCATCAATAAGTCTGTAGGGAAGCTCATCTTCTCGAGTCTTGCTCGGGGCACAAACAGCCAGGCGGTCCAAAAATAAAATTCAGGTTTCGCTTCTGAGCCAATCTTGCATGCGATTCTGGTGGTTCGTTGGCAGTCGAAGCCCATGAAGCCGCATGGGAGACGAAGCAGATGCGAAACGGTCGGAAATCGCGATGATGCGGCAAGAACTCTTTGGAGGAGCTGGCGATCCCACCGGAATTCCATCCACGATCGCGACATCAGTTCCTTCTAGTTCGGACCAGTTGAACAAGGTGCCGTACTCGCAATAGGTGATCCTTTCTGTTTCACTCGCCGACTCTAAGAGGGCGGCGACCGCGAGTCGCGTCTTTCCTACCCCGGTCTTTCCCTGAAGCAAAACGACCCCTTCGTTCGTAAGCTTCTTCCCAATCTTTTCGATCTCCTCTCGCCGGCCCACAAAGGCATCGTGGTAGCGAGGTATGGATTCGGGAATGAGGAGTGCCGAGGGTAAGGCAAAGCACCGTCCACCGATTCCGTCGTCGATTTCGAACAACGTTACCGCCTCGTCGAAATCTTTAAGCTTGAACTCTCCAAGACGCTTGGCACTGTTAAAACCAGCTTCGGAAATGGTCTGTTCGGACGCGAGAATTTGCCCACCGAAGGCCAAGCTTCGGATGCGTGCACACAGGTTCACAGGCAATCCCAGGTAGTCGCTGCCGAACACTTCCACGCGTCCAGAATGCAGAGCCATCCGCACTAACAGAGGCGTGGATGTCTGCCATTTTACGGTCGAAAATTCGCGCTGAAGATCCCGCGCACAATTGACCGCATCTCCGGCGGAGCGGAAAACTGCGAAGAGGCTATCTCCCTCACCTCGGTGGCGGATCAGCTGACCCCGATGTGTGTTAACGTATGCGGAGGCGGCAGCATCGTGCATGGCCAACGCTTCGGCCATGGCCTTGGGCTCGCGGCGCAGCAAATCCGTACTGCCAGCAATGTCGGTGAGCAAGAAGGTTAGATGCCCTTCCGGAAGACAGGTCATAACACGTGTAGAAAGCCTACACGTGTTATGTCCAATATTCAAGCGTTCGGTTTATGGAACGTCGAATGCTGCGATAATCTGCACGTCGATTTCTGCGTATCCGGTTGGCAGCTGATTGGCGAAGACAAACTGGACGTTGATGGGAGCGTTGCTTGCCGCCACTGTGAACGGATTGGCGGTGGCCAAGATATTTCCGCCGCCCGGCGTCGCCGAAGTGTTCACAGACGGCAGATTCCCGTTTGCGTCGATCACTTTGATCACGTAATACCAGTTGGTAACGTCACCCGGCTGGCCCGGAATGGTGATGTTGAGAGTATTGGTCTCCACCACGTAGGTAAGTTGACGAAGAATAGGATCGTAACCGTTGCTCATAAAGTTCCTTAGGCTCTCGCCTAAGTACTAATATAGAACAACGGTGCAGTTCGAGAGTCTTTAGCAATAAGTTTTTAGTAAAAGGTACTTACCATAGCCAGTCGCTGATCAGCTTAGCAATTTGGTTCATTCCATCCAAATCTCCGAAATTGCCCTTTTTGCCGCCATTCTGAATGATCGCCAAGGGGACGTATTCGCGGCTGTGGTCGGTCGAAGGGGTGGTGGGATCGTTGCCGTGATCGGCGGTTAAGAGGATCAGATCCTCTTCGCGCCGCTCGTTGAGAACGTCGCCAAGGTATTCGTCGAATACCTCCAGAGCCCTCGCGAAGCCAATTGGATCATTTCGGTGACCGTAAAGCATGTCGAAGTCCTCAAAATTGGCAAAGATGAAACGTGCCTCGCTCGCCATTGCCCGCTTCAGGGCGACGATGTGCTCAGAGTTGTTGCCGGTGCGCTTGGTGGTTCGAAATCCGCGGCCCCCGAAGAGTTCCGGGACCACACCCACTCCGTATACATCTCCGAATTTGTCCACCAAGTTGTAAGGGGGTGTGAGAGGAAAGTCTTTTCGATGCTGGGTCCGAGTGAATCCCACTTCCACCGATCCAATGAACGGCCGAGCAATGACCCGCTGTACATTGTTTGGGTCGACGCAAAGTTCTCGAGCGATTCGACAGAATTCGTATAACTGATCGAGCGGAACCACGTCTTCATGGCAAGCAATCTGGAACACGCTGTCGGCGCTTGTGTAGACAATAGGTTTGCCCGTTCGGACGTGTTCCCCTCCCAACTCTTCAATGATCACGGTTCCGCTTGCAGCTCGATTTCCCAACGTACCGCGTCCGATCCTCTCCTCGAAGTCCCATATCAGGGGCGCAGGAAAGCCTTCGGGATAAGTCGGAAAGGGCGTCTCAGTAATGATGCCCATCATTTCCCAGTGTCCGGTGACTGAATCTTTACCCTGGGACAGTTCGCGAAGGCGGCCGTAGCATGCGTCCGGACTTGCCTCGACGGGAACTTGGCAGGCGGAGAGAAATCCACATCGCTGGAGGTTCGGAAGGTTGAGCCCACCCGCGTGCTCCCAGACATGTTTGATGGTCGCAGGATGATCGGTGTCGCCGAACGCTGCGGCGTCAGGTGCCTCTCCTGCACCACAGCCATCGAGGACGATCAGAATTGCTCTTCGCATGCCTTATTGTGGCAAACGGACGGGCTGCCCATCTTAGGTCAAAATGGTCCTCTGATGGAACGAACTCGGAAGCTGGCAGCGTAAGATTCTCGTGAAATTTGCAGTCTCTCTCGTCGCGCTGAGCCTCACCACAATTTGTCTTGCTGATCCAATCGATGACTACATTCGAGGCGAAATGGCCAAGAACCGAATTCCTGGATTAGTGGTCGGCATCGTCGATCATGGCCACTTAAACACCCGCTGCTACGGGTTCGCGGATCTCGAACTCGATGTCAAAACCACTCCAGACAATATCTTCGAGATAGGATCCATCACGAAGCAGTTCACCTCGTTCGCCGCAATGAAGCTGGTCGAGGATGGCAAGTTGTCGCTCGATGATCCCGTTTCCAAATACATCCCCGAAGCTCCAGCTGCCTGGAAAGACATCAAAATCCGCCACCTCCTTTATCAGACTTCTGGTCTGCAAGACTACGCCTTCGTGCCGGGGATCGGTCTGACAGATGA
Organism: Armatimonadota bacterium; assembly: GCA_023392285.1. Taxonomy (GTDB): domain Bacteria; phylum Armatimonadota; class Fimbriimonadia; order Fimbriimonadales; family Fimbriimonadaceae; genus JAEVZK01. Next base: position 22,620 of record JAEVZK010000061.1, on the reverse strand, counting down.
ATTCGACCGAGCTACATGGATGTCAAAGATGGCGCCGCTTGCGCTTGATTTCGATCCAGGCTCCAGTTGGTCCTACAGCAACACAAACTATGCCCTCATGGGCTGGATCATCGAGAAGGCGGCTGGCAAGAGCTATCAACAATACGTCTCTGATGTGATATTGAAGCCGCTGGAGATGTCAAACACTTCCTTCGATGACACGTACGCAATCGTAAAGAATCGCGCCCACGGATACCTGAATGCCGACCACACGACGCAGATTCGCGTCCGACCGGGATCAATGACCATCGCCTCGGACGGGTCGCTGATGACGACCGTCGCGGATATGGCGAAGTGGGACGCTGCTCTCCAAGAGCGAAAGCTCTTAAGGCCAGCCTCTTACGACCTGCTTTGGGCAAACGCCACGTTGAACAATGGTCGGAAGAAATTCTACGGAATGGGCTGGAATCTCACTCTGCCCGATTCTCCTCCTTATGTCGGTCACGGTGGCAATTCAGTTGGCTATTCAGCGGGATTTGTACGTTATCCGAAAGACGGAATCAGTGTCATCGTTCTTGGTAACGTGTACGCATTTGGTGGCGAGTCCACGGCACGAACCGTGGCCGAGCTATACCAGCCTTCGCTGAAGCCCAAGCCTCTCTCCACCGTCCCCGATCCCCAGGCTGCGCGAACCGCGCAAGTCAAAATGGCACTTCTCGCTCTTGCGGAAAACAAACCCGACGCCAATCTTCTCGAACCCGAGATCATTGGCCCGATGAAAACGGCGCGTGCGGGTATGAGCCAAGCCTTTGTGCCTCTCAAAGATATTGCCCAAATCGATTTTGCAGGCAGTTCGCCATCGGGTTCTGATCAGTGGCTTTCCTACTTGATCAAGACAAGTAAACGCACCTATGCCGCGTATATTCTCTGGAGCAAGGAGAATCGACTGGCGCAAATCCTCTTACGCGGGCAAGACGCTAAGTAGCTGTCCACGCTCTGTAGAACGTCTCCCGAGCCAGCTTAGCCCGGGAGACCGCGTTGTTCCCGACCACGTTGATATGCCCCATTTTTCGACCCGGGCGGGAGTCCGCTTTGCCGTACCAATGCACCCGCGCTTCGGGAACAGCCTCCAGGGTGGCACGCAGAGCCTGCCTGAAATCGCCGGCTCCCGGTTGGCCAAGCAGGTTGGCCATGCAGGTTGGCATCCCGACCGGCGCAGCACAAGCAACACCGTAGGTAAGCCGAACATGCTGATCGAATTGGCTGATACCACCCCAGTCTAGGGTGTAATGGCCAGTATTGTGCGGACGCGGGGCTAACTCATTCACGAGGAAAGCGCCACTCTCAAGTTCGAAGAGTTCCACTCCGAACAATCCATACCCTGACACTGCCTCCACCGCGGCGATTGCGATCTCGCTCGCATCCGTGTCCGAAGGAAAGACTAGGTCGCACACATGGTTAGACTGAACCGTAGTCATCGTCGCGAAGACTCCGGTTTCGCTGCGAGATCGGTAAACCATCACGGCGAGTTCGCGACGAAAGTCGACGAAATCCTCGTATAACCAGCCCCCGCCTTGATAGAGGGGCCGGTGACTCTCGAATTCCTCTCGATCGCGTGCGTAGCGAGTTCCCTTGCCATCATAACCCCCGAACCGCGCCTTCAGGACGACTGGAAAGGTCGGGTTCGACTCCGATTCGAGAGGCAAAGCTTTAGGAGAGGGAACCCCTGCCCTGCTCAGTGCCTGCCGTTGCAAGAGCTTGTCCTGGATCAGGGCGAGGGTCTCGACACCTGGGGTGAGACGTTCTTCCGGGACTCCCGAAATCTGCAAGGCAGTTCGAATCGCATCGGCGGGAATAAACTCATTTTCCAGAGTCACCCGCTCGCATCGGCGAAATATCTCGGCGACGCATTCGGGATCATCGAGTTGCCCCACGATTGCTGCAGCTAACTGTGAAGCAGGCGTCAGCTCAGCGGAATCAAGCGAGAGGCACCGCAGGCCCATGCGCTGGGCAGCCTGAATCGACATGCGCGCCAATTGGCCACCACCGAGAAAGCCAATGTCGAACTCCGCCACGCCTCAAGATTACCGGGCGATGCTTAGCGCGCGTATGGATATTCCGCGCGCTTTCTCTCGAGCATCTCTTCGTAGCGCCCGATTTGATCGTCGATTTCATCCCGGTTCACCTCAGCGTACGCAAGAGCCGCTTGGAGAACGGGGGCTGAGATTCCCGCAAAGACCTCTGAAAGCCTTTCGAGAGAACCGACTTGGCGGTAAGTCCTCACGATTTCCCAGATGGGTATTCCCCCATCTGCGATGCGCGCGATCGCTCCTTCGCAGATCACCACGCACTGCTGCTTGAGCGTGCGTCGGCGGTGTGCGCAAAGCAATGCCTCAATGGCGTCCTCAGACTTCTGAAGTAATTGAGATGCCTCTTTTACGGAGATCTCTTCTTGATCCACTCCCCCGATAACGACAAATTCAACGATGTCGGGCCGAGCCGTATACACCGCGTTGAGGGCATCTTCGAGAGCGGAAGGGTCAGTTTGGGCCAGTCGCTCAAGCTGCGCGATCTGCCATGCGTTGAAAGGAATTTTCATTGGAACGCTCCGTGTTAGCCAACACTTCACCCCGCATCCTTGCCGGGTCGCGGATGCGCGCCGTTGCGCTCCTGACATTTACTATATTGCCGGGAATCCGGAATTTCGTCAACTCATTTCTGGTTTTGGCAAGAAATTGTGCTTGCAAAGCCAGTTTTCAAGTGCTTGGTAGTATCGCTCCGACTGAACCCAACGAAATTCGCTGTGTCCGCACTGATCGAACCAGACGAGCTCCTTCGGGCCTCCTGCTGCCGCATAATTTCTTTCGGCTTGCTCCGGGAGCGCCAGATTGTCACAACGTCCGTGAAGCATGAGGACCGGACAATGAATCGTCTCAAGGGCCGCAGCCACGTCGACCCTAAAGGGGTTCATCCGAACCAGGGGGCCAGCCAGCAGAATCGTCGGCCCGAACAGCCACGACAGCCATCGTCCGCCCAAAAATCGCCACCAGCCGAAGCTCGCGTCCACCAATTTTGAATAGGCGCTATCTAACACAACGCCATCGACTGGCACCTTAGCGGCGGCAAAGGCCGAAGCCGCTGATCCCATGCTGCTGCCGATGAGAATTATTTTGCAGTCCGGACATCTGTTCCGGGCCTCCTGGATCGCCGCCACGACATCATCCGACTCTCGGTAGCCGATGGTCGACACTCCGCCCCGCGTGTGGCCATGCGCCCTGAATTCGATCAAGAGGGCCGAGATGCCTCTCTGCCAAAGCCAGCATGCGACGGGTGTTAGCTCCGAACGATTCATCACATAGCCGTGGCAAAGGATCGCCACGGTTTTTGCTTCGGGGGCAGGTACCCACCAGCACTTCAACTGAATTCCGTCAGTCGAGGCGATCTGAAATTCCTCCTGTGGGCTTCCGAGCGAGCCCGGGGAGATGAACAGGGGAGTGCGAAAGGGATGGATGCTGAACCAAGCCACTGCAAAGAGGAGCAAAAGGTAAAGAAAAACGATCGCGGCGAGCCAGACCACATCCCATTACACCCCCACGCTTGCGGTGGATGTGCGTCGGTCGTAGATAATAGAGACTAAATGTACGCGCTCAACTTCTACACCGATCTTTATGGAGACGTGCTCCGAAACAACCGTAAGACTGTCACCATTCGGTTGGGCGACAAAACCGACAAGTATCGGACCGGCATGGTGGTCTGGATCACCGTCGGACCTCGATTCGGGCGAAGGCAAAAGCTCTACTCGGCGATCTTGGATCGAGTTGAGGTGAAAACCATCGCCGAGCTCTCTCCCAGAGATATCGAGCGAGAGAATCCCGAATTCCGTTCCGAAGACGACATCATCGCCGTTCTAAGCCGCATTTATGGCGACTTCATCACTCCGGACCATCGCGTGACTGTCATCTACTTCTCGCGCGTCGACGAGTGAGAAACGTTCTTTTCTTCCTGCTGGCAGCCTTTTGTTTCACACCTTGGTGCGAACCATGGATTGCCTTGCTGCTGGGAATTGGGTTGGCCTTGGCGTTAGGCAATCCTTACCCGAAAGAGTCGAAGTCCTTCAGCAAAGTTCTGCTCCAGGCAGCAGTCGTGCTCCTCGGGTTTTCAGTCGATCTGAACACCGTTTTGCAGGCCGGACAAAAGGGTATCGCTTTTGCCCTCGTTTCAATCGCGGCTGTTTTCCTGCTTGGCTACGGCTTGCAGAAACTCCTGAACGTTCAGCCCATTACAGGTTTATTGGTCTCGACGGGAACTGCCATTTGCGGCGGCTCCGCCATCGCAGCCATGAGTTCTGTTGTCGATGCCCCGCAAGAGGACGTTTCCGTCGCAGTCGGCACGGTATTTCTTCTCAATGCGGTGGCGCTCATCACCTTCCCTCCTCTTGGCCACCTTATGGGCTTGTCGGACCAGCAATTCGGCACCTGGGCGGGAATCGCGATTCACGACGTCTCCTCGGTGGTTGGGGCGGGCGCGGCCTACGGAGGCACGGCTCTGGCCACCGCAACCGCAGTAAAGCTGTCGAGAGTTCTCTATCTGATCCCGATTACCCTTGTCGCGAGCTATGTCACGGCAAGAAATCGCAACAAGGAAGCGGGCGGAGCGAAGCCCGCCGTTCCATGGTTCATTGGCCTGTTCATTCTTGCTTCTCTTGCCCGAACCTACAGTGCTGAGATTCGTGCGCAAGCTGACGTCATCAAGTACATTGCGACCTCCGGCTTTTCCCTCTCTCTGTTCCTGATCGGTGGCGGGTTGAGCAAAGCGACCCTCAAGCAAGTTGGCATTCGACCAATGCTGCAAGGCATCGGGTTGTGGTTGTTCATTAGCGTTGCTGCTCTTTTCGCGGCGAAAGCTATGTGACCCCGTCGCGAAACGAAGTCTCAAATCTCCATACTCTTGATATGCTGCGCGCCAGTGTTCCCGAAGCCGATGCCCTCCTCGATCAGGAGCTGAAGTGTCTCGACAAGGGGTTCGTTCGCTTGGTGGATTACATGGGCGGTGACGCTCGTATCGTGCAGTCCGCACGCGTTAGCTATGGAGCTGGCACCAAAACGGTCAGGGAAGATCGGGGGCTCATCAATTATTTGATGCGAAACTGGCACACCAGCCCATTCGAACAGGTTCAGCTGACCTTTCACTGCAAAATGCCCATCTTTGTGGCTCGTCAATGGGTGAGACATCGGACCGCTAAACTGAACGAGATTTCTGGACGCTACTCGATCATGCGCGACGAGTTTTATCTGCCAGATCCTGAACAAGTTCGATTCCAGAGCATCTCGAACAAACAAGGACGCAGCGAGGATTGCCTAACTCCCGAGCAGAGCTCCGAGGTGCTTCGTCTGTTCGAAGAGGAGCAGCGCGCGATTTACAGTAACTACAGCCAATTAATCGAAAAGAATGTCGCGAGAGAGTTGGCGAGAATGAACCTCCCGCTGTCGATGTACACCGAATGGTATTGGAGCATCGACTTGCACAACCTGTTTCATTTCTTGCGACTAAGGATGGACCCACACGCCCAGTACGAGATCAGGGTCTTTGCAGAAAGGATGGCCGAGTGTGCCCGAGCAGTGGCGCCGCTCGCCTATGATGCGTTCGAGGAGCACGTGCTGGGATCGGTCACCTTTTCGCGAGGCGAGGCGGAAGCGTTGGTGGCTCTATTGGACAAAAAGGAACCGCAGCTGACCGGACGTGCCCTTCAGACGTTCCGGGACAAGCTGGACAAGCTGCGAGCTGCACAAGCCAGCCAGCCCGCCGAAGAGCCGACTCTACTCAGCTAGACCGAAATGAGAGAAAGCACTTGCTGCTCGACTGAAGCCGCATCCAATCCGCAGTCGGCTCGGATGAGCTTCTGCGTGCCGTGCTCCACAAAGTGATCCGGCAGGGAGATGATTTTGTGCGGCAGATGTCCCAAGCCTCGCTCGTGCAGCATGTCTCGAACAGACTCACCAAAGCCCCCTCGGCGACTATTCTCTTCCAAGGTCACGACGCGGCCAGAACGCTGTGCCTCTCGGCAGATGAGTTCCGCATCCAATGGTTTTATAAAGCGCGCGTTCACCACTGTCGATCCGATGTTCTGTTGATCTAGCGACCTCGCCACCTCATGAGCGACGCTCACCATCGAGCCGACCGCGACGAAAGCGACTTGCGGAGTGGAGGAGTCAAAAATCACTTCACCCTTCCCTAATTGAATGCTCGTGCGAGCCTCAGGAAGACGATCATCGCTTGCCCCACGAGGATATCGAACCACGCTGGGCAGCCGATCAAAATCCTTCATCCAATTGATCATTTCGCGAAGTTCAGTAGTGTCTCGCGGGGCCAGCAGAACCGTGTTGGGAATGAAGCTGAGCATCGAGATGTCAAACGCACCATGGTGAGTAGGACCGTCATCGCCCACTAGGCCAGCACGATCGAGGAAGAAGCGCACCGGCAGCTTCTGCAAGGCGACATCGTGAAGGACCTGGTCAAATCCTCGTTGCAAGAAGGTGGAATAAATGGCGCAGAAAGGCTTCATGCCGCCCGCGGCCATGCCAGCAGCAAAGGTGACCGCGTGTTGTTCCGCGATGCCGACATCATAGTATCGATCGGGAAACTTCTTAGCGAACTCCGTAAGTCCGGTGCCGTCCGGCATGGCCGCGGTAATCGCCACAACTTTCGGATCGATTTCCGCGCACTCGATAGCGGCGGAGCCGAACGCTTGAGTGTATGTAACTGGTCCGGCGACCTTATTCATCTCGCAAGACTCGAGGTCGAAGGGAATCACGCCATGCCACTTTCTCGAATCTTCCTCTGCGACTTCGTAGCCTTTGCCCTTCACCGTTAGCGCATGCACGAACGTTGGACCCTTCAGTTCTCTCACATTGCGAAAAACCTCAAGCATAGTGAGAAGATCGTGCCCATCAATGGGTCCGATGTATTCGTAGCCCATCTCTTCGAAAATCGTGCCTGTATCTTCTGGAGCGAAATAGTGCGTGATCCCGTGCCGGAGACCGGCCGCTACTCGGCCCACCGGTGACGGTAATTTTTCGGCAATACCCTTCGCACGCTGGGCCAATCCCTGAAAATCTGGCCTGGAACGGAGCTTTTGCAAGTAGGTCGTCAAGGCCCCGACGTTCGGAGCGATCGACATTCGGTTGTCATTGAGAACCACGGTGAAGTCGGTCTTGAGCGCACCGCCGTGATTCAAAGCTTCCCAACTCATTCCCGAAGCAATGGCCGCGTCACCCGCAATGGCCACCACCCGCTCTGACGTGCCGAGTCGATCGCGTGCCGCCGCGAAGCCCAATGCCGCTGAAATAGCCGTTCCCGCATGACCCGCTCCAAAGGAATCGAGTTCGTGTTCGTCGCGCTTGAGGAAGCCGCTCATCCCTTTATGCTTGCGAAGCGTGTCAAAGCGTGGGAGGCGCCCAGTCAGCAGCTTATGTGGATAGGCTTGATGCCCGGTGTCCCAAATCACCTTGTCCGGAGGTATTGAATAGGCGGCATAGAGCGCCACCGTTAGCTCTACCGTTCCAAGGTTCGAGCTGAAATGTCCGCCGGTCATGCTTACCTTTTCAAGAATGGCCCTTCGGATTTCCTGCGCAATTTGTAGCAACTCTTTATCAGCAAACTTATGCAAATCCGTTGGGTTAACGATGCTTGAAAGGAGTTCGTAAGTTGCTGACATTGACGTATCCTACTATAAGTTACGATAATTAACCGTCGTGGGCCTGAGTGAGTTTCCATTTACGGTCACGTGTAGATGTTTTTGTGGTCTTCACATACATACATCAAATCAGAGATAATAGGTTGAGAAAGACGTCGAGGCTTCTCGACGCAAATTTTAAAAGGTAATTAATGGCAGCCGAACCTAAGACTATTCTTCTCGTGGAGGACAATGCCGACGACGAACAGCTCACGCTGCGCGCGATGCGCCAGAGTGACGTGCCGAATCTTATTCGGGTCGCTCGGGATGGAGCCGAAGCTTTAGATGTTTTATTTGGAGACGCGGCTCACAACCGTTTGCCAGATCTCGTCCTTCTCGACTTGAAGTTACCAAAAGTAAGTGGCTTGGAAGTTCTGCAGAGGATTCGAAACGAATCGAGCACGCGAGCACTACCAATCGTTGTTCTCACGTCCTCCGATGAAGAGCGCGATATTATCGAAAGCTACAACTTAGGGGCAAATAGCTACATACGAAAGCCTGTTGATTTCGATGAGTTTATCGATGCGGTGCGCCAGCTCGGCTTGTATTGGCTTTCTATGAACCGCACCTCCTAAGAGAGGGCCGCGTGCATATCACCTTTCGTCGGGATCAGCTCCAGCAGCTGACCCATGCTGTCCGCTTGTTGGACTCGGAAGCCTCCAAGCACGGCCCCTACCTTCAGAGGGGCTCCGTCCAGCACTGTCTGCGCGACCGTCAGCAGCATTGCCTGTCCTTTCATCTGGTCGTCTGCCAGAACACCCGATATACGAAGCTCAGGAAGGGCGAATTTAAGCAGTCCACGCGTCTCCAGAACGCCTTGCTCGCTCTTGACAACGATGTAATCGGGAGCGGCAGTAAACGAAGCGTTAGAGGAGAACCGACCCAAATTTTCCGGCATAAGATAACGTTCGCTCAGCGGATCAGCAATCGCCGCTCCCGCTAACAGTCCGAAACGCAGGCAGAATTGCGCACAAAAGTCGAGAGAAGGGGCAACATCCGCATCATGAGATTCGAAGCGAATCTGTCCAATCGTCCACGTGGCCCGAATACGGTTCAGAAGTTCGCCAGAGACTCCCAGTGAAGCAGAATGCAACGCGACTTCCTCGGGATTGAACCCAACCTCGTCTTTGCTGAAGATCAGCAGTTTCAACACGGTTTTCTTATCTTTTGACGCTATCACGTAGCCGCCTCGGGAAAGCGGCAAGCTCAGTGCGTCGATGGGAGCTTCGTCGGAAAGTGGCGCTCCAAAGCCTTCGACCGCACCACCTTCTCCGGTGGGATTGATGATGCTCAAAATTGGCGGTAAGACCGGAGTCGTTGCAAGAAGGGATAAGTAGTAATGACTACTAATACCGTAGCCGGGCCCCTTGGGACGAGCAAATTTGAAGATGTTTCTCAAGTCGATCCCGTTACTCGCTTCTTCTTTCTGGACACCAAATGTTCACTCGTGGATTGCGGTTCATCGGGCGCATCTTCAAGCGCCCCCGTCAAAAGACGCTTCCAAAGATAAGGCACGGTTCCGATGATCCAAGCCCCCACCGATCGGGCAAGAGACGCACGAAATGGCTTGACATCTTTCCCGCCGCTCACCGCCCGCCACGTGGCATCGCCTTCCTCATAGGTCACCAATCCAAGGGGATCAGTTGCAGCAATCGCATTCGCCGCATTTACGTTGAAACGCTTGCCGACGGGAAGGAAGATCGTGGCTCGAAAACGGCTCAGCCTCTCGCCGAGTTTCTTTGCCCAAGACTCCACCTCGACTCCTTCGAAAAAGCTAATGTACGTGGTCGCCATGAGGAATGAAAACAGAGGGATGTTCATCGAGTATTCGATGAAGCCGTGCATCAGGAGACCCGCGAGCAGGACATATTTCCGGAGCGGCCGATAGAAGACCAGCGTGCCGAGCGCCAGTTCGGTCACAAGCGTCATACCGGTGGTGAAATAGACGACTGGAAGGTTGTTGACAAACGAGGGAACGGGGAAGCGGGTGAACTCGTTCAACCGGGCGGGATACCAAGTCGCAGTAAGGTTTCGCCACTGGTTGCCGAAGCCGAATTTATGCCAGAAGGTTGTGAAGTAGACGAGAGCGACGTTGTAGGCGAGGAGTCTCTGCACCCACATCGACGTTCGAACCGGCCCGGGCTGAATCTTTCCCCGCCAGAGGCCAATCAACCTATCTAAGCTGCAAGCCGCACCTGATGGAGCCATGGCGATGTACAAGCAGGACACGCGCAGAATCGTATCGCCGCCATGAAGAATCAAACCGTTGCGATGGTGGAGACTCACAACGCCAACGGCTAACGCGATCGAACTGAATCGGGTCCACAACCCGAGTGCGGTCATCAGCGCGAACACCATTACGCCGATGTAGAACGCGAGCGTAATGTGATCGTTGTAAACGTTACTAAGAAGATTTACTCTCGGGATGCTGATGTCGGGACGATAGATGTCGTAGCCAAAGAAGTTGAACGAGAGCGGCACGGGTGGCTGAAATTGGTTCGTGACCGCCTGGGGGGTAAAGCCCTTCTCGCTGAACCAAGCGTTGAAGTCCACCGAGATCATCGCGAAGTTGATGAAGATCAGCGATCCCATCAAAATTCTGAAAAGTCCCATCGTGGTCGGCGACCCGTGGCCAAACCAGTAGTTGTCGACGCGCTTCAGCCAACTCTGAACATCCTCTGCGAACTTGCTCCTCATCGTTACTCGGATAAGTCCTTCGGCGTCACTTGGTAGCGATAATATTCTTCGTCCGAGTAGCCCACATTCTCCGGCTGACCTGGCGGGGCAATGATGTGCTTATGAATGTGCAGACGAATCTCCGTGGGCGGATTATTGGGGGAATCATTGCTAAGCCGCGCGATGCGCTGCGCAAAATAGGGCCACGTGTAACTAAAGCGAGAACTCCCTGCTCTTTCGAAATATTTTCGATACCGCTCTTTAAGATATTTCATGGGGATCGAAAGATCGTGGATGCGAGGATAGAGGAACGGCTTCGTCGATCCATCTTTATAGGTGACGATTGCGTCGCAGTAAGCATCGGTGTTCGCCGGATTTGGGCTGAACATATCCCAATATTGCCAAAATCCGGTCGTCAGGAGATAAAACTTCAGGATCGAATCCTTTCCATACAGCTCGTTGAGCACAAGCGGCTCGTTAGCAAAATATTGTGAGGATGATCGAAAGAAATTTGATACGTTGTCCGTGCGAATATGCAGTGGCACCCGGGGATCGTCATGCACGACTACAAATCCGTCACCCTTCTTGACCGCGTGCTTAAAAGGCATGAACTGATCTGGCGCGAACGGCAAAGCCCAAGCGGTAATCGCCAGAATGTGCAGCGGCACAAAAAACTTCACCCATAAGGGCGCGTTTCGCTTTTGAGGAGCGGGCGACGACTCGTTCTTACGCATTCCTTGCCCTAGTCCGGCGGAGACGCCGGACCGTCATTATCTCTTAAGACTCCAAGTCATTCAACAACGGCGCAAGCTCTTCGTTCGGGCCGACCGCTTCCCGAATCTGGCGAGCCAGCGATCGAGCCTCTTCGACGTGACCCGCGCTCTTCGCTGCGATGGCCAGATTGATGTGAACACCAAGTGCGCCCGGCATGTTCATCGCGGCGTAGCGCATCATCTGATAGGCTTCTTCACTCCGATCTTGGGCGCTCAGCGCCTGCACCAATTCACCGTAAGCCGGCTCACAGCCTGGGAACAGTTCCAGCAACTTCTTCGCGGCGTTCTCCGCTTCCTCCGGCTGATCCAAACGGTTGTAAGCTGCACTCAACAGCGCCCACAACTTCCAGTAATCAGCCAGCCAGTTGCGGAGGGGCTTCAAATCTCTTACCGCGCCCACAAAGTCGCCGTCGTTCATCTTCTTCTCTGCAAGCTGAACCGACTCGACGCGCTTCGGCTGCTCTAGCTCGATCAGCCAAGCGAGCGTCTGTGCGCGGGTGTTTGGATCTGGATTTGCCTGAAGGACATCTCTCAAGACCTTTGGAATTTCGAAGTCACGACCGGCTTGCTTGAGAGTGTTCGCATACTCGATGAGCAGTTGCACGTCCGTCGGCGCGAGATCGAGGCAATCTTCATAAAAATCCATGGAGCGATCCAGATCACCCTTCTGCGCCAAGTAAGGAGCGTAATACCGCTTCACAATGGCGTTGTCCTCCACAACTTCGAGAGCGTCGTCGAAGGCCTTCTCGCCCTCGTCCGTCTTACCAGCCTGAATGAGAGAGATCGCGTATTTGGCCTGCGCCTGAGCATTCTGCGGATTCGCTTCCACGATCGGCTTCCAGATGGCTGGCACCTCGTGCTCGCGTCCGGTTTGTTGCAGCACTCCCGCCAGATAGTCCGCGCTCGGCTTATCGTCGCCCTCCATCTCGAGGGCCTTCCGGAAGTTCCTTTCGGCATTTACCGGCATGCCGCTTTGCATTTGAGCTAAACCGAGGCGAGTCAGCAGCGAAGGCTCTTCGGGGGCTAGGTTGACTGCTTTCTCGTAATATTCTGCCGCTTTGGAATGGTCGTTGACCGCCGCGTGAATCTCACCCAGTCCAAAGTAGGCCCGATACTCATCCGGCACGATTTTGGAGATTTTCTCCAGCGCCTCGCGCAGAATATCGAAGGTGCCGATTCGGAAGTGAGCGCAAGCCCGGGCGAGTTCGACCGAGACTTCGTAAGGAGCCACGAAATCGGAGTCTTCTTCCACCGCTTTTACCAAGGCATCGAAAGCTCCTTGAGGGGAGAATTCTTGGACCACCCGACCCTGCGCCTGCTGGATATAGGTGAGAGCGTCGTAGCCCAGCAGGAAGTTGAGGAAGGCATCTGGGTTGTCGGTGCCAAACTCCATCGAGTCGCCCGACAGTGATTCTGGAAGCGAAATCCCGGCGTGCTCCGCCAACTTTTTCACCACCTGATGCAGGGTGCGAAAAATGTCGGCCTTCGTGAAGTGATATTCGTCTTGCTGCGGCTCGCCAGGTCCATCTTCCGTAAACGGATGGTACCGAACGGTCAGATCGAAGTTGTCTTCAACCTGCTTGACGGCCCCATCCATCACCAAGCTCACCGAAGCCTGACCCGCGAGTTCTTGAACCTGTTGGTCGTCGAGCATAGAATCACCCAGGTTGACAAAGCCCATGCGCGGTCCATCTGGAGCGTCCTGTTGAGCCAGATAGCTGACGGTGTTGATCTCGATCTCTTGGGACGGATCTTGCTGACCCACCATCCTGATTTGGTCGCTGACGAAGGCAGCGAATTGCCTTCCGAAAGCGGGTTGCGTGCTCTCGTGAGCGCTGAATGGGAGTACGGCGATTCTCATAAGGGAGCAGTTTACCGGTAGGTCAAGGTGGGGCGCAGGTACGCTTTAAATCCCTCCACAAAAATGAGAAAAAGCTCCGTAGATGTCACCATCGTTGGCGGCGGGCCGGTTGGCCTGTTCGCGTCATTTTATGCCGGGTTGCGGGGAATGTCGGTGAGAATCGTCGATTCCCTTCCCGACCTCGGAGGACAGTTGTTGGCGCTTTACCCGGAGAAGTATGTCTATGACATGCCAGGATTTCCCAAGATCCTCGCCAAGGATCTGGCGCGAGAATTGGCTCAACAAGGCACCCAGTTCGGCCCTGATTTGCAACTTGAGCAAACCGCACAGACGCTAGAAACAACCGACAACGGCTACGTAATCCACACGGCATCCGGAGATGAACTGCCTACTTCGACGATCATCATTTCGGCTGGAGCTGGAGCCTTTTCACCCACGAAGATCGGTGTCGAAAATGAGGACGTTTTTGAAGGTAAAGGCATCCACTACGGGGTGCGCGATAAGGCGGCCTTCGCAGATAAAAATTTGGTCATCGTCGGGGGCGGCGACAGCGCCTTTGACTGGTGCCTTAACCTTGAACCCATCGCCAAGGCCATCACGCTCGTCCATCGTCGCGATCAGTTCCGCGCTCACGAAGATTCCATTAAAAAAGTTAAGGCGAGCCGAGTGAGTATGAAGCTGTGGTCGACGATCAAGCAACTTCATGGTCTTGACTCGATTTCGGGGGTCACCATTGAAAATTCACAGTCGAAGGAGCAGGAACGGCTGGATACGGACGCGGTGATTGTCAACGTCGGATTCAAGTCGTCGCTCGGCCCTCTCAAGGAATGGGGCCTGAACATCGAAAAGAATCAGATCGTCGTCGACCAGCGATATGAAACGAATCTGAAGGGAATCTTCGCGGTGGGCGATGTCTGCACATTTCCGGGCAAGTTGAAGCTCATTGCCACCGGAGTTGGGGAAGCCACTTCAGCCGTTTGCTGGGCGAAGACCTACATCGATCCATCCGCGAAGCTGTTTCCCGGCCACAGCTCTGACATGGATCTACCCACGACCAGTTAACCGCTTGAAGTAAAATCACGGGCCGGACGTGCGAAGAGGCGCGCCGAAAGGATTTAAGAGATTGGGAAGCGCATATACGCCAGGTTTAACGGTCAGTTCTGATATCACCATTCGTAGAACGCGACGCCTGCCCATCAAGGGCGAGGTGCTCGTAAAGGAAGGGGACCAAGTCGAATATGACACGGTGGTGGCCCGGGCCATTCTGCAAGGAAATTTGCAGACCATCAAACTGTCGGAGAAACTTGGGGTTGAGCCCAAGGACGCTAAGGCCCTCTTTAGACTGAACGATGGCGACCGCGTCGAAGCTGGCCAAGTCGTCGCGGAAACAAAGGGTCTATTCGGCAAGCTGTTCAAGACTGAGGTCAAGTCCGACTTTACTGGGATCGTAGAAAGCTTTTCCGACGTCACAGGAAGCGCCTATGTAAGGGAGCCGGGAATACCCGTCGATGTGGAGGCCTACATCAAGGGACATGTGGCGAGCGTTATTCCGGACGAGGGAGCAATCGTCGAAACCCGCTGTGCAATGGTCCAAGGCATTTTCGGCGTGGGTGGAGAGCGACAGGGCGAGATTCGGTGCGCGGTTTCGAATATCGAAGAGACGATCGATGGCAAGCACATCTCCGCCGCTGACAAAGGCAAAATCCTGATTGGTGGCTCGGGGGTGACCCTTGAAGCGATCGAGAAGGCGGTCGAATTCGGAGTGACCGGACTGGTCGCCGGTGGAGTTCGCGATAGCGATCTCACCAAATTCCTCGGCTACGATATCGGCGTCGCCATTACCGGTCAGGAGAATATCACCCTCACCCTGTTGGTTACCGAAGGCTTCGGCCACTTGCAAATGGCTCAGCGGACGTTCGATCTTCTCAAATCTCTTGAAGGGCAAAGCGCCAGCATCAACGGTGCGACCCAAATTCGAGCGGGCGTTATACGACCTGAAATCATCGTGCCAATCGCTTCAGGCGCGGCTGTCGGCGCACCCGATAAGCAATTGTCGGAGCTGAAGGAAGGCACGCCCATTCGCGTCATCCGAGAACCTTATTTTGGCATGCTCGGAAAGGTCACTGCCCTCCCCGCGCAGCTAGTGGTGGTTGACTCGGGCACCGAAGTTCGTGTCCTTCGCGCGAAGCTGGACAAAACGGGTGAAGAGGTAACCGTTCCCCGAGCCAACGTGGAAATAATCGCCGGCTAACCGGTCGGGATCTCAAGGAGAAATTGGATGAGTACGTCTGAAGCTACTGGAATGTTTATCGCTGAAACTCACACTTCGGCAGCCGTCTGGCACTACCGCGTCGAAAAGATGATCCTCGAAGGAAAAACTGAGTATCAGACTTATCAAATCGCAGAAGTCCCCCGCTTCGGCAAAAGTCTCTTCCTCGACTACAACATCCAGACTTCGATTCTCGATGAGTATATTTTTCACGAGTGCATGAGTCAGCCGGCGATGACACTCCACCCTGACCCTCGCAAGGTCCTCGTTTGCGGGGGTGGTGAGGGGGCGACTCTCCGGGAAGCGCTGAAACACAACACCGTACAAGAAGCGGTCATGGTGGATATCGACAAAGATCTCGTCGATATGGTGAAGGAGCACATGCCGGAATGGCATCAGGGAGCCTTCGAAGACTCACGTACAACGCTCCTTCACACGGATGCTCGCGCCTGGATCGCCGATCACCAAGGTGCTAATTTCGATGTGATCTTGTCGGACTTGCCCAATCCTCATGAAGATGGACCGGGCCAGATGCTCTTCACGGAAGAATATTTCCGGCTCTGCGCAGGCGCAATGTCTCCGAACGGGGTCTTTGCCATGCAGGCCGGGTCCGCGAGCGAGAACTATCCGGCATGCATGGCGTCGTGCATCAAAACGCTTGATGCGATGCCCGAATTCAAGTACGTGGCCGGATATTGGGGAATGGTGAATACCTTCTTCCAACCATGGGGGTTCGTCCTTGCGAGCAAGGAACTTGATCCTTTGGCTCAGCAGGTGTCCGAATTAGAGGCAAAATTCAGCCAACGAGGAGTTCAAAATCGCTACTATACTCCGCGTTTTCACCAGTCCGTTTTCACGCTGCCGGACTACTTGATTCAAGCTGTTAACGAACAGGGACGTGTCCTAACCGATGCTGAACCCTTCGTCTGGACCGCTTAAAACAAAAGACTTTCCAGTCTCGTCTTAAGCATGGGCTCAACGGCGCAGTCCAGACTTAACTTATGTTCCGAAAACTTTATTGGGTGACCGAGCAGGTCTCTGACGGCAATTCGAAGGTAACGGGAGTTTATACTTCGCTCCCGAACCTGGTGGCTGAGGGTCTTTCGCGTAATGATCCTTCATCGCTCCGATTGACCTTGACGCTTCTCGACAGCGAGGATGAACCCTTGGGCACATTTGAAGGACCCGATTTCGCAGGGATCTCGAGCACCCTGGTCACGTATTCACAATCGGGAGACTGGAGTCTGGATCAGTGCGAAGCTTTGATGGAGAAGCTGAATCTGGGGCCAATACGACCCACAAACTAAAAGAGAGCCAGCGCTGCCGCGCTCGCTCTCTTGTTTGACTTTCGATTACTTGCCTGAAGAAGTGTTCGTGGTGGACGACAACTGCGTCTGCAAAGTATCCATCGAGCGTTTCCAAGGCTCTTTGAGGTAGTCCAGAGGCTGACCGATCTGAACGTCCGCCTTTCGTAAATTCTCCTGAACTCGTAGGTTGATGTCCTTGCCTTTGGCACCCTCCTGCAGCATCAAAGCACGCAAGACCTTTTTCTTCATCTTGTCATCGATTGGAAGTTGGCGCTGCGGGGTCTTCTTGTTGATAAAGAATTTCGCCCAGCCTTCTGTAAACTTGATCCACTTGGTTTGCTGTTGCTCGGGGGTCTTCTGCACCTCGGCAAGGAGCCCTTGGCCATATTTCGCCAACTTGGGCACGTACTGCTCAGGGAATTTCCACTGCTGGGTTGAAGCCTGCGGAGCCTTGCTGTATTTTTGCGCGACGAGTATGAAGCTCGTTCCAGTCTTCAACTCTTGATCGGCTGCATTCTTGTCCTTCTCACTTGGAATGAGCATCCAAGTCATATCGACGGCATCCGGCACCTTGAACTCATCCGGGTGAGTCTTGATATAGTCGTCAACTTCCTGCTGCGAGACCTTGACGCCTTTGGTCGTCAAGTTGATCTGAGCAAGCTGCATCGCGATGTCATTGCGAATCATTGTGGGCGTAAACCCAGCGTTGGCAAGCGTTTGGAGGTAAGTCGGATTTTCATCCGATTTCGATTTAATTTCCGCTTCGATGTCGGAATTGTCCGGCCATACTCCCTCATCCTTGGCCATTTGCCTCAGGATTGCCTGCTGAACCAGGTCGTTCAACGCCTGCAATGAAAGCGAACCCACGACTTGACCTGAATAAGGTTGCGCACTCAGTGCGCCGGCAGAGTCGGCCCTCAAGGATTGCGGATCCACGATCACCTGTACCTGAGGTTTTAATTCGAGATACCGATGAAAGTCGCTCATGGTGATCGGCTCACCATTGACGATTGCTGCGGCTGGATCTTGTTTCGAGCAACCGGTGAGCATTACGGCGCCGGCAATCGCCAAAATTGGTAAAAAAATTCGATTCAAATTTGATGGTCCTCGTTAAGATAGGTGATTTTACCAGGGACCGGTTTCCGTCCCTCGTGCATTCATTCCTTAACGTTCGGAACTCAAAAATCGTGCCGGAACGCTCATGCCGTTATATCGATATGTCCATCATCCGTCAATTCCGGTAATTCTTGACAGTCTTCTTCCTCCTCAGGTCTGGAGCGATGGGCTCGAGGCGACACGTTGGGCTTGGGGCGTTTCTTTCGATCGTCCACTCGCTGTAGCTCCGCTCCAGTAATCGAATTAATCCGATCGATCTCGCCCACTAGCGCACCGGTACGGTTCCTTCCTCGCGCAGGTGGTTGCGGAGGCGTGTCATTGCTTGGCTATGCAGCTGATAAACGCGAGACTCGCTGACGTTCAGCACCTTTCCAATTTCCTTGAACGTGAGTCCCTCAAAGTAGTAGAGCGCGACGACAAGCCTTTCCCTTTCCGGAAGCGCGTCCACGCCCAGAACCAAAATGCGGCGAATTTCCTTGCCCTCGACTTCGGCTCCCGAATTAGAGGTCTCGTCGACGATTAGGTCGATAAAATGAACCTGATCTTCCGAGTCCACGCTTCCCAAAATATCGTCGAGAGAGTAGATGTTTGTTCGACCCATTCGAACGAGGAGTTCATTGACCTCGCCTGCGCTGATGCCCATCTCCTCGGCAATCTCTTGATCTTTTGGCGGGCGGCCGAAACGCGTCTCTAGGGCCATCATAGTTCGATCGAGGCTGCGGAGCTTTTCGCGGATGCTTCGAGGCACCCAATCTTCTTCGCGCAACATTTCGAGAATGGCGCCCCGTACCAACGCGATGGCATAGGTTTCGAACTTCACATCTCGGGTGGGATCGAATTGATCGACGGCTTTAATCAATCCGATCACTCCAGCACCGACAAGATCTTCGCGGTCCATCCCTCCGGGGAGGCTGGTCACGAGCCGACCGGCGGTTATCTTGACGAGATAGCTGTAGTGATTGATCAGTTCGACCCTGGCTTCAGGGTGCTTGTAGACCTTAAAGTCGGCCCAAGATTTGGAAAGTTGTTCTGGCGTCAACGGCATCTATTTTTAGCTCCACCCATGCTCGCCTAAGACGATTCAGCTGTTTCTATTGATGCGGGCTCGTTAGACGGCTCCACGTCAACTCGATTCAGCCCGACGACTGCTTGCCAAATGCTGGCACACACCCAACCGACCGCGAAAGCGAGAGCACCCCTCCAAATGATGGTGATGGGATCTACGTGCGAGAGAACTCCAGCCGCCAAAGCAACAAAGGTGGCGAAACTTCCTATAGCAAAGGGCATAGATTTTCACTCTCACTTGAAGAATGCATTCTTTATGCTGGCAATCTTACGAGAGATCTTTAGGGCAAACCTAAAGTTTTTTCATAAGTTTTCTAGTTGGAGAAGCTCAACCGCTGTCTAAGCTTTAGACCTTAGGGTCAGAATCGCCACTTCAGGAGGACACATCATGCGAGCTGGCGGACCAGTTGTTCCAACCCCGGTTGTGACAAAGATTGGCGTGGAGCCCTCCCGCGGGTAGTAGCCGTCCACGTACCGCTCCCCGAGCCGCGTGTGCATCGGCGTCCAACCTGGGAAGCGCCATTGTCCGCCGTGGCTATGCCCGCTTAGCTGAAGGTCTGCATCGAATGGCAGCTCCTCCACCGGATCAGGCTCGTGCCAAAGCACGATTCGTGGTCCCGAACCAACTCCCTCGATTGCGCGGCTAGCTTTGGCATGGCCGTAGCAGGCGGAGTCGATACCTACCCAGTTGATGCCGTGATGAACCCAAGTTTCATTCCGAAGCAGCTTGATGTTGCAACGATTCATAACGGGCAGGAGCCGGTCGGGCGTGCCTAACCAATAATCGTGATTGCCCGGGACCGCCACCACGTCTCCATTTAGAAGCAGCATCGGAGTCAACACATCTTCGAGCATCGCCTCCGACTGAGGCTTCCAATAGCCGACAAAGTCGCCCGCGAGTACGACCATATCGGGATCCTCTTCCAAGGTCTTCAGAATCGCGTGCTGCGCAAGTTCAAGAGAATAGACGTCGCGTAGGTGAAAGTCTGCCATCAAGGCGATTCGGTAGCCATCTAGACGCTCCGGCCAATTGGGAAGAGAGATGGTGATTCGGCGCACCACAAGGCGCTTCGATTCATAGAGAGCGCCGTATACGAGGGCAGCCGCACCCGCACCAGCGAGCAGCAGCGCCCAATCCCGAAATTTCACTAAAAGAGTTTACGTCTCAACTAGAAGGCCATGCCTTCGTAATCTCGAATTAGCCCAACTATTTTGCCGATCACGGTTGCATCCTCCTGCCTCACTTCAATGGGCATATAGGCGGGGTTGCTCGGCATCAGCTTGATGGAATCACGGTCGTAATTGATCCGCTTGACGGTTGCCTCCTCTCCAAGCAGGACGGCGACCAAATCGCCATGCTGCGCCGTTTGCTGCGGCTTAACCAGGACAAGGTCTCGCGGCATGATGCCTTCACCGGACATCGAGTCGCCCTTGATTCTCAGCAAGAAGGCATGTTCGATATTGCGGACCATCTCAGCCGGCACCGGAATAAGGTCTTCGACATGCTCTTCGGCGTGAATGGGTGGACCCGCCGCAATGGAGCCAAGCAGGGGAAGCATGACCACTTTCGAATTGCTCTGGAAAGCCGGATGAA
This sequence comes from Armatimonadota bacterium, assembly GCA_023392285.1. Taxonomy (GTDB): domain Bacteria; phylum Armatimonadota; class Fimbriimonadia; order Fimbriimonadales; family Fimbriimonadaceae; genus JAEVZK01. The sequence continues at coordinate 2,248 of JAEVZK010000061.1, read as the reverse complement.
CCACCTTGATCGATCGTGGCGTGTTGGAACGAGAAATGTAATTTTTGCGTTCAAGTGCATCAAGATGAACCGTTACGCCACGCAGGGATCCGATCTTGAATTCTTTACCGATTTCGCGAATGGAGGGGGGATATCCTTCCTTTTGAACGTAGTCTAGAATGAATTGCAGGATCATCTCCTGTCTTTTCGTCAATCCCTTAGCCATAATTTGATTTGTCCCACCCATCTCGGGTTCATCATCCCAACGTGTAGACGCATTATACGCGTAATTTGTCTACATGTCAACCGATATTCATCTTTCGAGTGTTCGGGGCGGGGCGGGTGAGATTGCCCTCTACCGCAATCACAGGTGCCATACTCTAAGGCGCGATTTTAAGGTAACAGCAAAGTGTCCATTTCCAAGGTTAACAAAATTTTCCAGAATAAGGGCTGCAACATCGCAGTTTCCGTTATTCTAGGCTTTTCCGTCGCCGCCATGTTGGTTCCGAGCGTGCGCGGATGTGGTTCTTCGTCTGAGCAGGAGCAGCAGGCGATGGCCGCCAGATTGGGATCGCCCGTGGTTTCCATCGGCGATCAGAAGATTTATTCGAAGCTGATCGATGACGCCTATGACGGCATGCTCCAGCAGCAGATTCAAAGTCAGCAGCCGCAGATGCAGGACTTTCTTCGGAATTATTACGAGAATCAGCCAGCGGCAGTCAAAGCGTCGATGCGGCTAGAAGCACTCGATCAAATGATCAAGCAGCATCTGATGCTCGAATTAGCCTCGCAGAAGCAGCTCGACCTTTCCGAAGATTCGATCAAGAAGACGGCCTTGGAAGCCGCGAAGGAATCGGCTCGGAACTCTCTAATCAGCACCGGAAAACTCAAGCCGACGGCATCGGAGAAGGAATTTGAGGATGCGCTTCAGAAGGAATCCAAGCAGGATTACGCTTCGATGGTAAAGACGTTGAATGATTCATTGAGCACGGCTCTCAGCGATCCTGCTAGAGCTGACGCAGTGAAAGCACAAATGGCTGGCTTGCTTCTTCAGCGCCAATACGCTGCGAAAATCGCGGTAACCGATGACGAGCTGAAGAATTCGTACAGAACGCTTAAACTGAAGCGGATCAGCTTTGCCCCTGGGCCCGATGCAACTGCCAAAGCGAATGCAGTTCTGAAGGAACTGAGCGCCGGCCTGAGCTTTGAAGCAGCGATGGAGAAATACTCTATCGATCCGGCACCTTCCAAAGAAAAGAAGAAATCTGATTCTACAACCTCCCTGCAGGTGTCAAACATCGAGGAAGACCCCAACTTGAAGGCACTCGTGGCACTTAAGCCAGGCGAAGTTTCGCAGGTCGTCGAAGGCCCTGGCGGCCCAGCGATCTACAAGTTGGTGTCGGTTGATCCGAACCTTCCTAAAGATTTTGAGGCTCAAAAGGCTTCACTGAAACAGCAATATGCTAGCGCGAAAGCGTCCAAGCAACTGTCGGATGAACTCGAAGCTCTGCAAAAGAAGCAGGAGCTCAAATGGGAAAGTGCTGGATGGAAGGCTGCGTATGACTATGCACAGCTGGCGAAAGCCGGAAAACCCGACTCTTCCAAGGTGAAGGACATCATCGACGAATGCCTCAAGGCAGCCGCTGTGCCCGCAGATCCCGGCTCAGACATTGCCGCGGCGACCGCTTACCAAGCATTTCAGGGCGAGTATCGTCCAGCGGACGTCAAGGGGAACAAAGACCTGTTGAAGCGACAAGCGGAAATCTTGTCTGCTTACACGGAGCACTATCCCGAATTGCAAGCGATGATTTCCCTGGCGGAGACCTATCTCGATCTGAAGCAAAAGGATGACTTCTTGGGTGCGGTCGTCAACGCGGCAAGAACCAACGTCGCCCACGTGGATGACGAGGGTGAGCGAAATTGGGTGCAGATTAATGGACTTGTTGGAAAGGCGGAGAACGCCGGTCTCGTAAAAGCGGACGAGGTCGCGGACGTTCACAAGCAATTCACTTCCTGGCAAAAGGACCGGGAAGAAGATCGCAAGGCACAGGCCGCAAGAGCTGCCCAAGAAAAGCTAGATGAAGAAGAGCGGAAGAAAGATGCCGCCGCCAAAGAAAAGGCAGAGGCCGAGGCTAAGAAGCCGATCATTCGGAAGAGTGATTCGGACAACAAAGCTGGAATCACTCCCCTGCCGGGCGATACCCCTCCTAAGAAATAGTGGGAAAGTTGACTCTCGTGGCGACGCCTATAGGCAATCTCGCCGATTTGT
>JAEVZK010000058.1 GCA_023392285.1 Armatimonadota bacterium | reverse complement strand
TTGACGGTGCCACCGCTCTTCGAGCCATGGTGCTGCTCGACGAAATACGAGGGCGCCTTGCCGAAGTCTTCTCCCTCAAGACTTACAAGATCGACCATGTGGTCCATGGCGCAATCGCTTCGGCTGCTGTGTATGGAGCCCTGATGGGCGCATCGGCAGAGCAGATCGAGAGCGCCATCGGGATGACAGTTGCCCATTACGTGCCTTGGCGTGCCATCCGTGCAGGCAAGCAGCTGAGCGACTCGAAGGGCGCGTCCGCGGCAATTTCAACGGAGGCGGCCATCCTCTCAATGAAGCGCTCGATGGCTGGCTTCCTTGGCCCACGGGATATTTTCCGAAACCCAGAAGCCCTGTTTCGTCAGTTCGAGAAGACGAACGGCACCTCGCCATTCGATCTGGTGCTTTCGCATTCGGGAGACGACTTCGCGGTAATGGGAATGCACTTCAAGCTTGGCCTGTATGAGCACCAATCTGCCGGAGCCCTGCAGGGCCTGATCAACCTGATCGACTCGCAGCCCCAACTGCTGGAGCCGGGAGCGATCAAGCGCATCTTGATCAAAGCTTACGAACCAGCCTTCGGAATCATCGGTGACCCGGCAAAGCGTGATCCGAAGACTCGTCAAAGTGCCGATCACTCGATGGTGTTTATCGTCAGCAGGCTCCTAAAGAAGGCGATCGATAGCCGTGCGGAACTCGCCGCTGGCACGGGGACGGACCGAATCTGGAAGCAATTAATGCTGACCCCTCACGATTACTCCGATGCCGCTCTCGCCGACGAGAAGACGCGGGAATTGATGGCGCTCATCGAGTTCGAGCATGGCGGTGAGGAATACGACCTCAAATATCCGGAGGGCATTCCGACTTCGGTCTACATCGCGGACCAGAAGGACGACACCTTCGATTCGGGGCTCGTGATGTTTCCGGCTGGCCATGCGCGCAATACCACCGCCGATCTCCATGGCATCTTGCGAACCAAGTTCGAGCTTCTGGGTGGGTTGGCTGCCTCCAGCGAGGCGGAGCGGTCCGCGACGATCGATCGCCTAGAGAGCATCGGCAGCGCGGACGCTGCCGGAATGCAGTCGATCTACGACTTCAAGATTGCTCCTTAACCCTTGATCAAAACAAAAAGGGGATGACGAACCATCTGGACGCGTCATCCCCGCTTGCGGGCCTCTCTACAAGGAGATTTACTTGGGTAAGCCCTGTGCCATAAAGTCGGCGAATCGCTTGTATAGATCGGTCGCGTTCACCTGTCGGGCTTTTGCCGCATCAACGGCGAATTCCTGGTCCGACACGGCTTTCTTGCCTTTGTAGTTGGTCTGCACGTAGACGGACTTATCGACGGTTACGTTCGCCTCAACCTGCTCTGGCCCATTGCCATCCACTGGCTGCGCGCTGGTCAGGACGGCGCGACCCAGTTGGGAAGCAAGAGAATGCACTGCATATCCCTGCACCTGGCTTTGCACTCCGGCGTTGATCACGGCCGGCATGGACGCTTGGCCGAAACCCGAGAGAACCGCCCCGGAGACGAGCTGCTGACCGAGGCCCGAGGCGGCGTTCCCGAGAATGTTGCCAGCAATCTGGCCGAGCACATTCTTCTTCTTCGGCTTTGGCGCCGCCGCATTGGCGTAGGCAAGCGAATAGTAGTTGAGCGAGGTTTCCGGCTCCTTGCCTTGTGCCTTGGGTGCGTGGAGCACTTCACCAGTGGCAGGAATGCTCAACGTAACCCCTGAACTGTCGTGAACAAGCAGCGCCTTCTGCGAGCCAACGAAGACTTCGGTGGATTTCTTATCGCCGGTGGTGGTTTGCAAATAGGCGATTTGCATCGCTTGATTTCCCTTCGAATCCTTGAAGATGCTGGTGTATTCGTCGGCTTGAAGACCGGTGATGGCCGGTTCGTTCGAAGAAGTCGATGTCTGCGTCGTTTCGGCTTTCGTGAACTGTGCATCGACTGGATATTGGTAGCTTCGCGAGACGCCGCCAGTGGTTTCCCATAGGCGGATGCCGGTCAGCTTCGCCTTCTTTGGCACCACGATGACGGGGCGGATGGTGTTCTCCTGATCCGCGTCGAGATAGCCGCTGAAATGCTCTTCCGAGCTTGCCTTGTACAGCGCAGTGAGCGGATAGCGATCACCATCTTCGGTGATCGCCTCACCTTCCATCTTCAGGTACTGGCGCGCCTTGGTGGCATTGTGAACCGTGATTTTTGGAAGGAAGAAGACTTTGTCGTCTGAAATGGTGGTCGGCCCCAGCTTCTTCTCCACGAAGGCGTTCGACTCATATTTCAGATCAAACAGCATCATTGGCACGTACTGGTCTACAGCGGTCGGCTTTACGACCGGCAAAGCGTCGAATCCTTCACCGGCGAAGGGGGCATCGAGCGGCTTCAAGACTTCGCGCAAATCGTAGCGCAGCACGGCTCCACCCGATTCGTGCTGCACCATCAGCTTCGGAACCGTACCCTTTGCAGGAACTAAGATAGCGGTTTGGCAGGTGATCTTCTGAGCTGGCTTGAGCTGGATATTGAGCGGCTCGCCCACGCTCTTCTGGGTTACGGTAGAGCCCGCTTCGTGGTTGACGTCTTCTTGATCGATCGCGGTAAAGCTAAGCGTACGTCCGCCATAGCCGGTGATTTCATTGTTTGGATTTTGCACAGTGTAGGTGAGAATCAGCACCTTCTGATTGCGGTCTGGAGCGATCACCTGATTGCCCATCACAAACCGCTCGACCGAAAACTTCGCGTCGAGCAGCGTGACGTTCGTGAAGTTTCGCTGACCGATCGTATAGGTCAGGTTGAACTTGCCTTGATCGCCGGCGAGCTGGTTCGTCCCGAGAACAATGCGGCCGGGTTCTTTCTGCGCCGCTGGCTTCTGCGGTGCCGGCTTTGTGGCCGGCTTGGTCTTCTGGGCAGAGACGATTCCGATGGCGAAAACTGCCGCGATTGCGATTGAGATTGTCTTTCCTTTCACTTCTACTTCCTCCGTGGACCGCAACTGCGGCCGGTGACCCCTTGGCACCGAGGGAGAATTGTTTCCCAAAGCGTAAAAACCGGCAGGGCCAGACGGCCCAGCCCAGACCGAAAGTCTTAGGACCCGCAAGATTCCTCGCGGACCGGTTTGGATTAGACTTGGCATGTGTGGCACCGTTTGAATAGGGCGGCAAAAAAGGCGATGCTTTATGCGCAGAAAGAGGCGCAGCTTGGGCATCGGCGCTCTGTGACTCCTGGTGACCTACTCGTCGGCATCACACGCGAGTCCACGGTGGCTCGCCAGATCCTATCAAACTTGGACCTGGACTTCAACTTACTTCTCGGGCAGCTCCCGGGCGAATCGGGGGAGGGACGAGACGATCCGCAACCGGGCATCACACTCTCAAGCCGATCCAAAGAGGTGCTCGAGTATGCCCTTCAGGCAGCGACCGACTTAAATGAGGGTCGGATTGGAACCGAACATCTTCTGGTCGGCATCATGAAGCTGCAGAAGAAGCCGCCTCTGGAAGTGAGGAGCGACTGTGAAGCTGTCTTGCAAGCGATACGTAAGATGCCTCGCGAGGAAAGACGAGATTCGAGCGAGAAGACCCCCAACTCGATCATCCGATCAGTCCTGGCGAAGGTGAGAAAACAGCCGCCTTCGCTTGTAAACGGGAACAACGAAGGGGATTGGGCTGGCAAATTTCTGCAGGGTGCATGCCTTTGCGAACACCTTCTGCTATGCATGCTCGCTGGCGATGGACGGGCGGCCCAGATTATTCGGGCTCAGGTCTCAAACCCTGAACAGCTCCAGAACCTCCTCTTAGAGGAAATCAAGCGCTACGCCGAACGGGGGCCTCGAAGAGCGTATCCAGAGCTTCTTCCGCGGCTACTCTCGTCGGCAGTCGTTCCCGATGGACAAAACCTGGGACCAGAACATTTACTCTTGCCGATTCTCGACTGGGTGGATGGCTATGAGCTAGGCGATATGCTTAAGTATCAAGGCATATCAAGGGACGAGACGGCCCGTCTCTTGCGGGAAGCGCCATGCTGAAACTGAGTCACCCATGTTAGGCGACCGCGCTCACCCCGTACGCAGCGGGATGACGTTCCACTCGCTTGAACCCGGCTTGACCAAGACGCTTTATCACGCCCGGCCAAAGCTTCTTCCCAAGATGACTATCGGGGTCGGAAATGTAATGGAACAGCCGGCCACCCCGCTTGAGGATTCGGTGCAGTTGGCGGTAGAAGTCTTCTGAATATAAATCGCCGCCTAAGCTCATGGTCGGCGGATCATGGATCACTCCAGCAAAGCTCCCGATTTCAAAGTTGGGTATCTCGTCGGCGGCGTCTCCGATGACTTGTCGGATGTTGCTTCTGGTGAAAAGTTCAGCTGCATACGGGTTGTAGCGGGCGAGCTGGATTGCCGCCGGATCCAATTCGATGGTGACAACGTCCGAGGCGACCTGGGCGGCTGCGATCGCGGTGTATCCCGCTCCAGTGGCGGTGTCTAAAACACGTCCCTCGACCACTCCAAAGGCTCTCATCTTCTCGCGGGTGTCTTGCAGCGGATCGGTGTCCTTGATCCGGTGCATCGGAATGCCTGAGACGAGCACAGTGGGAGCGCCACTTGTCGGGCACAGCGATCTCACCCAACCCGTGGTTTCGCTAAAGACCTGCACCGCATGGATCTCTCCATCTTCAACCAGATACACCTTGCGTTCTTCGTGCGCAATTTTCTGAAGTTGGGTCCAGGAGACGAAACCTACCGAGAAGTGCACGCCATCTCGATCGAGTTGGACCGTTTCGAGTGTAATGCCAAGATCTGGGGAAGAGCGGGCGCTTGCCGAGGTTCTGGAGTCTAGGAGCGGACGAGCTTGATATAGCGAAAGCAGCAGGCTCACTAGCCGCGTAGCTTTGTCGTGCGTGGCATAACCACTTTCTTCATCCGACAGATCGGACGAAGTTCGCGACGGCACTCGCAACGCTTAGACATGCGCGAGAGCGTCCGGAAAGGGCGATGTTGTCTCACAATAGCTAGTGACGCCCACTATATCTCATTCGGAGCGTGAATGAGTCATTTGCCTTCATCGACCGGTACATATACTGTCCTTTTTTCCGGCTTGGTCTGCTGATTTCGGAAGCTGCTTTAGCTGGACTCCAGCGCTGCGCGCATCTGCTCACGATCCACGGGATGCTTGATCTGATCGAGTAGGGCGAAGCAATCCTGTCCCTTGGCATTCTTTTCTCGTGGGCTAAGGCCGCTCGCCATCAACGCCCGAACAGCCTCGATCTTGTTTGAAAGAACGGCCCATTGAAGCAACGTATATTTTTCCTTCCAAATGCGAATCTTTAGATTTGGCTTGATCATTCCAATGATCTTTCGGATCGTTGCAGTCGAATGATCGAATGAGTTCGCAATCGGTGGCTCGCCGCGTCCGTTGAGCGCGTTTGGATCAGCGCCAAGACTTATCAAAGCCTGGATGACTTGCGGCTCGCCGATCGCCACCGCGTCGTGTAGGGCGGTACCCGCTAAAGTCCCCGCTTTTTCCGCTAACTGGGATTTTGTCGGGCGGAGCGCCTTCACGTTTGCGGCGCGGGAGGAGTACACGGCGTAGCTAAGCGGCGTGTAGCCCATTTCATCCTTCGTCCAAGGAATATGCTTCGTTCGGATGTAACCAATCATTTCCGGAGTGGCTTCGCAGGCGAGATGGAGCGCGGTGATCTTGTGCGGGAGCGGAGCGTTCACTTTCAAACCGGCTGCCTCGAGCGCCTTCACGTTTCCAGCGGCGCCGGAAAGGATCGCCATTCCCATCGGTGGCATCCCGACTTCATCTTTGACTCGGGCGAGAGCAGGTTGCTTCTTAAATGCTTGGGTAATTTGCGGTCCAGTCGATCGAACGATGAATTGGCGCAAACTGTTCGCTTGGGTCAACGGTGCACTCGGCTTCATCTTGTCGCCTGCGACCAATTTAACGGTAAGCCTCCGGCCAAAGTTATACGATTCAACTGGAAAGTCGAATGTGACGAGGACTGACGTTACGACGCCTGGCGGCACCACATTATAGAAGGAGCCGGGAATGGCGGAGCTGAACTTGATTTTGGTCTGCTTGCCGGCAAATTGCCGCGATTCGGTCTGAAAGGTGCCTCTGAAAACTGGGTTCACGATCGTTTGGTCTGAATTGTTAAAAACGTAGACCATTGCCCACTGAGTGAGAGTTTTGTCGTCGTAATTTTCGGCAGACGTTCTCATAATCGAGTACGTGAACTTGCCAAGTTCGGCGACGGTCGCAGGTTGCGTGAATTGACCGAGCGCGACGCCTCCCAGAAGGGCTGACGCAATGAGAGACATCATGAACCTATTGTACGGCAAGGCTTTCGAACCTCAAGCGATTCTACTGGCGACCGTTATCGAAACAACGTAACCAAAACCGTTCCCGAGCATCCAATTCCTCAGAGGTTTAGAGGAAAAGATGTTGTTTTTAGCAGCCGCGCTGGCGTTGACGCCGCAGGCGAACACCGCCAACTTGGCACCCGGCTCTCTCGTCGGCGGAGAAGGATCCAATCCGATACTTTGTCCGCTCAAGAATACGTCCGTGGTCGCGGACATCAGTGGGTTCGCGTCCCGGGTCACGGTCACCCAAACGTTTACGAATCCCAGTTCAACTCCCATCGAGGCCGTGTATACATTTCCGTTGCCAGCCGATTCCGCAGTTGACCGAATGACCATGAAGATCGGCGATAGGGTGATCACCGGAGTGATCAAGCGGCGCGAAGAAGCGCTCGCGATCTACAACGCAGCTCGGAACGCGGGAAAATCGGCAGCGCTGCTCAATCAGGAGCGTCCGAACATCTTTACCCAATCCGTCGCCAACATTCTTCCAAAGGCGCAAGTCCAGATAGAGATCAGTTATGTTCAACTTTTAAAATACAAAGAGGGACAATTCGAATTCACCTTTCCTATGGTAGTTGGCCCGAGGTTTCTCGGCAACGCAAAGGATCCGGCAGAGATCACCGCCCAGAACTTGCCGAGTGGCGTGCGCTCTGGTTCAAATATTGACTTGAAGGTGAACCTGGACGCGGGAAGCCCGATCGTCGAGATGAACTCCGTTCTTCACAAAATTAAGACAAAGGAGATCGACCAGCGTCATCGGGTAGTTCAACTTGCCAAGCAAGACGAAATTCCGAATCGAGACTTCATCTTGCGCTACCAAACTGCGACAAATACTGTCCAAAGCGCTTTGCTTGCCAAATACGATCCGGTGAAGGGCGGGTATTACTCGCTTGTCCTCCTCCCTCCTAAAGTTCCTACCGACCAACAGATTGCGCCAAAGCAAGTGATCTTTGTGATCGACCAGAGCGGCAGTCAGAATGGTTTCCCGATCGAAAAATCGAAGGAACTGACGAGCAAGCTCATCAAGAGCCTGAATCCAGGCGACACCTTCAATGTGCTTGGCTTCAGCAACAATGTGAATCCTCTGTGGGCACAGCCCGTCGCCAACTCTGCACCGAATGTGCAGAAGGCCCTGAATTTCGTCTCGAGCCTCAAGGCCAACGGAGGGACCCAATTGCGGGCTGCAGTGGAGGCGGCGCTTGCTCAACAAGATGATCCTCAACGAGTCAAGCTGGTGATCTTCAACACCGACGGCTTTGTCGGCGACGAGAAAGATATCCTTCACTCGATTCGAGAACACCGGAAGAACTCGCGCATGTTTACGTTCGGAATTGGGAACAGCGTCAATCGTTATCTGATCGATGCGATGAGCTTTGACGGGAGAGGGGACTCCGAGGTGGTGACGCTGAACGCGAACGCCGACGATGCGGTTCGGAGATTTATCGCTCGAACACAGAATCCGGTACTCACGGATGTGCACGTTGAGATCGAAGGCGTACAGACCAGCGAGCAATTCCCCTCTGCGCTGCCCGACGTTTTTGGCGATACGCCGATTACCGTGTACGGGCGCTATGATACGCCCGGTCCAGCCAAAGTGAAGATCAGCGGCATGATGGCCGGAAAGCCTTGGAGCCAGACCGTTGACGCATTCTTCCCGAGTGACAAGCCAGGCGGCGAATCCATTCCAACGCTTTGGGCACGCCAAAAGGTCGATAAGTTGGAGCGAGATTATAACTTGGGAACGGACTCGGAGCGGCTTCCCCAGGAAGGAAAGAATCAAATCATCGATCTCTCGCTCGAATACGGCTTGATGACCCAGTTCACGTCATTCGTGGCGGTCGAGGAACGAGTCGTCAACATTGGTGGTAAGCAGCGCCGCGTCCATGTTCCGGTAGAAATGCCCGATGGAGTGAACCCCGTGCCGACGTCACCTCAATATGTAACGTTTGCGGCGGCCTCTCCAAGTCTTATGCGAGCCGGAAATCCGGGTGGCTTCGGGGGTGCAGGCGGTGCCAAAAGCGGAGGGGTGGGCGGATTCTCGTCCAAGCAATCCGACCACGAAGAGCGCACTCAGGACCAAGCCTTACGTCCGAAACCGGCGGAGAAAATCGAGAATAGCCTGCGCACTGCGAAGGGATCGGTCGAAGTCATGGTTTGGCTCCACGACCTCCAGCCCGCGACTCTCACCAAGCTGAAGGAACTTGGGTTCAAAGTAGCGGAAAGCGACAAAGGCTTGGTCCTCTTGATCGGATCGTGTCCGGCGTCGGTGCTCGAAAAGATCGCATCGCTGGAGCAGGTTCGGCGGATCGAACCGCTGAAGTAAGTTCTATCGCCGCTGGCCATTTTGCCAGCGGCTGATTCGTTACACTAAGCCATATGTTGGTCGCTCCGTTTTTACTCGCCGTCCTGCAGACTGGGCACCATTACTACGTCTCCCCGACTTCGATCCCGAAGCCGGGAAAGAGCAACTATTTGCGGGTTCCAACCTTGGTGAGGCGACCGAACGGCTTCAAACCGAAGGTGCCGAAAGGATTTAAGGTCGAGATGTTCGCCACCGGCCTTAAGAGTCCACGCTGGCTGTTCGTCACTCCCAACGCAGACGTCATCGTGACCGAGAGTTACCAGGGCAGACTGATTCGCTTGAGAGACACCGATCACACCGGCGTCGCTGATTTGCAAACGGTCTTCGCGTCGGGGCTCAACTTACCCACTGGCATGGCAATTCGAAACGGCTACTTCTATGTCGCCAACACCGATTCAGTCGTGCGCTTTAAGTACAGAGACGGCCAATCAAGTCTGCGGAATGCAGAGACGGTGGTGAAGGGAATTCCCAGCCGTGGATATCGCCAGCATTGGACTAGAAATCTGCTGTTTGATCCTAGTGGCCAACACTTCTACTTGACTATTGGATCAGAAACCAACAAGAGTGCGGAGCCTCTTCCGAGAGGGGCGATCTGGCGCTACAACACAGATGGATCGGGCAAGACTTTGGTCGCGAGCGGCATCCGAAATCCGGTCGGGCTGGCGTTGAATCCTTCCAGCGGCGCCCTTTGGGCCACTTGTGTTGAACGGGACTACGAGGGCGACGACGTCGTGCCCGACTTCTTCACCCAGATCAAGAATGGGCAGTGGTACGGCTGGCCCTACTACTACGTAGGGAGCCACGTCGATCCTGCTTTTCGATCCAAGCCACGGCCAAAGCGAAAGGCAGACGTGCCGGATGTGCTGTTCAACGCCCACTCGACCCCCTTGCAGTTCATCTTTTACACAGGTTCGATGTTTCCTGCTAGCTATCGCGGCGACGCCCTGGTCGCGATGCGTGGATCGACCAACCGCCTGTATAAGAGCGGGTACAAGGTGGTCCGAGTTCATTTTCAGAACGGCAGACCAACGAAAGGCTACGACGACTTCATGTGGGGGCTGGTCCCTGATCCGAAGAAGCGCGAAGTCTATGGCAGGCCCGTGGGCATGGGGCAATTACCGGATGGCTCAGTGTTAGTCGCCGACGAGGGTGGACACTGTATTTGGCGCATCTCCTACTCTGGCTGATCAAACAGGGAGCGAACTCCGGACTCAAAGTCGAGCAGCTTGGCTTTAATGTCCAGCCCTCCCCCAAATCCGACCAACTGTCCGCTTGCGCCGATCACGCGGTGGCACGGGATCAGGATGGCGATAGGATTCGCGTGATTTGCCGAGCCAACCGCTCGCGTGAGCCCCGCGTCTCCCAAAGCTCGAGCGATGTCGATGTAAGAGCGGGTCTCACCGTACGGAATTCGCTGCAGTTGCTCCCATACGCTCATTTGAAAGCGGCTGCCCTCCGGCGCGAGGGCAAAGTCGAACTCCTGCCGGGATCTAGAGAAGAACTGTTCAAGCTGGAGTTCTAATTCCCGGCTCGCTTGACCAGGAAAATGGTGCTCGCCGAAGAAGAGGTGAGTCAATGCACCGGAAGGATCGACCTGATAGGATAGGCTTCCCACGAGCGAATCGATGATCGGCATCGGCCCCAGCTTACATCCCTATTTAGCCCAATCGACGCTCACGAGGATGTCATCGAAGTCCGTCTTGCCCTTCTTGCCTCCGTCGTCCCGACGATTCGGCCCGACCGAATACAGAGTGAATCCGTTGGGCAGGGATTTGTAGACGAGACGGGTCCCGAATGGATCATCGGCTTCTTTGCCGAAGCTGTCCAAACTTGTCGGCAAAGCATTCCGACCCATTCTCAGCAGTTTGATCTCGGTGATGCTCAGGTTGCGCATCGCTTGGAGTCTGGTGGCTGCGACTCCCAAGCCGGTAAACACGGGGAACAATATCTGGTTGATCTTGTTGCTGAAGGAATTATCGGCTGCTATCTGAACGTCGAATTTTTCTAGTACAGCGGTGGCAGAGTTCCAGTCGTTAGTCTCGGCAAGTTCGGTGACGAGCGCGTTCATGTAGTGCAGGTGCGAGGCCCTCCAGGAGTCGCGGACTCGACCGGGAATGGGTATATCGAATCCGCTGCTGGAATCTCCGTCATTCCAATCGCCAGTGCTCTGGGAAATGTCGCGAGTGCTCTTGATGGAATCGATCGCGAGCTGCCCGAAAACAGCCTCGCCCTTGATCGCTCGCTTAAGGTCCGGTTGAGGCCCGAGCGAGGAATAGAATTTTGTGAGCACTGCGAGGCCCTGAGGAGTGACTTTGCCGCCTTGCAGCGAATGATGAATGGCGCTGTGAACCATCATCTCAGCCGAAACCGCCAGCAGGTAATGGATGACTAGCTGCTCTTCTTGATAGTGATCTCGTTCCCGCAGCATTGCCTGAAGCACCTGAGCGCCGCCTTCATAATCACCATCTGCGAACCGCCGCTCCGCGGTGTATTGCAGCACCCGCGCCACATCCTTCATTGAACTCAACTCCGGAAACGCGAGCGCCGGACCTTGCTCGTAGTCCTTGTGAAAATTACAATGCGGCCTCGCTGTGGCCGCCATGATTCGTTCGATTAGGTGTTTGCGCTGGACGAATTTCGCCAGCTCGCCAGCTTCCGGCGAATGAGGAGGCAAATCAGATTTATGAGCCTTCAGCGGGTTCAACGCCGCTTTTACATCGGCGAAAACGGCCTGGTAGAGCGGAGCGGCGTTCTCGGAAGCGGGAGTGTTCCGAACCATATCGGCAGCAGTCAGCGGCAAACCTAGCTTTCGCGCAGTCTCGCGCTCCTGCTCCAGTTTGTCGGCATTTGGGCCAAGCACAGAGACAATAAGGAAATAACCGGCTCCGCAAAACAAGCAGAGGCCAACGAAGCATCCACCCAACCACAACGCAGGGCGGCGCGCACGCGATTTCATGAAGAATGAGACGCGGCAACCGCGCCGTTCATTCGCGATCTTTTTTCGTGAAGGTAGGGATCTGGCTCGGGATGACGGTCCCTTGTTTATTGGTCGCCGGTCATCCCGACTGAGGCGACTCCCTGCGCACGGCATCGAGGTGGGACAAATCGATGTCTCGAGAGAGAAATCTCCGCTTATTCAAGTTCTGTATGGCGCTTGAAATTGTTAAATGGTCTGGCGTCCTCGTGAGCATGAATGATTTGCCGGTTATCGGGTCGATTCCGTCTCTCCCGAATTCGGCGAGGCTCGACGGGATCTTCCTCGCACGTAGAATCGCTATCTTCAGGCGCATCAATCGTCGTTCAGTGATGAGCCGTCTGACCAAAAAGGCAACGCTCTCCAGAGGAGGGAGCGCCATCCGATTCACCCGGCCGCTGATCGAATCGTCTTGGGCGGCCTTTTGGGCAGCGCTTTCGAGCGACTCAGCGATGCGTAACCAATTGGGTTTGGTCCCAAGTTGCTCGGCGATACTGATGTGAGTGCGAAGATTCTTGAGAATCCACGCATTCAAGATCGGGCGGGGAATCGAGACGGCGAACGGGAATCTGATCTTTCCGAAAGGATCGCCAATCGAATGCGAGAGCCTTTTGAGGTCGGATAGTGTCTTCAATCCTTCCAGACTAACCCGGTTCCTTGCGGCTTCATTTCGCAACATCTGCGGGAGGTTGCCCATCTCTTCGGAGGGATCGATCAGGGCTGAAAGAGGCAGGAGGACTGACGGAGGCGAACCATACTCGTCGAGCCACTTATCGATCACTCTATGAATTTCGAGTTCACAGTAGATGGATTGCTTCCAATATTGTAGGTCCGGTAATTGGCGTCGCAATAAGGTGAGCCGTCGCAGCGCTTGAAGAACGCCTACTTCACGCTCCCAATTTTCGGATTCGAGACAAGCACGTGCTTCGAGGCTCAGCAGTTGCTGCACTGCATTGGCCTCATAGGAACTAGGTAGTTCCTCCCTCCAGACTTTTGCTCGAAGATCATAGTAGAGGATTGGTTTGCGCGTAGCTTTGACCAAGGCGTCGATTAGGGTTGAACCGAAGGACTTCTCACCATCGACCAATTTCTTTCCGAGAGCCGTACTTACGCGCGCATTCAGCTCATGAAACAGGGTCGCGGCATTATCCGAGGGGTTGGCGGGAGGAGATGGGAAGCGGGGCGAGTCGAGACGGAGCTCGCGGGCTCTGGCCGTTGCCACCTCGACTTCGGTCGCGTTTCGACCCAAGACAGAGACAATCACGTAATAACCAACGCCAAGACAGGCGAAGACAAAAACGAGAAAGCCGACTAAACAGGTAGCCGGCCTTCGATTTTTTCTACTCACATCTAGGTGTGAACAACTTTTCGCCGGGCGTAATTCGCGCTTCGGTCAACCCAGCTCATAAATTTCTCGAAATTGTCGAGCACTTCCCGCGGCATTTTGACGTACTCGCGCATCGGTTCAGCGTTCGGTTCCGGACGAAGAGGCTCAGCGCCAATCGTCATAGCTTCCTCGATGTCTTCGGGAGCCAATTTGAGACCGATGTCCTCACCCACCAAGTAGGCGAACATCTTCTCTCCGGTGTAAACACCCATGCCTTCGAACATGCGTCGCGCGCGGACATCGTAGGCCTGCGCGGCTTGCATCATTTGCTCGTATCGAATCGGACGGTAGACCATCTCTGTGTCATCGCTGGCCTAATATTCTTAGGCTCGGATTCGCTTCCCTCCCTCTTGAAGTCATTACAGTGTACAACAGATGCGAAAAGTGATGTTCGTATCTATTGCTACCGGTGCCGCAATAGTAGCGAGCATGGCGGACTCCCGCATCGACTTTGGACAAAGGTCGAAGGATTGAGATCGATTGCGGACGATGGCAGAAAGCATAAGCCGCGATGCGATTGAGCAAAAGGGCTGTCTCATCCCCGTGGCACGGAACTTGACTCAATTGAGTTAATCTAATGAGGCGCCGCTCACCTGAGCTGGCCCCGCGCCAGTATGAAAGAAGCAAAGCCTACAATAAATTACGGTCGAGGCTTTGCTTGGAACCTGATCTTCAACTTTTTGACGAAGATCACCTTTGCCGTCGTTGGGATTATCATCGCAAACCAGCTTGGGCCAGGACCCGTTGGCATATACGCGCTGCTCACGACCATCTACAATTTCGCGGACCTCATGCGCGATGCCGGGCTAAAGCAGGCGTTCTACAACGACCCTGAGATCACCCCCGAAAAGCACCGGACTTACGGGCGTCTTGCTGTCACGTCAGGAATCTCATTTGGGCTCGTCATGCTTGCGGCAGCCTATCCGCTGGCGCTGTTCTATCAGCTGCCGGATCTGACTTGGTGCATGGCGATGGCCGCCCTCGCAGTCACGCTCAACAGTTTGTCTGCGATTCCGACGGCCTCGCTCTTGAAGGCGGGAAGATTCCGCGATATGGGAATTATCGAGAGCGCAGCGACCTTCATTTCAGCCGTGATCGCGCTCATCCTGGTGAAGACCGGTTTTGGGTTGTTCAGCTTGATGATGCAGTTGATCACCCGCTCCGCGGTGATTTGGGCCGCCTCTTACAAGCTGGCTCCGGTCGAAATCAAGGATCATGATCGAGAAGCCGTTAGGCCGATCATGCGGCTTTGCATGCAACTCGTCGCCACCGACTTGCTTTGGATGATGTATTCGATTGCCGACATGCTGCTCGTCCCTAAGGTTCTGGGGAACGTGGCTAATGGAAGCTACAGCTGGGCGAAGCGCCTGATCGCGATGCCAGCCGAACTGGTTTTCGCTCCGCTTCACCGAACGGTTACGATTGCGGTAGGCCATCGTACGGACGACAAATTGGCGCTTGGGCGCGCCTTCTCACGGTCGTTCTCTTTGGCCTTGCTGTTGCTGTTGCCCTTGTACTTCACCCTCGCTTTCTTTGCGCCGATCGTGGTTCACACCATTTTGCGGCCCGACTTCTATCCGGCGGCTGCCGTGCTGCCCATTTTGTGTATCACCGAGGCCGCCCGGTCGATGGGAGCTTTTGCCGGGACGGCTCTGGTGGGTGGAAGGTATGCCCAGGTGCCGTTGATCGCCTGGTGCCTTCCCTATTTTGTCGCTGGCGGAATGCTCTATATGAATTGGGGGCATCTGAACCTCATTAACATCGCTTGGTCATTCGCCGCTGGAATGCTGGCGGTGAACGTGTTTGTGATCGCAAGCGCATTCATCCTTTTGTCAGCCTGGCGACTCGAGCGTCGTAAATTGTTGAAGAGCGCGCTCTGCGCCGCGATGACCGCCGCCGTCGCATGGGGGCTTTCGAGACTTCCGATTCCTAATTGGCCGAGCCTGATTACCGCTGCGGTGGCGATCCCGACCTTGCATCTTGCCATCGTAGGGGTTTTCTTCGGCAACCACCCAGGTGCATTTATGTCGCCGAGCGGCTTGAGGAAATTGAGAGCAGCCTTATGATTGACCTAGAATTTGGCGCGTTGAAACCAAGAATAAATACGAGGGCTCTGGTTCAGTCGCGTGTGAAAAAACGTCTAGGTAAGATAAGGCTCCTGCGACGCTCGGTGGCGCTCACTGGAACTGCACTGATCTTTCAGGAGAATAGCTGAACATGAGCTACCAAGCCGCGGAACTCCGCTTTTATAAGACTCCGGAGGAGCGCAAAGGCTTGCTCCTGTCTCATCTCATCGGAATTGCGATTCTGATCGAGTTCGTCTTCAACTTTGTCCGCGCCGAGATTCCGTTCACGCCGCTGATTTCGGTTCCGATTCGCCTCATCGGCATTTACCTTCTTCTCGACCGTACCGGCCGAGTCGGCCGGTTGCGCTTTGGAATTTGGGACTGGACGATGCTCGGGTTCGTCGCCACCACCGGCATTGGCCTGCTGATCACATCCGTTTCCTCACCCGAGCTGCCGAGCGCATTCGAGGATTATCGCCGCTTCATCGGTGTCATCCTCGGCATGTACCTTTACTACTTGGTCACGAAGGAGTCTTTGAATCGGAAGGGCTTCAGACCCGACATCACGATCAAGTGGCTGCTGGCGGCATTCGCGTTCTCGGCCCTTCTGGGTCTAGCTCAGCATTTTAACGTTCCGGGAGTTCGCGATCTAACATTGCGCCTCTACCGGCTCTACAGTGATTCCGAAGTTAGCCAAGGTCTTGATATCTCTCTGGCATGGGGCACGTCGGTCGGTTGGAACATGATGGCGTTCGAGATGCTCATCGCATTCTCGATCGTTTTCGGCCCCACACTGTACCGTAAGCCCAAATGGTGGGAGGTCGCGCTTGGTGCATTGTACATGGGTGCTTTTGTCTCGACCGAATCACGTGGTGGACTTGCGGCCTTTGGGGCGTGTGCGATCGGGGCTGTCATATTCCTCTTGGCGAACCGAAGACCGAAAAAAGCCATCGTTGTTGCGTCGGTGGTCGGCTCCCTCGTGCTGATATGGCTCGTGGTGGTCTTTACATTTAAGATCGAGCGGTTTACGGTGACGCTCAAAGGTGAACAGGTCCGCAGTTCGGCTGACCTCGCCTCAATCGACTATCGCATCGAGCAGCAATACAAAACCTTCAATGTCGGAGCTCAGCGGCCTCTTTTCGGCACGGGGCCGAACTCCTTGCTCTTCCCCGGAGATCGCCCACGTGTGCTCTACTATTCGACTTCTTCGGTGATGGGGACAGTCGATGGGATGTACGGCCTCATCTTTGCCCAATTTGGATTGATGGGCATCGCATTTCTGGTTCTTGTCATCATTCAGATGCTGAGGTTTATTTCGCCTCAACTTGCGTTTCGCCCCTACGCCTTCACCATCTTCCTGATCGGAATCGCGTTCGCCACTCATGGTTTGGTTGAGTTCATTCTTTACGCTAGAGCTTGGGTGGTCATCAACACCGTCATGGCACTGGCCTCCAGTAGGTTCCTCGCGAGCGAATCTGGAAGAGTTCTGCCGGTGCGTGCGGTACCGATGCAAGAGCCATTGCGTCCCGCCAAGGAACTTGCGAACCGATGAAATTTTCGGTCTGCGTCGCTGTATATAATGGCGAAGCATTCCTAGCCCGAGCTCTGGATTCGATTGTCGCGCAGACCTTCAGCGACTACGAACTGCTGATCTTGGATGACGGTTCTAAGGACTCCTCGACCAGCATCGCAAAGAAGTATCCAGCCACTTTAATCGAACAGGCCAACCAGGGGATTGGGGCGGCGCGGCGACATCTCTTAAGCGAGGCTTCGGGTGACTGGATCGCGTTTTTGGATCACGATGATTGGTGGGAGCCGACCTATCTGGAGGAAATGGCAGCACTGACCTCCGAGCCAACCGTGCTGGCCTTCTGCGATGCTTACATTGTAGATGAGCACGCTACCCGGCAGTCTTTCGAGCTTCCGCCTCCTATTGGTCACGATGGGCTGGGTCATCTGATTCCCCAACGAGTCTGGAATGTATGTTGCGTCACCGAAAGGCGAGCCGTCTTGGAGGTTGGCAGCTATCCCAACGACCTTAGGGCGTGCGAGGATTGGTTCGTATGGTTCAGATTGGCGGCTAAGGGCCGGTTCAGCTACCTCGATAAAAAGTTGGTAAACGTAACTCGCCGGTCAGGATCGGCGAGCGCTGCAAGTGAGGCGTACTACGCGGCCGAAGAACAGGTGGTGACTGGGGTTATCGAGCAGTTCGACACCCTGTACGGAAATCTGCCAGCGGATCGTGCCCAATTCTACTTAGCAAAGTTGAAGGAGAAACTCGGGCTCATTTTGTCCCTCAAAGCTGACCGCGTGGCGCAAAATGGCGACTTCGATGGGGCGCGGGTGCTCCATGCAAGAGCGGTTAAGCTCGCTCCTAAACTGAAAGGTGTTTGGTACCGGTGGCTGCGAAATCGAGTCGGCGCGACTAAACTTTCCTGAGGACGCACATGAAGAGCCTTGGACGGTGGCACCAATATTCGATCCTCGCAATTTCATATGCGGTTCTTGCCTTCTTAGCTTACGGGGCGTCGCTCTCAAGCGCTTTCATCAGTGACGACTACAACTTGATACATGGCGTTTCGCGTGGTGGGCCATTCGGAATCTTTTCACACGCTCCGACGGACTACTTCCGGCCGATCGTGTCCTTAAGCATCTGGACCGATTATCAGCTTTATGGCTTAAACCCAATTGGCTACCACGTCACAAACGTTCTGTTGCACGTTGCGGTGTCCGTCCTCGTTGCACTGCTGTTTACGCGAGTGTTCGGGTCGTTGCGACTGCAGAATCCCGAACGTCTGGGCATGTTAAGCGGCGGCATCTATCTCCTGCTTCCTTCTCACTTTGAACCGGTTGTCTGGATCGCCGCACGTAGCGACCTCCTAGGTTCGATTTTCACGCTGCTGACTCTTCTTAGCTACCTGCACTATCTGGAAACGAAGAGAACGTCAGTGCTTTTCTACACGGCGCTGTTCGCGCTTGCTGCTTTTTTGTCAAAGGAGACAACCCTGCCGGTTGTTGCGATCGCTCCTATCTTTGGGTTCTTAGTGGAAGGGAGGGAGGCAGCTCGACGAATCCTTGGTGCAGCTGTTCTTTTAGCTGCGATCGCGGCCATTTTTTTCGTCTGGCGGTCTACAATCGTCGGGAGTTTGGTGGGAGCCAGTTCGAATCAATCCCTGCTCATTGCTCCTAAACCGACCCATGTGATTGGCAACGTAGCCCTCTACTGGTTCCGCTCGCTTTTGCCGGGCATCCCTCCGGATTGGCTGGGTGGGGGCAGCGGACTGCGGATGATGGATCATTTGTCGGCATTTATTCGGGCAAATCGTCTGCCTCTAATCCTTATATCTCTTTTCATAGTCGTTGTAACAGCTATCCTGCTGCAGAGGAATTTGGGCGGAAAGGAGAATGAGGGGAGGCGCAGGTTGTTCTTCGCCGCGTTAGTTTCGTTCGCCCTCTCCGCGAGTTTGTCCTTGCCACTGTTCGTGAGCCTGACGGGCACGCGCAATGAGCGCTACGTTTACCTGCCGTCAGTCTTTTCCCTGCTGGCAGTCATCGCTCTGATCCCGATGCTCCAAAATTGGCGGAACACTAGGTCTGCCGCAGTTCTTGTAGTCATCTTCCTGGGCTGCATTGCAGGCTTGTGCAGCAACACACTTTATAACAATCGGGCAGCCGCCTTTGCCGAGCACGTCTATCAACAACTACCAGTTCTCTCTGATGAGCTTGTGAGAGATCACGCCTCGACGGCCGTTTTGATAAATGGCCCCGAAACTCTCGACGGATACGCGGTTTGCACCAATTCGCTGAACAGTGCTCTTCAGCTTTTGACACCGCCCGGGCGAAACCAGAAGCTATACGTGTTGGCGAAGGCCGATTTCGCATCCTTCGGTGACGAGATGAGCGCCGTAATAGGGCGAGCATCCATCGCTGGCGTTGGCGGGTTCATCTTAGCTGCAGGCCCACCTGACATCTCGCCAGAAATGCAGCGCCGCTTTGACGCCAGAATTACATCTCTCAATGAACTAACCTGGAATCCGGTTGATGATCCCGTGGTGAAGGTTGTCTACCTCAGCGGTGGCCAGCTGCAATCGATCGCAGGAAGCTCAACTAATTCTAAGAAGTAGCTGACGAGCACTCCATGGCCGTCTCATAGCCGGAGAGGAGAGCTTCAATGTGCCTATCCAAAGTGAGCGGGTCTTTCCAGTAGACGTCATAAGCAATTTCGCCGATCCGATTTGCCTCGGAAACTTGTTCCAGGGATGTAAGTTTGGACGCGAGATCTTCCACGTTTCCAGCCTTGAAGATAAAGCCTCCGCCGCTCTTGCGAACCGTTTCGGAGGCGACGCAAACGTCGCTGACGATCGCTCCGATTCCAGCGGCCGCAGCCTCGGTGACGGTCAGGGCGAAGGTTTCGAACCATCGCGAAGCCACGACCACGCATCGAGCCCGGCGAAGATGCTCAGTAACCTGGGCACCTGGAATCCATCCCGTGATCGAAGCGTCGGGATTGGCTTCCTTAATCTCACCTTCTAGCGGACCGCTCCCGACGAACGTGACGGGCATGTTCAGCATCCTCGCGGCCTTTGCGATTGAAACGGGATCCTTGTTCTCGTTGAGCAGTCCGATGGACACTATGGGACTTCCTTCTTGAATCGCCTGGCGCGGCAGTCGGTCTACCTCAATCGGATTGGGCAGCACGGAAGACCGGACGTGGCGGCCCATGTAGGGGAGCAAAATCTTGCGACTTGCTTCCGAAACATAGAAAACGTGGTCGAATCGCTTCGGCAGCCGACCTTTATATCGGTAGAGCGCCTGATTCAAGGTTCGATAGCCTTTGGCAGCGATCGATCCGGTGTTGCACTTTGTGCAGATGCATGATAGAGAAAGCCCTTTCCGATAACAAGCTTCTTGACGGCGGTAGTCGTAAAAGCCGGTGAAGGGGCAGCCCATGGAGTACTCGTGGGCGGTGTAGCACGTGCGAAAGCCCAGGGCGAGCGCCTTGGCCGGAACGCTCGCGGAAAGCGCATCCCGAAATGTATGCCCGTGGACGATCGTGTCAGAAGGATTGAGAGGCTTGAGAACCGTTTCGAAGGCGTTGGCGGCCTCTTTGTCCCAAAGTCCGTTGAGAGCGGCTCGCATCGAATCCTGTGAGCGACTGTAGGGGGGGCGGTCCAGAATGATCACATCAACGCCCGCGTCGATCAACGATTGATCGGCAGGGCCGATGGATGAAAAGAAGACCACGTTGAATCCACGCCTAGCAAGTTCCGCCGCACTATTGATCGCGACGCGGGCAGCCCCGCCAGTCACATTCGCATATTCGTTGACTACAACGATATTTTTGGGGTGGGCCATCTACTAGTCTGGATATTTTATGCCAAGGGCTCGACAAACATCGATGTAGTTCTTGTTCGGGTACCACCCACGTTCAGGCGTATGGTCGAACATTCCTGCGTCGAAGTTGTCAGGAGGATTCGGTCCGTCGTACCAAGCCCAGGGCACCCCCGCTAGAGCCTTCTTTGTTTTTACGAAAAGATCCCCGTAAGATGCTCCTTCTCCGTAGATTGCTCGATAATTCCTCATCGTGGGAAAGCCAACTTCGGAAACTACGACTGGCAGACCGTATTGTTTCGCTTCGTTGACCCATGTGGTCATCGCGGGCATGCGCTCGTTGTTGTCCAAATAGGCATGAAAGGTAAGCACATCGATCGGAAGCTTTTGAGCGAGAGACGCTTTGATAAAGGGCTGGCTCCAGACCCATTTGCCGCTTGCCATGCCGTACAATCGAACATCGTTGCCAACTGCTGCGCGAATCTTCTTGAAGAGCTGTGCATAGACCTTAGGGTCGATAAATTGATAATCGGGCTCGTTCATGATCTCGAGATCGCGTACCCCCGCTTTCACCACCAGCTTCGCTTCCTCCACGGGATCATGATTCTCAGTCGATATGATCCAAAGAATGCCAAAATCCTTATAGTGCTGAACAATATGGTTGATCTTGTCTGCGTTCATTGGCCGACCGCCTAAATCGAGGCGGAGCCACTGAATGCCAATGCGCTTCAAGTCTGCGACGGGCATCTCCTCCATATGACCATTGAGGCCAATCCCCTTAATCTTCGTTGGGACGGAACTGCTGACCACCGGGGTCAGCTTCATCTGGGCGTTGCAACTCACTCCGAGAGCGAGGAGAAGGGACACAACGAGGAGCAGGAGCCAAAAACTGCGGTCGGGTGCTCTGCGAGCATGGGTGAACATCTTATTTATCTTGACGCCGGAAGAGCTTGCTAGCATCGGTACGACCCAGGGCTCAGACAATCTCAAGAACCTGACCATTCAAAAAAATTGGTTGCAAATACGTTAACTATGCCGAAGTTGCTAAACTCTCGATAGAATGGCATGGCTAGCATATTTACTTAGCCTTGGTGGGACGTAGTGAGGAAGATCGTGAGCATGAAAGCCTTCTTTGCTGCCGGCCTGCTTTCTCTCCTCTGTGGCTCGGCAAGATCGTCCTCACTGCCGCTGATTAGTGCTGATCAAGCATTTGGCACGCTATACACCATGGGGAATGCCACAAAAACGCAGATCCCAGGTGTCGGCTATCGCGTGAACCTGAATGCGCAAGGCTCTTCCTTCGGCATCAACCTAACTGGAAACACGAATTGGTCTAGTGCGACGCACCTGATCGTCAAGCTGAAAAATACCGGCTCGTCTACTGAGTTTGTCTTTATCGGAATCGACAGCACTTCGGGTGGAAACGGACATTGGCTCTTTTCGAATACTTCCATTCCAGCGGGACAGGTCGTGACTCTTGCGATGCCATTACTTCCGCCTGACCCGCACCTGATGAGGTGGCCCTCGTTACCAGACACCTCGATGATCCAGACGTTGAGTGCTGGCAGCATCGCTTTGGACAATAGCTACCGAGTGAGGCTCGCCAACTTTGAAGATCAGGGTCCGATGTCACTCGAGCTCTACCAGATTTCAACTCAAACCATTGAGCCCAATGTGACCCATTTTGTGGACGCTTATGGCCAACAAGACATCAATTTTCCAACCAAGGTGACGAGCGATTCCCAACTTCAAGCTCAAGCCATGTCGGATGCCCTCCTAAGTGGCTTCTACCCCTTCAGCAACGACTCTTATGGTGGAGTTGCAGGTACGGGTTCCGGTGCCACTGGCAAATGGTCGACGGCCAAGCAGAATGGCAAGTGGTATATCCTAGATCCGTCGGGAAATCGATTTTTCTCCACTGGCATCGTCAGCGCGGGCTGGTCTACCGCCTCGTTCGTCGATGACCGTCTTTCGATGTTCGTCCCCGGCGCCCTTCCCGACCCGAACGGGCCATTCGGGAGTCACTTTGCGATTCACGACAATCCAGAAACTGGCCAGTCAGTTCGAGCTTTCAACTTTTATTCCTCTAACCTCCAGCGCAAATTTGGCAGTAATTGGGAAGTGGAAGCGAACAACAACATCGCTCGGAGACTGCGCACTTGGGGATTCAATACGATCGGCCCTCTCGCCGGTCTGACTGGAAACAACGGCATGGTAACTGCCCCGGTCTTCCCGGTCATGGGTGCGTTCCAGAGGATTAACTGCCTCGACGGCATGATCATGCCAGACGTCTATGACCCCGCTTGGGCGACTGCGGTCCAGTCAACTCTAGCCAAGAACGTGCTGCCATTGATTGGCGATAACTCGAACATGGGCTTCTTCTTGGACAACGAACTGCCGTGGGCGCTCGGACCGACTACCGGGAACAAGGACTTCCTCCTTCCGTTCAGCGTGTTGTCTGCAGCGCCAACCGCTCCGGCCAAAGTTCGCTTCGTGAACAACCTCACGCTGCAGTATCGAACCATCACCAACTTGAATCGAAGCTGGCAAACCAACTTCGCCAGCTGGACGGCACTGCTGAACAATCGGACATTCAATCCATCCAACGTGACTCTTACGATGAACCGCGATATGCGATTGTTTACGAGTCAGTTCGCCACTCAATACTTCTCGACGGTCCGAGCAAAACTGGCACCGCTGAACTATAAAGGTCTGTACCTGGGGTGCCGCTTCCTCTACTACACCTCGGAGGTTCTGGCAGTGGCAAAGCGATATTCCGACGTCATCAGCTTCAACGCGTATTGCACCAATCCGGCTGAGTATCGCGCTGATCTAAAGAATGTCGATTGCCCAGTCATGATCAGCGAGTTCGGATTCGGCGCTTCCGACCTTGGGCGAGTCTCGGGATACGTTCCCAACATCGCAGTTGAGTCGGACCGAGTCTCAATCTATCAAGACTACATTGCTGAAGCGATGACTTGGAACAATCTGGTCGGCGCCCACTACTACAAGTGGGAGGACGATCCGCCAAGCGGACGACTATGGGACGGCGAGTGCTTCGACCTCGGACTGGTAAGCATCACCGACAACCCCTATCCCCAGATGGTGGCCGCGGTTCAACAAGCGAACACCAACTTTATGAACCGACTCTTGATTCCATAAAGAACGGAGAAACAGCCAGAGAGGCGATGGACAGAAATCCATCGCCTCTCTTTTCCATTTACGACCGGTGCTGCAGTTCGGGCGGAAGAAGCTCTAGCGGAAAGTCTTGGAAGGCGACTGGTCGAACCCAACGATAAATTGCAGCGGTGCCGACGCTCGTCGCGCGACTATCTGTCGTGGCAGGGTACGGTCCGCCGTGATGCATCGCAGACCCCACTTCGACGCCCGTGGGCCATCCGTTGGCCACGATCCTACCCGCAAAACGCTCGAGCGTCGGCAGCAAACGCTCGACAAATGGGTGATCTGCAGCGGCGAAATGCACGGTTGCTGTCAGTTGCCCGGCAAAGGATGCGGCGACTTCCATCAGCTCGGCTTCGTCACTGCAACGTACAATCAGCGCCGCAGGACCAAAAAGCTCTTCCTGCAGGTCACGATTTCGGATGAATTCCGAAGCGGTTGTGGTGAAGACTGCGGGACGGGTCTCGCCTCCGCAGAACAAAGCGTTCAATCGCTCGTCCGCCTTTCTCGCGGCGACCCCTGTTCGATAGGAAGACAGAATGCCCTCATCGAGCATGGTTCCTCCTTCATGGCTGGCCAACTCTCTAGAAAGCGTCTCCATAAAGCGTGACATAGCAGAACCTTCGATGCCGACAAGAACGCCAGGATTCGTGCAAAATTGTCCGACGCCGAGGGTAAGCGATGCTGCATAGGCTTGTGCCAGCTTAGCGGGATCATGATCTAACGCCGTCGGAAGGAGGAAAACTGGGTTGACGCTGCCCATCTCAGCAAAAACTGGAATCGGCACCGAACGGCTCGCGGCATAGTCGAAAAGTGCGCGTCCTCCGCGAAGGCTGCCGGTAAATCCTACCGCCGCAATGAGGGGATGCTCTACCAGTGCTCTGCCAACCTGCGGACCGCCAAAGACGATGCGGAACGTTGAGTCGGGCATGTCGGTGGACTTGGCAGCGTCCATGATGGCGTTTGCGCAAAGTTGCGAGGTCTGCTCATGGCTCGGGTGAGCTTTACAGACCACTGGACAACCAGCGGCGAGGGCGCTTGCCGTATCTCCTCCCGGAACGGAGAAGGCGAGGGGAAAATTGGAAGCGCCAAAAACAGCGGTCACGCCGAGAGGCACCTGAGTTCTTCGAATCTCCGGTCGGGGAGCAGGGGTGCGAGTCGGGTCTGCGGGGTCGATTCGAATATCCATCCAGCGAGAATCTTCGATCAAGCTCGCAAACATTCTCAATTGCCCGCAGGTACGCGCCCTCTCTCCAGTGAGGCGCGCGATCGGTAAGTTCGTCTCAGCCGAAGCCGTGGAAAGAAGATCGTCTCCTAGGTTCTCCAGATTGGTGGCAATCTGAGAAAGGAATTGCGCCCGTTGCCGCGGATCGACTTTTGAATAACGTGGCAAAGCGGCAGCAGCCTCTTCGACTGCTTCATTAAGTTCGGGAAGGGTGGATTCACGCATAACGTTCTGGATTCAATAGGTCCAACGGAATGGATGGCTTTTGGTTAGCCGCAATTTCACCCACCAAGTGGCCGGTGATCGGACCCAAGCTCATCCCCATCATGCCGTGCCCGGTGGCAACGATACAGTTTGGAGCCCGCGTGAGCCTTCCGACGTAAGGGAGCCCGTCGGGAGAACAGGGGCGCATCCCCGACCACACTTCGGATGGAAAGGCGGCCGGCCGCAACTGCGGAAAGGCGGCGGTGATCGCAGTTTGCATGCCAGCAATTCGCCGATGATCATCCGGCTGCGGCACTGCGGGGCCCAATTCCATCGCTCCCACGAATCTCAGCCCCTCTGGCACCGGATTATAAGCCACCCGAGCCTCAACTAGGATTCCGGGCAGCTGAGGCATAGCGGGAAGATCCGGAAGAGTAAATCCATAGCCTTTCCCCCCAAGAAGTGGTAGGCGAATTCCAACAGTGCGGCACAAGGTGCCGCTCCATGCTCCGGCGGCCACGACTGTAAGGTCGGCTTTGAATTCTCCGACCGAGGTGACGACCCGGTCCGCCTCTATGGCGCTCACTTCGACCCCTTCTTGGATCCTTACGTCGGAGCGCTTGAGTCGCCCGGTTAGGCTTTGCATGAATGCAGGAGGAGACAGGCGCGCATCGTCGGCGAAAAAGACTCCGCCTGCCGCATCGATCTCAAAATTCGGATCAAGTTGGCGTAAGCCCTCCCGACCCACCACCTCCACCTCAAGGCCCAATTTAGCGGCAGTCTCAGCGAGGCTGGTTTCTGCCTTGAGCGCCTGTGCTGTTCGACAGATCATGAGTTCACCCGTGCGGGCATAGTCGAAGGTGAGATCGGCAAAATGCGTTTCGTAAAGCTCGCGGCTGGCCAAATTCATCGCCAGCAGGACTGAAGAGGCTCGCTCCACCGCCTGCGGGTTCGCGGCGCGCATCAACTTCATGATCCAACCCAGCACTTCGGCAGATGGAAGGGAGCGAAAGCCGAAGGGGCTGCCGCGACGAAGCATCATCCTGAGCCCGGCAGCCAGTAAACCAGGCGATGCCAGCGGCTCAAAATGACTCGGAACGACCAAACCGCCGTTGCCAAAAGAAGCCGATGAACCCGCCTGTTCTCGATCTAAGATCGTAACTCGAAAACCGTGCAGCAGCAGCGCCTCCGCCGAGCAGAGGCCGATGATCCCGGCGCCGATGACGACGGCTTCCTTAGCCATCGAGCAGGGGGTCATCCTCTTCGAAGACTAAGCTCAGGTCGGCTGTAATGTAGGCGCGCCCCGAAACACTGGGGATTACGCCCTTCTCACTCGGCATTACGAAGCCGGTAAAGACGGTGTCCAGCACGCCACCCTGGCGGTACAACCGCTCCGGCTGTAGCTTGCCGTCTGCGTAAAGGCAAGCCATTTTGGCGCTGGTTCCGGTTCCGCAGGGAGATCGATCGTATTCACCCCCCGGACAGAGCACGAAATTCTTTGAATCCATCTCAGGTGGGTGGTGACTTGCCAAAAGTTCGATGTGGTCGATCTCGGCTCCTCCCTCGCCGGTAATGCCAGCCGCACCCAGCGCAGCTCGAATCTTCTGGCAAACGGCAACTAGCGAATCTGTTCGTCGTTTGTCGATCTCGAATGTTGGGTGCTTCACGATAAAGAACCAATTGCCGCCGAATGCCACGTCACCGGAGACCACTCCTACTCCATCGACCGCCAGTTCCACGTCTGCCACCGTGCGGAAGCTCTCCACGTTCGTGACGGAGACCGCCCTGTGGTCACGAAGCACCGCAGAAACCTCGCCCACCGGCGTATCAATACGGAGTGCTTGGCCCGTCTTGATCTTTTCCACATGGGCAAGCGTCCGCACCAGCCCGATGGTGCCGTGGCCACACATTCCCAAGTAGCCAGCATTATTGAAGAAGATGACGCCGCACGTGGCATAGGAATGTTCGGGCGGGGTGATAAACGCTCCTACAAGCACCTCCGAACCGCGAGGCTCGCCGAT
>JAEVZK010000034.1 GCA_023392285.1 Armatimonadota bacterium | reverse complement strand
CCGGTTCTTGCTGCCTTTGAGATGGAACCTGACGCTCCGCTTGATGAAGGCCAACTGCGGCTACGACGCCAATGGCGAGAGCGAATGCTACGCATAGAGCCCAAATATTTCGAATGTTACTCATTGCCATTGCTTCCCGGGCTTCGCCCAATCACCTACTTTGGACCGAGTGGGCTTCGAGGACTGCTAGTGCTGGATAAGGTTCATTTTGTCAGGTGAATCACTCATCGCAATCGCCAGCAGTCGCTGGAGCTCAGCCTGATGCTCCCTCACGAAATCTTCGTACCCTTGGAAGAGTTTCTGGCGATCCGCGACCCACTCTAGTCTGTGAGGTGAAGTGGGACAGCCATCTTCACTGGCCCGATTTCTAAGTGCTTCCCGCGCCATTTCTCTCACTGGATACCACCGCCTCACGGCAGGCTCAGGATTGGGGTCTTGGGGTAAATGGTGAGCGCTACGATATTCCAGAACAAATGGGTCGTTCGCAGCAATTTCGAGAGCTTGCTCAGCTACTTCCCCATCCCAGTCATTGAGAGATCTGGCTGCATAGGCTCGGAGGTAGGGATTGGGATCGTGCAGCAAGGTGTTGAGCGTCGCCTCAAGAGTGGCTGGGTTCTCGTGATCGTTCATCTGAAGAAGCAACACCCTACGAAGCTCGGAAGAGATTCCTCCCTGCTTTGCAAGCCAACGCAGCGCTCTCGCGTCCGCTTGCCCTACCATCGTTTCGATGATCTGCCGCTGGATGTAGTAAGAATCGATAGGACCACCCGTAATGCCCGGCTCCACAGGGGTCGGGTGCCTCCGCTCTTCTACTAGCCAGCGCAGCAACACTTCGGTTTTATCGAGCACCGAACTCGTATGGTCGGAGTCGAATTGCGCCAAATCATAGAGGTGATGCAGCTTTGCCGGATATTCCACCTTCGTCTGCACCACCTTGGAAGTCGGTCTGCCTTGCCTTTGACTGCCCACCAATCCCACTGCGAAGCACACACAGGGGACTAGACCCAAGAGGGCGATCCACCGAATCATAACGTTTTTCTTCATTGCCATTGTTTCCCGGGCTTCGCCCAATCCTTCTTGTTCTCACTCCCTTTTGACCACGTCTCTTGAGGATGTTGGCAGTAATCCTCGCCCTTACCAAAGATTATATGTCAGTTATCATCTTACTGCCGTCTGCCGACGGATAGATTTTAAGCCATCGGATGGCCCTGAGCCGCTACTAAGAGGGCATACCAGTCTTCTCGCGTGAGTTTGATCTCGTCAGCCTTGATCATTGACCTCACCCGTTCGGGCTTGGCGGTACCGATGATGGGGACAATTGCACTGGGGTGCTGGAGGAGCCAAGCGACGGCAATTTCGGCAGGGCCGGTTGCGTATTTGGCTGCCATGGTTGTCAGTTCTTGGTGAAGATCGCCAGAATCTTCTTTGCCCAATGCGCCGCCGCCCACGGGCGACCAGGCAAGCGGGGTGAGATTCTCCATCATGCACTGGTCGAGAGTTCCATCGAAAAAAGAATTCCTGTGAGTAAGAGAAATCTCGACTTGGTTCACTTGCAACTTAAATGAAAGGAACTGCTGAAGCAAGCTCACGTATGAGGCGGTGAAGTTGGAGACGCCGAAGTAGCGCACCTTACCCGCTGCATAGAGATGCTCGAAGGCTCGTGCGACTTCTTCCGGATTCATCAAGATGTCGGGACGGTGCAGTTGGTAAATGTCGATCGTCTCTATTCCGAGGCGCTGCAGCGACTTATCGCAGGAGTTTACGATGTGGTCAAAACTGAAGTCGTACTTGCCAACGCTTCCTTCAGGATCGCCCGCAAACCGCACTCCACACTTGGTTGCAATGATGATGTTGTCCCGCATTTCCGAGACCTTTTTCAGCACCTCGCCATGGAGTTGCTCGCACAGTCCTCGTGCGTAGATATCTGCGTGATCGAAGAGTGTATATCCCGCTTCGTAAGCAGCCACGATACACTTGTGCGCGTTCTCACGTTGGTTTTCGGTTAGCGAGGCAGGATTCCACGTGCCGGCCACTCGCATGCAGCCGTAGCCTAGCCGCGAAGTCCTAAGGTTGGAAGTGCCGATCATCTGGGTGTTCATCTCGTACAGTTTGCCTCAGTGGCATGGGCGTAAACTGCGGGTATGGCAGAGAAGCGCGTCCTGGTGACCGGCAGTTCGAGAGGGATTGGAAGAGCGATTGCGACACGTCTAGCAACAGACGGTTGGGGCGTCGCAGTCCACTACGCGAGCGACCGTTCCGATGCGGAGAAGGTGGCGAAGGCATTGGGCAAACAGGCGAGCGGAATCTATCAAGCCGACTTGTCCGATCCAAAGCAGGCGACGAAACTCTTCGCCGACGTGATTGGGGAGGGAGATGTCCACGCGCTGGTCAATAATGCTGGCGTTTATTTGCCCATCGATTTCGCCAGCTCTGGCGATGCGGCGTTTGCGGCCAACCTACACAAGACTTTCGCGCTGAATTTCCAATCTCCGGTGATGCTGATGCGCGCGGCGGCTCGGCATTTTCAGGAGAAAGGAGGCGGCAAGATTGTGAACGTGGCGAGCCGAGTCGGCTTCAAAGGTGAAGGTGGCGCTTCTCTTTATGCTGCCTCGAAAGCGGCGCTCATCAACATGACGCGCAGCTTGGCGGTCGAACTGGGCGGGTCAAACATTGGGCTTTATGGCATCGCTCCGGGTTGGGTGGAAACCGCCATGGCTCGGGAGGGAATGGAGGAGCGGAAGACGGAGATATTGTCGTCGATCCCGCTCGGGCGAATCGCCACGCCCGAAGACTGCGCCGCCGCCACCGCTTTCCTTCTTTCGGACGACGCTTCTTACCTAAGCGGCGTAGTGATCGACATCAACGGCGCGAGCTATTTTCATTGACTTAGGCGTTGACCTGAATCATTTCGTAGGCTTCGATCATGTCGCCTTCCTTGAAAGCTTCCCAATTCTCGAAGGTGACGCCGCATTCCATACCGAGAGTTACCTCACGGACGTCGTCCTTGAGGTGT
>JAEVZK010000012.1 GCA_023392285.1 Armatimonadota bacterium | reverse complement strand
CTTCACAAGAGAATGGAGGGTGCAATGAAGTGGTTTTTACCCATATTGGCGTTGTCGGTGGTACTGGTTGGCTGCAAGTCTGGCCACAGCTTGGACGGAAAATGGACGATGACGCTGCAGGGGGCGGATATTTCACCGGGGGCAACCGCAACGGCTGACTTCAGTGGCGGCAAGAACGTTGCGGTCACCATGGATATGACTCAAAAGATTCCGGTTGGCAATATGAAAATTCACGGAGACTTGTCCGGCACCTATACGCTGAAGGATGACAAGCTCTCCATGGTCTTCGATCAATCAAAACTCACCGCCTCGGGCCTGCCCGCACAGTATCAGTCGAAGGTCGACGAAGGAATGAAGTTGATGTCCGAGAAACTGAGAGACGAGATGAACAAAGAGGCGGCGAATCAGACAATTAAATGGGTGGACGACGACACGATCACTCTCACCAAGGAAAATGGCGGCTCCGACACATTGAAACGCGTGAAGTAAGGCTTGCCATCGGATAGGAGAAAGTGCCGCTTACGCTTTTGCGCATGAAAACGCAACAAATATGTCGGCCATTAATTAGGCGGAAACGGTCTATTCTGATGTAAAAACCGAATCGGTCGCTCTCCCAATTCCGAAGATGTTCCTGCAATCATTAAAGGCTCCGATTTTCGGAGCCTTTGTTGTTGGTGAGCCTCCCATCACTGCTGGAGAGGCATCCGCGGATCGAAGATTCCCGTCTCCTCAAAGCGACGCAATCGAGCTTCCGTGAGATCACGATAATTCAGCTTCATGTTTTGAGCGCCGGCAGAGCTCATGCGAAAGAATTCATTCGCCATAAGCAGAGCCCTTCCCGCAACCAGCATTTCGAATTCGTGCCGAGAAATTTCGAGTGCGTCTGGATCTTCACCCAATCCGCGCCAATAGGCTGCCTCCAACTCCTCCGCATTTTCTTGGTGCCGAAGAGCGAACACCGTCACCGAAGAATCAAGTATGGGAGCAGAACACAGACAATCATCAAAGTCGATGATGAACAGTGCCCCCTGATGGACAAGGACATTGTGAAGGTGTAGATCGAAGTGGATAGGGATTCGTCTGCCGCTTTGAACCCTTTGCAGCGCCTTCTCAGCGGAATCAAAAACTCGACGACTAAGCGGTGAAGGCGTAAATTGCCAGTCGAAACCCCAGAGGGTGTTCGGGAGCGGATGAAACTCAGCACCAGCGGGAATTTGCCACCGGCTCGCCTGCTCATGCAGGAGCCGCGTTACGCTTCCAAGTTGGAAAGTGATCGAAGGATCTGGCCGCTTGCTTGCGAGGGTGCCAGGCAGCCAAGTTGACATCACGCATCGCACCTCTCCCAAAGGGCCATTGACGGCGACAACTCGGTCGCCGTCCGGCGTTGCCTGCGGTTCAGCCACCCCGATGATCCCATCCGCAGCAAGAGCGGAAACCCACTCGACCTCTGCCTGAATCGCCGCGACGCTCCGCCCGGAACCAGTGTTCAAGCGAAGCGCAAACGATCTTCCGTCGCGCGTGAAAACTCGGAAAGTCGTATTGAAGCTGTGCAGAACGATCCGAACGTCGTCCGGCTCAATCCCGAACGCCCGAGCCGCCTGCCATGCCAGTGGCCTCAAGCGAGCGATTTGCCCGGCCGCATTCAACTCCCGGTAGTCTCTCAATGCTGCCAACCCGGATAGCGGACCAAGGCTGCCGCCCCCATCAAGCCAGCATCGACGCCAAAGGGCGATGGGACCACCTCGAGTCTTTCGCACTCGTCGACGAGGATGTCCGACAATCCGACGGAACCGCAAACGACGAGCACGTCGGGGAACCACATCGTTTGGATGAGCTCGACCGAACGCCTAAATGCTTCTCTGGCCACATCACGGCCGACTGAGGTCGGATCAGAAGTTAGGCTTAATCCACCCAGCGCTTGTTCAACCGTTCTTCCGTCCAGCAGCGGTAGATCATTCAGCCGTGGGTATTGGCCGTATGGACCCATCATCAGTTTTCCTTCGGCGACGAAGCCTGCGCCCACGCCCGTCCCGAGGGCCAAGGTCGCGACTCTCTTGCCAGCAAACTGAGGCAAGCACGCGTGTCCCCAAGCGGTTGCCAAGCCATCATTAAGAGCGACTGTCGGGGCGTCGAACGTGAAGCGTGTACCTTGGTAATCAGGGATCGATGGCTTGCTCTCCCAAACCTCGCCCGATCTCGGATCGATCGTGCCGCCCGAACTGATCCCAATGGCAGCCGCCCCTTCTGCTCGCTTCCTCATCCAAGCAAGGCGATCTGCCCGGGACGAGGGCATTTCGATCCGTTCCACTTCGGTTGGGCCGAGATCTTGGTTAAATCGCGCACACCGCAGCCACGTCCCTCCGAGATCAAACGCGACGATCTCACTTGTTGGCGCAGCAGATGGAATGAGAGCACGCGTGGATTTCACGGGATCATTGATTCGTCCGCCGACCACCACGCCCACCGCTCCTATCTGGAGTGCGGCTTCGACTTCCCACCGCTCGCTGAATCGGCCCTCACCCAAAACCGGCTTGCCAAGCTTCACTAGTTCACGAATCAGGTTGAGGTCTGGCCCCGGAGTCGCAAGTCGTTGATCCGTGTAGCCCGCCAGAGTCGTCCCGAGAAGATCGACGCCGCATTCGATGGCATGATGTGCGCTTTCTACACAGTCGCAGTCTGCCATCGCAAGAAGACCTTTCTCGTGAATGAGAGAAACCAGGCTAGCGAGCTGCTCGCCGTGAGGGCGGGCGCGTTGGGTAGCGTCGAGAGCGATGACTTCACACCCTGAATCGATCAGCTCCTGAACCTCGTGGAGTGTTGGGGTGATATACACCTCACTGTCCTCGTAGCGACGTTTTACAAGTCCGATGACCACCGCTCCAGTCCTCTTGTGGATTTTGGGAATACGGTCGGCTCCTTCCAATCGGATGATCCGTACCCCTTCGAACACGCTTGCCTTTGCAAGTCGCAGGAGGGCCTCGACGTCGTCCATCGGCGAACTTTCGCTGGCCTGAACACTGACGACAAGCGGCATCTCCGCCAGTAGGGCGCCCAGGCTCTTCACGGTCATGCTAACGGTTTTACCAGCTAGCTAACCGCTACCTATTGCCAGATGTGAAAGGCGATGGAATAGAGGGAACCCCGAATCGCTTCCACCGCGGCTTTGCCGGTGTCTTCAACGCTCTTGTTCGCGAGAGCGGCATCATCCTTCGTGACCGTAATCAAGGTATCCCGTCTGCCGATCACCGACGTGCCGTCGAAGCTGACCTCCAGCATCGAAGGAACCTTGTCGAAGAAGGTGTTCAACGATTTCACCGCCGCGTCTGCTCGGGCGAGGGCGTCGGTTCCTCCAAAAGTGAACAGCTTCCGATCGTCGAAAATAATGTCCACTCCTTCCGTGCTTGAAGGCTTGACCACCACCCGGTAGCTGGTCGTCACCAAACTCCGCTGGATCGGAATCTTCGCCTCTTCCATGTCATGAGTCAGAGCCTCAGCTCGCTCTCGGCCAGGTGGGTGAGTGCGATAGATGCCCCAGTCGATGGAGGCTGCAGGGTTCGTTCGCTCCTCTTGGGCCAGTCGCTCCATAAACGTCAGCATCCCGGTTGGGTTGTACTTGCTCTTCAGCAAGTACTGAAAACCGCCAAAATCAGCCGATTTTTCCGCTTTGACCGACCAAGTGCTCGTGAATGATTGGGTCACTAACTGAGAGCCGAGAATCGCTCCACCGATAATGTCGGCGCGCCCGGTGAGGATCGCCCCCAGAATGAGCGGAAGGGTCGCTGTGCTGAGCTTGCTCTGCTCGCGCGCGAGCGCATCGATGTGACGAAATGCCGCGTGAGAAATCTCGTGCGCAAGAACGCCCGCGATCTCGTCATCGCTTTGGGCGAACTTGATCAAGCCCTCGTACACGTAGATGTAGCCGCCGGGAAGAGAAAACGCATTGACGTTATCCTCTTTGCTCTGAAGGACGGTGAAGTGGTACTCGTATTTGTTGAGGCGCTTATCGCCCCATAGAACCTTCACCGGGGTGACATTCGCGATAGCCGCCATCTCGGCTCCAATTCGCCGAATCCGAGACTGATACTCCTCGTTGGTGCTGACCTTCTCCTCTTTTTCGACCTGTTCGGCAATCTTCTTGCCCAACTCGACATCTTTTGCGAGGGTTTCCTGATGCCGTTTCTCCTCCTCCTTTTGCTTCTGGGTGAGCGCTGGAGCGGCATTAGGGTCGGTTAAAGGAGTGCCGACTGGCCCCTGCAGGAGCAAGCAACCAAGCACAAGGGGCAGGATCATATTTGTTCTGACGTCCGTGGATTGCCCGCTGAGTCAAGGAGAATAGGTCTATCCCGATCTTTGTCCACCACGCAAATGAAGCCGAGCGGTTCGTCTTCATCGTTGCGGAACTGGTGCGGGGTCATGGGCGAAATATAAATCGCGTCGTGGAGTTCGATCGGCGACCACTCGTCTTTGAGGAAGACGCGGCCCCTTCCTCGAATCACGATCACACAGTGCTCGTGCCCATGCTGCTCGAAGCTCGTGAAGCCACCCTTGGCCACCTCGAAATATCTGACTTGAAAGCTTGAGCCATTCGGTTCCATCAGTGCCCGACGAGTGACGTCGAGAAAGGTGTCCGGACGGTCCTTATAGACCTTCATCTCGACTTCCGGCCATTCGTAATGGCCAGCTCGTTGGATCAAAACATCACCATGGGTTTCAGGATCTCGCCTCTTTTCATTTTCCCGTACGCGGCGGGAAGTTCATCTAAATTTATAAAGTCGCTTA
This sequence comes from Armatimonadota bacterium, assembly GCA_023392285.1. Classification (GTDB taxonomy): domain Bacteria; phylum Armatimonadota; class Fimbriimonadia; order Fimbriimonadales; family Fimbriimonadaceae; genus JAEVZK01. Next base: position 21,709 of record JAEVZK010000012.1, on the reverse strand, counting down.
CGACCTGCTTGGCGCTGATTGTTCCACGGGCCAGGAGTTCCGCCGCTCGCCGAGTATCGTCGGGACCGCAGGAATAGCTCGTCGTCAGCGTGGCGTCCGCGAAGTAAAGGCGGTTGATGTCGAGATGCGGCATCGTATTAGGCGGCAAGGGAGAAAAGAGGATGACCGTACCGCCCGGCCGGACGAGGGCGACACTCAATTCCAGCGCCTGTTGATTGCCGGGACAGACAAACACCCGATCGAATCGTTCATCTGTGTCCGCAGACTCTAGGACCTGTAGGCCAAGCTGCCGGCCATAAGCGGCTCGGTGTTCAGCGATCTCGAAACAAACCACGTTCTCCCGCCCGATCGTCAACGCATGCATCAGCCCCATGACCCCCAGGCCGATCACAGCTGCGCGGTCTCCGGTGCCGCCTCTTTGGAGGCTCTTAACCACACAGGCAAGAGGTTCGATCAATGCCGCATCCTCTGGATGAAGCTCATCGACGAGGAAGGCATCATTCAGATTTTCCGCGGATGCGGCAAATGTTTCCGCCATACCACCTGGAATCAGCTTCGTCCGCTTCCATTGCTCGCAATGAACAAACAAGCCGTTTCGGCACAGTTCGCACGCCAAACACGGGGCGTGATGGTGGACGAAAACCCGATGTCCCACCGGGAAGCGTTCATCCTGAGATTCGATGATTCGGCCACACACCTCGTGCCCAAGGACGTGGGGAATCTTTTGATCCATGTACCAGGCCATCAGCTCTCCCGAGCAAAGGCCACTTGCCTCCGTCCGAACCAGCAAGCCGCCAGGAGGACAGACCGGCGCAGGCTCTTCGAGGATGGCGATTTCGCCGTTCCCGATGTAGCGTGCCAGCTTCATGGCTTGAAAACGTACTTGATGCCTCGTCCCGCTTGAAGATCTCGAAAGACCTGCTCGCCCTGATCCAGACTGCGGCTTCCGCTCAGCAAGGGCAATAGGTTCATCTTCGGATTGAGAAGCCATTGGCGGGCGGTCCGAACCGCCTCGGTTCCAAAGTGGAACGGACTCAGCAAGTTAATCTGATCATAGTGAACGCGCTTCGTGTCAAAGCTTACGTGCGTTCCCGATGCACATCCACCAAATAGAACGACGGTGCCGCCGCGTCGGGCATAGTCGATGCTGCGCTCCCAGATCTCGGTCGTCCCTGTACACTCGATCACCGTGTCGAAGCCGCCTTTGTCGACGTCGTCGAGGTGGCAAGCGGTCGCCCCCAACTCCTCCCCGACCGCTAGGCGATCCCGGTTCCTCCCGGCGAGGGTGACATTGGCTACCCCAAGCAAACGAAGCGCTGCCACGAACATGAGCCCGATCGCACCGGGGCCGATAATGAGCACCTTATCTTCCGGGCGAGGATGATGAATGCGGATCCCCTGCGCCACGCAAGACAGCGGTTCAAGAAGAGACGCCATCTCAAAGGAAAGCGCCGCCGGCTTGGTGAAGAGATTCAGCCGGACGATTCTCTCGGGGATCAGCAGGTAATCCGCGTACGATCCGAGCACCTTCGTCGCCATCAGGCTCTCGCATAGATTTTCCTGCCCCCGCAAACACCAGGAGCACTCTTGACAGGGGGCCGAATGGACGCCCATGACCGCATCCCCCACCGAGAAAGAAGCACCGGAGCCGACCGCCGCAACGGTTCCGCTGTATTCGTGCCCTAGAACTCCAGGCATTGGAATTTGAGGATGCCCCCGCAGATACGCCTTCAGGTCCGTTCCGCAAGTGGTCGCCGCTTCCACTTTGAGCAACACTTCACCCGGCCCTGGAGCGGGAACTCTGACTCGGTGATTCGCAAGACATCCCGGCTCGACGAGGACGAGCGCGTTCATGGTTGCGGGGACTGGTTGAGGTTGGGCGTTGAGATAAGCGGCGGCTTTCAAACTTAAATTTCCTACGCTCTTACCGTCCCGTTAAGCACGGATGGCGAGACACCGGTAGAATCCGGCTATCTTATTGAACCCTCATGCCTACTGTAGAAACAACTGTTTGGATCAACGCGCCGCTTGAAAAGGTGTACGCGATCGCGCGCGACAGCAAGACTTATCCCGAGTACATGAAAGACGTCCAGTCGGTCACCCCGGTCGAGGAATCGGAGCATCGTTTTGTCGCAGATTGGGTGGGCGTGATTCCCACTTTCGGGTTGAAAGTTCGCTGGCGGCAAGAGGAGATTTGGGACGATACGACCCACTCCTCGCAGTTCCGGCAGATCAAGGGGGACTATGACCAGTTGGAGGGTCGCTGGAGCTTTCGGGAGGAGAACGGCGGCACCCGCTTCGACCAACATCTGGACTACGAGTACAACGTGCCAACGCTGGGGCCTCTGATCAAGAAGGTCATCCACGGCATCGTCGTGAAAAACCTTGAAAACATCAATGAAGCGTTCAAGAAGCGCGCGGAGGGCTGATTTCCCGCGGGTCAGAAGTCGATTAGTGCTGCCTGGTTCTGCTAGCGATCATCGAAATCATCTTAGTTTGTTCGCGCAAGTGTTCGATGGCCTCATCCATCGCCCTCTCAGTTTGATGTTTCAAATCTGCAGCCATCTCCTTACGCAACTTCGACGCTTCACTATTGGAGATGGCGCTAATGGTTTTTTGCACTTTTTCTATTTCGGCTTGCGATTCGGCGGTGATTTGTCGAAATCGTGCGCGCATCTTTTCGAGCTTCTCTCGCTCGCCTTCGTCCTTAGGCTCTATTCTGTCAAACGCGGCACCAAAGATTTGTTCAAAATCGTCGGCCCTCATCCTAATGCCTCCAGCCATTCGCGCAGTGCCGCCGTTTTCTGTTGGTCACAGTCTTTGAAGTTTTTCATCCTAGTCTCTGCTTGATGCTGCTTCTCCTCGAAATTGGCGTTCGAAGCTTCGAGCGACAGTATCGCTTGAAGCCGCATTTCCTGCGGACCGGCCAACAACTCGGGAATCCGCTTTGTCACCGTTAGTTCAATGCTTTTCTTCATCGCCTCATGGAGCGGAGCTAATCGCAAAGATCGCTCCAGAAATTCGAGTCTCTTTTCGTATATCTGCTTCACCGCCAGTAGGTCTCCTTGATTTACTTCGTTCATCGGAGTTTCTCAAAGATCTGCCGTAGCAGGTCATTTTGGATGCGGAGTTCGTTTAATACGTCTTCCTGATATTGCTTGCTCCGCTCTTGGATCACCCGCATGTTTTCCCTACTTTGATCTTGAGCGGCCTTCATGCGCTTCTCCAGGTCTTCCTCTTTTGTCTCGTTCCCGGGCCTTTGCAAGTCGGGGATGGTCGACCTTTCACTCGTGAGGGATTCGACTTTTGCTCGTTTCTGTTCCTCGATCTCCAGAATCTTTTTGAGAACCTCGTTAGTTTCTTGGATTAGTTGATCTTGTGCCATGGTTGTTCTGATACTAGTTTGAGATGTTGGCTCCGGACAATCACTTCAGCTTCGGCTTTAGAAAGGCGAGCGTTCTTCGGTGAGCGTCCGCTGCATCCGCTGCATCATATTTCGGATTGCTTGGATTCGCGAACGCATGAACAGCGTCGTACGACACCGTCTGCAGCGATTTGCGTGCCTTGTTCATTGCAGCTTTAAAACCGTCCACGACCTTGGAATTGATGAACCCGTCTTGCGTTCCCCAGATCATCAACACCGGCGCTTTCAGCTTCGCGAGAACCGCTGGATCGGTGCTGGGCATCCCATAGTAGATCACGCAGGCGTTAACCGCCGAACCGCCGTTGACAGCCGCCCAAAAGCTCTGTCCTCCGCCAAAACACCACCCGATGGTGCCGATCCGGCCAGCCTTAAAAAGTGAACCGTCCTGAATCGCGAGCCGAGCGCCATTGGAGATCGCGGTTGTTCGCGCTGCGTCCTTGTCCGCCGCACTCATCAGCTTCTGAGCTTCCTCCGCAGTCGTAGCGACCTTCCCATCGTAAAGATCGACCGCCAAGACGGCTGAGCCTAGCTCGTCATGAAGGCGCTCCGCCTCCTGCTTGATGTAATCATTGAGTCCCCACCACTCGTGAAAAACGAGCAGAGCCGAGCGATTTCCCGACTTCGCCGGAACGAAGAAGCCGTTTGCCTCTTTCCCGTCCGTCGCCTTAAAGTGAACCATCTTCCCCGACTTGGCTTGAAAGGCAAACGGAACCGGCGGCATGTGCATGGCCGCGAACGAAGGGTCGTCGAGAAACTGGTCCATGCCGCTCGTGCAGCAGGAAGAAGGCCCTTGCTGAAGGGCAAGCGACGCGAGGACGGGCAACAGCATATTTACCTCTACGGACGGTCGTGCAGAAACATCTGATCAATCAGCAACTTGCCACCCGAGGCGATGTTGTCGGAGGTTTGAACGAGGACGTAGCAAGTGCCCGTATCGTCGACGAATCTTCCAAAGTTCGAAACCAGGATGTCTGATGTCGTCATCGAGGTCGGCACCCCCCTCGAAGAGACCGAGACCCAGTTGCCGTATGGATAGCTGGCCGAAGACCAATCATATAGGTAAATGTCCTCTGTTCCCGAGGTCGTGCCGCTGTATCGACGCCGAATCGTGAGGAACTTCTCATTATCCTTCTGGAGATTGTGGAAAGTTGTCTGGGCAAGGATAATGCCATCGTCCCTTCGAGTCACCTGCATCGAACTGCCATCAGCGAGAAGCGCTTCGCTGAAGCCGCCGGTTAGAGTCGCCGACTGAGTGGAGGCTTCAGACATCGGAAAAGCCCGAGGGGCAGTCAGCGGGAACGATATGGAGCAAAGTGAAACGTTGCCTTTTTTCACTTCTAACGTCGGAGAGTTCCTGCCCATCACCACCCGAATTTCGTCTCGATTGATCGTGAGCACGCGAACCGGCAACCCGTTGCTATACACCGAAATGTTGTTACCGCTCCCGATCATCCTTCCCTTGATGACGGTGTCGATGCCGCGGCGGAAGTTCACGTTCGGTCCAAGGATGGTGCTCACCCACCGAACGACGCTGTCTTTCTTTGGCGATTGAGCGCCCTGCATCACTTGAACAGCCGCTTGAGCATCGATCAATCCGTAATTGGAGAACTCACCATATGGGGCTTGGTTCTGTAAAGTTGCCGTATCCTCCAATGCATAACGGACGCTTCTTGCTGTCGCATTGGGTGAGGCTGCGAAGCAAAGAGCCGCCGCTCCGGCGACCATTGGACAAGCCCCACTTGTGCCCGAAAAGCCGGTAGTGTAATCCCCATCCATGGTCGAGGTTGCGAGATTCACGCCGGGTGCCGACACATCGACCCAGGAGCCGTAGTTGCTGAATCCCGCCTTGTTAAGATTTTCGTTCACCGCGGCCACGCTCAGCGTGTTCTCATAAGCTCCTGGATAGTAGGGGATGACCGAGGCGGAATTGCCTGCAGCGCAGACGGGAAGAACGCCGTGACTCCAACAGTAATTGATGCCATCCTCCTCCATCGGGCTTACGCGATCTGAGAAGAAGCTCATCGATAACACCTTGGCTCCATTGTTCGCCGCATAAATGTAGGCCGGAGTGTTTGCCGAATCGTAGAAGTACCCGTTGCTGAGAGCCGCCTTTAGCGCCATCACTCGGGTGTGAGGAGCGACCCCGCTGCAGCCTTTGTTGTTATCCTGTACCGCCGCAACCAAACCTGCGCAGGCAGTTCCGTGGCCGTAATCGTCGCTCGGATCACTGTCGCCATTCGCGAAATCATAACCATTCACATCGTCGACATAGCCGTTGCCGTCGTCGTCGATTCCATTTCCAGGGATTTCCCCGGTGTTCACCCAGAGATTGTTTGCGAGATCTTCATGGTCCAACCGTACACCGGTGTCGATCACTGCGACAATGACGCTCGGGTCGCCCTTCGTGATATCCCAGGCGAGGTTTGCTTTTATCGCTCTCAATCCCCACCCATCAGGCTGGTAAAGAGGATCGTTCGGTTCATAAGCGAGGCGCGCAGCACGATCGAAGGTCGCATTTTCGACGCCGTCCAGCTGCTGAATCGCCGCCTTGGATTTCTGAAGCCGTTGCGCCGGCACGTCGATGACCGCCCACCGAATTTCTGGCAATTTTCGCAGGACATTGAATCGCTTGGCGACCCCTTCTAACGCCTTTTCATCGCGATATTTGACCAGCACATGGGTGGGATGTGCAAGCATGCCATCGACCAAAACCGGTGCCACGGCGATGCGATTTGAACCAAGGACGAGAGAAGCAACGAGTCCAACCAGCATAAGTTTCGTCTCGCACTCTGGCGAGTCCCTTAACTAGCATATCGCACATCTGGGAAAAGTGACCTCGCAGGTATCCTAGATGGCAGATGATAATCGTCATGCGGCTCGGCGCGACGCCCGAGCAGGTGAACGGTGTCTGTGACGTCATCCGCCAGCACCATGTAGAGCCGCTAGTTCTTCCCGGAGAAGACCGCGTCGCCATTGGTATTCCTTCTTCCCTTAACAGCGAGCAGCGAACCAACCTCGAAACGGCGATCGGCAGCCTGGAAGGCGTCAGCAAGGTCACCCAGACCAGCCGCCCATATAAGCTGGCGTCTCAGGAATTTCATCCCGCAAGAACCATCGTCGACGTCAAGGGCGTTCAGATCGGCGGCCCCGAGTTCATCGTCATGGGCGGGCCTTGCTCGGTTGAATCGGTCGAGCAGTTCACAACCGCCGCTCACATGGTCAAGGAAGCGGGAGCCCAAGTCTTGAGGGGCGGCGCGTTCAAACCACGTACCTCGCCTTATGCGTTCCAGGGCCTTGCTGAAGAAGGCTTAAAGATCATGAAGCAGGTCGGTGACGAGACTGGCCTCGTCACCGTCAGCGAAGTCATGAGCGGCGACATGGTGCCCCTCGTGGCGAAATACATCGATATCCTCCAAATCGGGGCTCGATCGATGCAGAACTTCCCGCTCCTCATCGAAGCGGGCCGCAGCATGAAACCGATCTTCTTGAAGCGTGGACCCTCTGCGACCATCGATGAATTCCTTCTTGCCGCGGAGTACATCCTCAGCCAGGGCAACCCAAACGTTATTCTCTGCGAACGAGGAGTGATGCCGCTCGATCGTGGCTACACTCGAAACACGCTCGATCTCTCTGCGGTGCCGGTTCTTAAGGAGTTTTCGCATCTCCCCGTGATCGTCGATCCGTCTCACGGGACCGGAGTCGCCCGATACGTCGCCCCGATGGCCAAGGCGGCGCTTGTGTGCGGTGCGAATGGAGTCATGATCGAGATGCATCCGAATCCAAAAGTTGCCTTGAGCGATGGCTCGCAAGCGCTGACTCCGGAGCAATTCTCCCAGTTGATGGCCGAACTCAAGAAGCTCTCTGAAATCTTGGTCCCAACTTCATAAACTTCAGCGGCATTATCGGCTGGCAGGCGCGTCCATTCTGATATGAGGCGCCCATTTCCATACTCTCAGTCAGACGCTGAGGAAGCTGTGTTTCAGGTCATCGATCAGGAGGGCCACGTCTTTGGGCCGATCGACCGGAACACGCTGCAAACCTGGGCGGATGAAAATCGGCTCACTCCCGGAATGATGGTCCTGGATGAATCGGGCACCCGCATCGAACCAGGTGTCGCGCTCCTCAACCGCCCCGTCGGAAAGGATGTCGACGTGCCGGGTTACCAAACCCCCCGGACACCCGAAGGCATTCACGCTCGAAAAGCAAAGCTCGGATCGCGACTTGCGGCGTTTCTCGTGGACTTCACGCTCGCCTTTGTCCTCTACAATTCGGTCGAGTTCATCGCCGGCCTGCTGACCCTCCGAACGCCCGGAGCCGACGCGTGGCCGATCTGGGGATATTTGCGATACCTGTACCCGTTGATGGTTGCGGCTTTTTTCGTCACTCGCGATCTGTGGATGGAGGGCGGCAGCATTGGCAAGCACCTGCTTGGCCTTCAGGTCGTCCGCCATGGCCACATCGCAAAGAAAACCGCAATGGTTAGACGCAATCTCCTGTTTGCTTTCGTTGCGCTTCTACCATTCAAACTCGGGGCACCCATCGCAGTGCCGCTCTTGATCATCTTTGGTCTAGTAGAACTCGCGTTGTTGTTCACCGGCAAACGGCTCGGAGATCGTTTCGCAGGAACTCGCGTCTACCAGCGCCAACCGTAATCGTCAGAATCGCATACGGGTGAGCAGAATTGGCAACTAAATTGCGCCTGGATGCACAAGAAATCGTTGTATAGTGAAACTGCCACTCAGGATGGAGGGTCATCGAAGGAGTCAAGGGGAGATTGGCACAACAATCCTTGCGGTGCCTTCCATCAACTTTGCGGAAATGCCTCAATCGAAGCGCCCGGGTGGTATCTTTCCGATGATGCGACTCGTTGTCGCGGCCTGCGTCTTCATCCTTCTCTCCGTCTCCGCATTCGCTGAGCGCATCCTGCTCGTGCCCCTCGATAGCCGCCCGGCGGCTGGCCAATTCGCGCAAATGATCGCAAACATGGCCTCGGTGAAGGTGTACCAGCCCGTCTATGAAACCCTTGGCCGGTTCACGATTCCCGGTTCTCCCGATGAAATCCTGAGCTGGCTGGAAAAGCAGGACTATCACGACGTCACCGCCGTGATCGCTTCCGCGGACATGATCGCTTACGGAGGCCTCATCGCATCTCGAACGGACGGAACGCCGAAGGCAGTGGCGATCGCTCGGCTCAAGCGGCTTGCTGCAATCCGTGCCGCTCATCCTTCGGTCAAGTTCTACGTCTTCTCCGCAATCATGCGGCTGGTACCGACCGCCACCAACAAAACTGCCTCTTGGCGACTGCAGCTTGGCCGTTACATGGAGCTTCAAAGCCGCTACAAGGTGGAGAAGGACCCCGCCTTCCTCACCGAAATGGCTCGCATGAAGCGCCAGATCCCGGCGGGAGAGATCGAAAGATACGATCGCATCCGGGTGCGCAATCTGGAAGTGAATGCCGGACTCATTCGCATGCTGGCCGCCGGGCAATTCGACTACGTCGCTTTCGGCCAGGATGATGCCCGACCCTACGGACCCCACGTCTGGGAAACCGTCCGTTTGAAGGAAATCGCCGCTGAGGAGAACGTGGAGAACCGTTCCTACTTCTGCGAAGGCATCGACCAGCACTCGAACGTCCTCCTCTCAAGAGCGCTCCTGGAACAGAACAACTGGCATCCGGTCATCCGCGTCGTCTACTCAGACCCGCAAAAGAGCGGCGTCTACGCGGCATTTGAGTCGAAAACGATCGACAAAAGCTTGACGGACCAAATTGTGGCGAGCGGTGCCACTCCGGCCGCCGAAGGCCAGAGCTTTGATTTTTCGCTGTATGTTAACGTGCCAAACCGGCGAGAGGAATCATTTAACCTGTTCGCGATGTCACTTGAGAGCGACATCGATCAAGGTTTCCCAGTTGCGGTCGCCGACATCAATTTGGCAAAGGACGGCACCGCAGATCCCGAGCTTTTCAAGTTGCTCTCCGCCAACGACCGGATGGTGAAAATCCTCTCCTTTGCGGGCTGGAACACGGCTGGAAATACGATGGGAACTTCGATCCCAGCGGCCAATGTATATCTGCTCTCCCGCCGGCTCATGGCCGATCCGCTGGAGCGAGAATTGGCCCGCCGGGAGTTCCTCCTCCATCGCTTTGTCAACGATTACGCTTATCACAAGTTCACTCGGCCGCTCGCTTACTCCATGATCGACGCGAGCCACAACGGAAGCCGTGAAGAAACCTACGGCAGCGCCTTCGCCAGCGTGGATCGGTTCGTTCGTGAAGATGTGAAAAAGTATCTTGAGTATTACTGGGAGCACGAGTTCGAGGGAAAGAGCTTCTTTGCTGGGCCACAGCAGTACCGACTCATCGGAGTGGATAACGTGCGCGTGTTCCTTCCGTGGCCCCGCGCTTACGAGGTTCGTCTTGAATTCAAGTTACGTGCTGAGCCGGTGACATCCGCTTCGTCAGGGCGTTGAATGTCATTCGCTTCAAACAAACACGTAGACATTTGGTAAAGTATTGCCAATGATAGGAAGACTGCGGGGCGAGCTGCTCGAGGTCGAAGGCAATCTGGCCATCATCGACTGTGGCGGCGTTGGCTACGAAGTGACCATTCCCGAGAGCGTTCTTCTCCAGCTTGCCGCCCCTGGCGAGCAGGTCAACATCTTTACCCGGCAGATTTTCAGAGAAGACGGGGTGTCTCTCTATGGGTTTCTTCTCCCGTTCCAGCGCCGGGTGTTCGACCTGCTGATCAGCGTCAAAGGCTGCGGCCCCAAAGTAGCGCTTTCTCTCCTCGGCCAAGTCGGAGAGGATTCGATTCTCAGTGGGATTCTGTCCCAAGACAGCAAGATTCTCGCGCGGGCGAGTGGAGTCGGCCCTAAGCTAGCGGAGCGAATTGTTCTCGAATTACGGGACAAGATGAACGAGGAGGCGCTGCTCAGGAGAATCGAAGCTGCGCTGCCCACTCCTCCCGGGGGCGCCAAAGGTAGCGATGAACTCGTCCAGGCCCTCATGGCGCTGGGCTATTCAAGAAGAGAAGCCGAACATGCGGCAGGTCCAGCGAGAGATGCAGCCGATGGGGTGCATGAACAACTCAAAGTCGCGCTGCGGAGTCTGCAACGATGAGACCTCACGACGAGCTATCTCCTGAGCGCTTGCCCGAAGACGCCTCCAACGAGCTCTCCCTCCGGCCAAAACGGCTGAGCGAGTTCATCGGCCAAGATCAGCTTAAGAAGAACCTTGCCGTCTTTCTAAAGGCAGCCCAGCAACGCGCAGAGCCTCTCGATCACCTGTTGCTCTATGGTCCTCCCGGCCTCGGTAAAACAACTCTTGCCCACATTGTGGCGGGGGAAATGGGAGCCACCCTTCACGTAACGAGCGGTCCGGCAATTGAGCGACCAGGCGACTTGGTCGGAATCCTGACCAACTTGGAAGACGGAGCGGTGCTCTTCATCGACGAGATCCACCGCCTTAGCCGTCCGGTCGAGGAGATTCTCTACCCGGCGATGGAGGATTACAAAGTCGACATTCTCATTGGCAAAGGACCGGCCGCTCGTTCGATCCGCCTGGATGTTCGTCCCTTCACGGTCGTCGGAGCCACCACGCGGCAAGGTCTCCTGACCGGGCCGCTTCGAGATCGCTTCGGAATCGTCTCTCATTTCCAGTTTTACGATCGCGAAGCATTGTTTCAAATCATCACCCGATCGGCAGGCATCTTGGGTTATTCGATTGCGAAGGATGGTGCGGAGGAAATCGCGCGCCGCTCTCGGGGAACGCCGCGTATCGCCAATCGCATGCTGCGCCGGGTTCGCGATTTTGCCCAGGTCGAGGACCTGCCCTCGATCAATCGCGAAATCGTCGACCACGCCGCAAACGCACTTGAAGTGGATGAGATTGGCTTGGACCGGATCGATCGCACACTCCTCAGGACCATGATCGAGAAGTATCGGGGAGGTCCAGTGGGCCTTGAAACCTTAGCCGCTTCGACGGGCGAGGACGCAACTACGATCGAGGACGTATACGAGCCCTTCCTGTTGCAGCAGGGACTTCTCCAGAGGACTCCTCGGGGCCGCATAGTCACCGACCATGCCTACGAACACCTTGGCTTGACCCCGCCCAGGCATAGTGAAGGCGAAGGAACCTTGTTCGACTAGGCGACTTGGCGAGGCAGGACGCTTGCCTCGATCTCTTTTGCGGATAGCGGCTTGCCAAGGAGATATCCCTGAGCATAGCGGCATCCGAGCGCCTTTAGCTGCTTCAGCTGCTCCTCCGTTTGCACGCCCTCGGCAAAGACTTGGAGGCCGTGCGAATGGCCCGAAGAGATAATCGTCGCCACCAGTTGACGGACAGCATCGTTCGTATCCACCTTTTGGGTGAGGCTCACATCGATCTTAAGAGCGTCGGCTATATGGACTTCGTCGCTCGCGTTGCTCGCAAAACCGGTGCCGAAATCATCGATCGCGACGCGGACTCCTGCGCGGCGAAGAGCGGACAGGGTTGAGGACGCGTTGCCCACAAGCGATTGCGCCGTTTTCTCCGTCACCTCGATTTGAAGGCGTTCTGGACCGATGTGATGTTCCTCAAAGGCCGAAACGGCTTCCCCGACGATTTCGAACGCTTGAATTTGTTGAGCCGAAAGATTGACGCTGACGAACAGGTCACGCCGGCGATTTTCCCAAAGCTTTACCTGTCGGCAGGCTTCACGAAGTGTCCAAGCTCCTATTTGGCCCATCAGGCCCGCCTCCTCCGCCGCCGGCAGGAAGAGGTTCGGCGCCAACAGTCCACGCGTAGGATGAGCCCACCGCAACAGCGCCTCGACTCCGACGACGCGGTTGTGTTTCAGGTCGTAAATCGGCTGATATTCGAGGAAGAATTCATGTTGCTGAAGAGCCGTCTGCAGCGCTCGCTCCAGTTCTATTTGGTCATTCGAAATGATGTCCATGCTGTCTTCAAACAGAACAAACTTGTTCTTCCCTCGAGACTTCGCTTGGTACATTGCGGTGTCGGCGTTCCGCACCAGCCGATCCGGAGGAACCAGCCCGCCTTCCGAATAGGCGATACCCATGCTGGCCGAGCCAAAAGTTTCGCCTTCCTGCATAAGAATCGGTCGACTAAGAGATTCTTGGATTCTTTCGGCCACTTGAATGACATCGCTCACCTCACGGGTTCGCTCGAGAAGCACCACGAACTCGTCGCCCGCCAATCGAGCGAGCATGTCGCCCGGCCGAACGCAAGTCGAGAGCCGATCCGCCATGGAGATAAGGAATCGGTCACCCGTTTCGTGGCCCAGCGTATCGTTGATGGTCTTGAAGTTGTCCAAGTCGATGAAGATGACCCCAAGCGAGTCGCGATGGCGCTGCGAGGACGCATGGGCGATCGCAAGACGCTTCATAAACATAGCCCGGTTGGCGATGCCCGTCAGAGGATCGTGAAAGGCCTGATGCTCGATCTGAGTTTCGAGGCGTTTCCGCTCCGTTACGTCCTTAGTAAAAAAGTGGATGGAATCGAGCACTCCGCTGCTGTTAAAGCTGCCGACGAGAACCGCCTCCAAGTAAAGAACACCGCCGCCCTTACCTTGAAATCTGAGGTCCATCTCTGCTTTGCCTAGGTTTTGGAGGATTCCCAGAAACGTTTCGAACCGCTCCAAATCATCTGGGAAGATCAGTTCCGTGAGCTGAGTGCCGACAATTTCCTCTTCGAGATAGCCAAGGGTCGCGGCAAACGAGCGGTTAGCGTAATTGACGATGCCGCTCTCTGAAACCTCGGCAATGCCTTCGAGAGCATTTTCGAGCAGGCTGTTCGTAATCTGCAGCTTCTCCACCGAGTTCGAAAGCTGTACGTTGTTCTGTCGGAGCTTTTCCTTGCTCGTTTCTAAGCCGCTCAGCGCCCCGCTGATCTTCTTGGCGAGAGACGAGAGCTCGTCGTTGCCGTCAAGCTCGATCTGGCCCCCGGACATCGAACCCAAATGGTCAACCTGAGAAGTCAAGTTCGCAACCCTCGAAAGGGCGAAATACTCCCAAATGCAAAGCACCACGATGCAAAGGACAAGCGCCGAAACCAGGACGATCGAGATGACATAACGAGAGCTGGTAATGCCCCGTGAATAGACCGACCGGGGTTCTAAAACCGTCGCCGCAACTACGGGGTTTCCGCTGATATCTTTGATCAGTCCGTACCCCGCGATGGCATCCGTGCTCACCGGAATCGAAATCCAATGCTTGACCCGCAGCTCGCGGAGTGCGGTCGCCCCAATCTTGTGCTCACTCTGAAATCGATCAAATGTCTGCAGCTCGACGCTGAGATGAGTCTCCGAGCTGAGGCTCCTGACGTCCGCTGGTCGGAGCAGCTGAGCGAACACGATCCAGCCTCTCGAAGGACCCCGCCCATCCGTCTTTACCAGCGGTTCGGCGGTGACGATAGCCAAGCGCGAGCCCACTTTCACCGTCCCCGAATACGCCTGATCTCCGGTCAGTCGATAGTTGCCGTTATCATCGTAGGCAATTGCCTTGCGCAGAGCTTCGCTGGATAATCCGTTCGGCAGTTCGGCGGAAGGGACCGGTCGGCTATAGACCACTCGGCCATCTCGATCGAGGAAGGTGATGCTGTCAACCTTCAGGGTGATCGTCGACAGGTTCGACTTGATAAATGCAGAATCCTCGTCCTTGATGAATTCGTAGGCATCGTCCCAATGCGCCCAGTCGAGGCACTTCTCGCGGAGAGCGGTGATTTTTTGCTGATAGGCATCGACCACGCGGCTGATGTTTCGATTCATCTCCCGTTCTTCAAGATGCCGATAGCTGTCGAGAATGAGATTTGTCGAGAGTAGGTAAACCCCCGTTATAATCGCAATGACGGTAATCGCCATCGCCAATATGGTTCGCTGCCTGATCTTCACCGCAATACACCCAATGCGCGGCCCCGCGGGCCACACTTTCGCCGGGGAACTTATTCCGCTCCGAAGGCAAACCTGAAGCAGGTAAAGCTACGGGGTATCAGCTTCGATCGTGTAATTGCGCAATTTGGCCTGCATCTCGGCAACGAGTTCTGCCTCGATATAGATGCCGTCCTCCCGGTAATCGAGCTGGAGAACGCGTCCATAGTCGTAGCAGTCCTGCAAGAGATTCGATTCACTGTAAGGAATCAATGCCCTCACTGGCTTCAGGAGGTTCTTCACCATTTTGGCCAGCATGTCCAACATGTCGTCGATGCCCAAGCCATTCGCTGCCGAGATCGCCACCGAGTTCGGCCATTCCGCCACAAGATGCTTTGCCAGCGATGGGTCATCCATCGCATCAACCTTGTTGAAAATGGTGAGCATGGGTTTCTCGGCAGCATCAAGCTGAGACAATGTTTCCATCACCGCGTCCCGCTGCACTTCCCAGGCTGGGTTGGAAACGTCGATCACGTGCAGGACAACGTCGGAAAACGTGACTTCCTCCAGGGTGGAGTGAAATGCCGCAACCAGTTGTGTCGGCAGATTGCGGATGAAGCCCACCGTGTCGGTGAGAAAAACCGAATACCCCTCCGGCAAATCGATCTTGCGGGTCGTCGGGTCCAGCGTCGCAAACGGCATGGCATCGGCAAGCAGGTCGGTCCCCGAGAGGCGGTTCATCAAGGTTGACTTCCCGGCGCTCGTGTAACCAATGATGGATGCAAATGGAAAAGGGTGCTTTCGGCGGCTCGCCCTCTGCTGGTCGCGGACTCGCTTCACGTCCTCGATTTCTTCTTTTAGGCGAGCGATGCGGTCACGCACCACTCGGCGGTCGGATTCCAGCTTCGTCTCGCCTGGCCCCCGCATACCAATGCCGCCTCTTTGCCGCTCGAACTGCGTGTACACGCTCATCAGCTTGGGCAACATATAGCTCAGCTGCGCCAGCTCAACCTGCAGCATGCCTTCCCGAGTTCTAGCCCGTCGAGCGAAAATGTCAAGAATCAGCTGCGTACGGTCAATCACCTTGACCTTCACCGATTCGGTCAGATTGCGGCTCTGAATCCCGCTCAGCTCCGCATCGAAAATCAGGACATTGGCCTCGGTTTCGGCCACGAGTGCCGCGATCTCCTCGACTTTCCCTGACCCTACGTAGTTGGCTTTGTATGGCCGGTCGAGCCTTTGCCGAATCGAGGCGAGCGGCTCGACGTGGGCAGCTTCACATAAGCCCTCGAGTTCATCCTCGGTCACGCGATCTTCGGCTTCGTCCTGATTGACGAGCACGAGAACGGCGCGCTCTTCGACATGTTCGAGATTGGCTTCGGTCTTCGGCACGGTTACAGTATGCGTTTCTTCGTGAGCTAGGCGCAGTCCATCAGCATCGCCTGCATCAGATCGACGCGTAAGACAACGCCGATAAGGCGCTCCTCCTCGACCACCGGCAGAATCGTAAGTCCGCTGCTCAGCATGCGGTGGAAGGCTTCCCCAATTTCGGTATCGGGGTGCATCGTCGTCGGATCCTTCGACGCGTGGACGAATGCGGGCTCCCCGGCCATTCCAGTGAGACTGTCACTCGTCACCGCCACCCGGCACAGATCCCCCTCTGTCAGCACGCCGAGCACCTTCATCTTCGTATCCACGACGACCAGGGCGGGAAACTGGTAGATGTCCATCTTGTCCACCGCATCGCGGACGGTGCTCTCGGGCGATAACGTGGGAATGTGCGCGTGCAGAACTTCGCGGAGCGTCATCGAGGCGAGTTTACTTTCGCGACGTTATACTGCCGATATGAGTGAAGCTTTTGGCATCGATTCTTTTCACCAAAATGGGTTTCTAGTCGTTCGCGGCCTCTTGCAGAAGTCGGAAGCGAAGATCCTCCGGGACGAGTGCCACGCACTTTCCGAGCGCCTGTCGAAATTCGAGACCGATGCGACTTGGGAAGGAGCCAAAGCGATGACCGCTGAGAAGACGGTGATCCATCACTGCCATAACGTGCAGTTTTATTCCGCTGCCCTCGCAAGGCTGCTGCTGGACGAGCGGTTCACGTCCGTTGCCGCGCAGATGATCGGCGAGAATATTCAGCTCCACCATAACAAGATGTTTATCAAGCCGCCGGAAAAGGGTTCTCCTTTTCCCATGCATCAGGATCATCCCTATTTTCCGCACGCGAAGCACACGATGAGTGCCGCGATTTTCCACTTCGACGACGCTCCCCTCGAAAAGGGCTGCCTGCGAGTGGTGCCGGGTTCGCATCTTGCCGGTCCGCTGCCACACGAGGGCAATTTCTACCTGCCCTTGGACCGCT
The DNA here is from genome assembly GCA_023392285.1 of Armatimonadota bacterium. GTDB lineage: Bacteria > Armatimonadota > Fimbriimonadia > Fimbriimonadales > Fimbriimonadaceae > JAEVZK01. The sequence goes on along the minus strand of JAEVZK010000012.1, from coordinate 5,061 downwards.
ACCCGCTCGAAGATGCGGTTCCGATCGAAGCGGAGGCGGGAGACGCGATCTTCTTCAACTATCTCACGATCCACGGATCAGGCGTGAATGTCTCCTCGGAAGCTCGCACGACCCTGCTTGTACAATTTCGTGATCCAGCCGATCGACCGCTCGATGATCAGCACAAGTCTCGCGGGCAGGGAATGATGCTGCGGGGAATCGATCCCGATCCCGTGCCGCAATTCCTTGAGAGTATGTAATTAGGCGACGGCTCTCGTCAGGGCGTAGCCGCCCCAACAGGCGAGGATCGCAATCAAATTGCTCACAGCAACGTTCAGAAGCGCCATGCCGGGAGCGCCTTGCTGCCAAAGCCTAATGGTTTCCCACGAGAAGCTGGAGAACGTTGTAAAGCCGCCAAGGAATCCCACAATGGCCAGCAGCTTCCAACTCTCGCCCATCGAGCCGTGACTTTCCAGAGCATAGGCGACGCCGATGAGAAGACTTCCCACGACGTTAATGCCAACCGTAGCCCAATGCGGCGATACGCGCGGAAACATCGTGACGAACAACGACCCAGACCAATATCGAGCGTTCGCGCCAATCCCAGCACCCAGAAAAACGATCAAGGTATGCACCGCCGTTCTGCTCATGATTGAAGCATAGCTCCTCGATAGTCACTCACCGTGTCGATATCCTCCAATTTTCCCTCGACCGGGAATGTTCGAATTCGCTCGGGGTGAGCGCGCAAGATGCTTCTTGCGCCCGAATCACCTTTCAAATTGAGGAGGTCTCTTCGAAATGTCGCACCAAAAACGATCGGATGGCCGAGACGATCAGGCTCCCCCGAATAAGTGGGTGCCAGGATGCAGGCCGAATCGGCCATGTCTTTCAGCCGTTGCAAGACGGTGAGATCGAGCAGAGGCATATCTCCGAGTGCAATCAGCCAGCCTTCCTCGGTGGGCGCATGCTCAACTCCGCATACGATCGAGGAGGCCAGGCCGCTCGAATAATTTGGGTTAAGGACCCACTGAACGCCATCGGGCAATGACCGTCGAACCCGTTCCGCTTCCGATCCAAGCACCACCAGAAGGTCGGGAATCTCCTTTTTGATGCGGGCGACTGTTTCGCCAAGAACCGTCGAATCAGCGAACGGCAAAAGCAGCTTGTTGCCGCCACTCATCCGGCTGGAGCGTCCTGCCGCCAGAACAATCGCTTTAAGCGCCACTGCGCACCTTCACGATTTCGGCCATGATACTGAGCGCAATTTCTTCCGGTGATTTCGCACCGATTTTCAGGCCGACCGGCCCGTGGATGCGGCCAATTTCATCCGAAGTGAAACCTTCCGAAGCAAAGCGCCGGTTCCGGGCCTCCTGAGTGGAGCGACTACCGAGAGCGCCTACATAGCGCGCACCGCTCCGCATGAGCATGCGAAGGGCAACATCGTCGATTTTCGGATCATGACTCAGCGTCACCGCGTAGACGTTTTGCCTATCCAGTTCACGGCACAGCTCCGCTTGAGGCCATCCCACGATCAGACGATCGACCGCTCCGAGCCGTTCTTCATGGGTGAGGGCCGATCGTGGGTCGAGCACGGTTACCGCGAAGCCCAGAGTCTTGGCCAAAGCAATGAGAGGAATCGCGATGTGAGAAGCGCCAATGATGACCAAACGATCGCGGGGTGCCACGTGGTGTACGAAACCCTCTGCGCCGTCGATTGCCTTTTGCCAGGGTTCGAGCTGAGTTGAGAGCGACGTTGGCCGATCCTCCCTAATAGCTTGGGTGAAGGTAGTCCATTCGCCGGGAAAATGAAGATAGGGCTCGGGTTCGACGAGGACGCTGATCTTGCCCCCGCAAGATAATCCGACCTCCCAAATCTCTGCATCCGAGATGGAACCGAAACTTAGCTCGCGGGGCTTCCCGTCAGCCAAACTTTCCAGAGCCGATTGGATCGTCGATCCTTCTACGCAGCCTCCACTCACCGATCCGCAGACCTGCCCATCCTCGCACACGCCCATGACCGAACCGGCCGGCCTCGGTGAAGACCCCCAGGTCTTTGTCACCGTACACGTGGCGAATCGAAGGCCGGCTTTCTGCCACTGGTCGAGGATTGGGAGAATGTCGCGCAAACTGCCTTCATTGTACGACGGCTGCAAGCTGTCTGAACCATAACGGATATGCTAAGGGAGTGCAAGCGACGACGACTCTCCTGCTTCTCGGCGCGGCGGCTCTAGCCCACGCCGGCGATTTCGATTGGGCGCCAAATGCCCCCGCGAAACCCAAAGTAGGCGGTAATGCAATTTCAAACGGCAGCATCGCCTTGACTCCCACACAGATTACGAACCTTTGGACTCGGGAGGCCTTGAATCTGGCGAAATCCAATTTCACAATCGTCTTTCGCGACGGCAAGTCCGTTGACGGCAAATTGAGCGGCGAAACGCGCCCGAGTTCCTTCACGATCAGTGGCAGCCGTAGCCGCTCTGGATTGGGCTGGCAACAAACCTTCAAATATCCTCACCTTTCCGTGCGATATCGATTGGCGGTGATCGACAACGAAAACTACGCCAGGGCGGAATTACAGCTCACTGCAACCGATGCAGACGCCGACGTGTCGCAGATCGATCTGCTGCACCTCGCTGGAAAGGGCTTGCACGTTGAAGGCAAGACCCCTGGTTCACCCGTGATCTCCAATTCCCTCTTCGCGGGATTGGAGCACCCGATGTCCGAGTCCGCCGCGAAGGCTGGCATCGCCTCGTGCTCGATCAAGCGTCTTCTTCCAATTCGAAAGGGCTCGACTGTCACCTACACCGCAGTGATTGGGGTTGCCGCCCAGGCGCAAATGCGCCGCGCATTCCTGAATTACGTCGAGAGCGAGCGGCCGCGGCCTTATCAGCCGTTCCTGCACTACAACTCCTGGTACGACATCGGCTACTTCACTCCGTACGACCAAAAAGATTGCATCGACCGCATCGACAAGTTCGGCAAAGCCCTCGTCCAAGATCGAAAAGTAAAGGTTGCTTCTTACTTATTTGACGACGGTTGGGACAACTACCAGTCGGCCTGGGAGTTTCATAAGGGATTTCCGAATGGGTTCCTTCCGGTAAGGGACGAAGCAGCAAAATATGGCGGCGGCCCAGGTGTTTGGCTCTCGCCATGGGGAGGCTATGGCGGCCCGAGGAAGCAGCGCCTCGAATGGGGCAAGGCTCACGGCTATGAAGTCGATTCGCAGGGCTACGCCCTAAGCGGACCCAAGTATTACAAGCGGTTCCACGACGTCACTCTCGACTTCGTCACCCGCCAAGGAATCAATCAGTTCAAGTTCGACGGAACTGGCTCACCCGACAAGCACTATCCCGGAAGTCAGTTCGACAGCGACTTCGATGCCGCCATCTCCCTGATCAAGGATTTGCGCAAGGCGAAACAGGGGCTCTTTATCAACTTGACAACCGGCACTTGGCCCTCGCCATTCTGGCTTCAATATGCGGATTCGATCTGGCGCGGAGGAAGCGATCACTCTTTCGCGGGCGTCGGCAGCTATCGCCAGCAGTGGATCACCTATCGTGATTCCGATACCTATCATGGGATTGTCCAACGAGGTCCGCTCTTCCCGATCAATTCACTTATGCTGCACGGCCTGATCTTTGCTCAGCACGCACAGCATCTTAGCGACGATCCGAAAAACGACTTCAGGGATGAAATCCGCGACTACTTCGGCTGTGGCACTCAGCTGCAGGAGATGTACATCACGCCCGACCTCATGACAAAGGACAACTGGGACGATCTCGCCGAATCGGCCAAATGGTCGCAGGCGAATGCGGACGTGATGAAGGATGTCCACTGGATCGGTGGAGACCCAAATCTGCTCGAAGTATATGGTTGGGCAGCTTGGTCGAAGGACAAGAGCATCATAACCTTGCGAAATCCAAGCGATCAGCAGCAGGCATTTTCCGTCGATATTGCTTCGGTGCTGGAACTGCCTCCCGGATCGCCGATACGATACCAAGCCAGCTCACCTTACTCTGACGAGAAGCAAACGTTCCAATTCACGGTTGGCCAATCCCAAGTGATCGATCTCCAGCCGTTTCAAGTCCTTACGCTGGAACTTAAGGAGCTGAAATGATTTCGCTGATTGCGGCCGTCGCCATTCTTCAACGAAGCCCGATTCGCGTCGCCTGCGTGGGCGACAGCATCACCGCAGGTTGGGGGCTTCCGGACCCGAATACGCAGAGCTATCCGGCTCAACTTGCGAAGATGTTGGGAACCGGTTACGAGGTAGGCAACTTCGGGCACAGTGGAGCAACGCTGGTCGAAAGCAGCGACTATCCGTACTGGAACAAGCGGGAGTTTGAGCGCAGTAAAGCATTCGCTCCGAACGTGGTGGTCATTATGCTCGGCACGAACGACGCGACGGTAGCGCGCTGGCCCAAGCTCAAGAACCAGTTCGTGCCCGACTACAAGCGTCTGATCAGAATTTACGCCGACTTGCCAAGCCATCCAAAGGTCTACGCCTGCATCCCCGTTCCCGCATTCGATGAGCGGACGCCGCAGATCGACTTCGGCGTAGTGCCATTGGTTAAGCAAGCGGCTCGCGAATCTGGAGCGGATACCATCGACCTATACTCGCCTTTAGCGGGCAAGGGGGATCTGTTCCCCGATCACCTACACCCAAATCCAGCCGGAGCAGGAATCATGGCGGAAACGGTGGCGCAGGCAATCGAAGATGCGCGAGGACGCAAATCCTCTTGGAGACTGGTCTCCTTCGACAGCGAGGAGGCGGGCGAAGGTCGGGCCAAGGCTGCGATCGATGGCGATCCCTACACGTATTGGCACACCAACTACTCGGACAAGGAAACCCGGCCTCCTCACCAGCTGGTGGTGGATATGGGGACCGTAGAACGGGTGAAGGCATTTCGCTATCTGCCTCGTCAAGACGGCGGAATCAATGGGCGCGTCAAGGATTTTGAGCTGTACCTAAGCGTCGATGGAAAGGATTGGGGAACACCTGTCGTCAAGAGCACGATCAAAGACGCTGCCGGATGGAGCCGATTCGACTTTAACCCGCAAGAAGCTCGATTCTTCAAGTTC
>JAEVZK010000158.1 GCA_023392285.1 Armatimonadota bacterium | reverse complement strand
GTCTTGATGCGCGATCTCCACCGAACCGCAGTTGTGGTTACGCTAGCGGTTGCCGCCACTTACACGTTCGCGGCGCTGCTCAAGATTACGGGGATCGACGACCGCGTGCTTCTCTTCGTCGAAGTGTTGGCTCTCTTTGTCATTGGCGCACTGTTGACCCACAAGAAAGTGAAGCTGCAAGGACTCAGCGGTCCCCTCAATCTTCTCACGATCATCCTTTTACTGCTGCCGGTGATCGGTTTAGCTACGGGCGAGAAGCGGCAAGTTGGAACGCGGTTGCCGGTCAAGATCAAAACAGATCCGAGTGCCGCACCCGCGAGAAAGCCCGACATTTTCTACATTGTCGTGGATGGCTACGGGCGCGCCGACCAGCTTAAGCGAGTGATGGGATTCGACAATTCTGACTTTATCGACTTTCTGACGAGTCGAGGATTTCACGTAATCCCAAAGGCGCACTCGAATTACTGTCAAACCGAGCTTTCCATCTCATCGACGCTCAACATCTCGTACCTTCAAGACTTTCGGGATAAGCTCACGCCGTTGACCCAGGATCGGTTGATTCTGGACGATTCGATCAACAAGTCGTTTGTCGCAGAGTTCTTCCGCAGTATTGGCTATCGCATCATTGGGGTTGCATCCGGGTTCCCCAACATCACGTTCAAGAATGCGGATGCAGTGTACAAGGGAGCTCAGTCCAGGTCGCTGCTGCAAAACGCGCTTCTGGAAATGACTCCGCTGGCAAGTAAGGCGCTTGCTCCAGAAAGCATGTTCAACGTCCGGCGGAAGACCTTAAATGCGGCATTCGAAAATCTGGTTCACCTCGCAAAACCGAGTCCCGCTCCGAGGTTGGTTTTGGCTCACATCCTCGCGCCGCACCCGCCGTTTGTGTTCGATCGAGACGGTAATCCGCTACGGCAGGCGACACCATTCGGCTACGCAGATGGCAGCGATTACATGGAGATTGGTGGCACCCCCCAATCCTATACCGACGGCTATACCGGCCAAATCCAGTATGAGAACCAGAGGTTGAAACAGGTCGTGGACGCCATTCTCAAGCAGGCGACTTCTCCTCCGATCATTATCATTGCGGGCGATCACGGATCCAAGCAGGGTCTGGACCAGCAGCGAATCGAGAAAACTGACGTGCAAGAGTGCTTTAGCAATCTGCAGGCCCTGTACTTGCCGCCCAATGCGGAAAAACTACTCACCCCTGACTTCACGCCGATTAATTTCTTTCGCCTGATCCTGAAAGAGTGCTTCAATCAGCCGATCGAGCTTGTGCCCAACCACTCCTATTACTCACCCTTTCCTGGGCCTTATCAGTTCACGGAAGTGACGGATCGGCTCAAGTGAGAGCAGTTCTTCGCTAAAGTTGCGACGCGCAACACAATTTCAGCTAGCTTTCATATTTTATGCGCATAAAGTATCGAGCAGATGAGTTGGAGTTCTATTTGAAGAAGTTTTTGCTGTGGATCATCCCAGCGGTGGCCCTCATTGGTTTGATCGGCTGGAGGTTCGCAGCCAAATCGGCAGGAGATCCGGCTAAGGGTGGCCCCGGCGGGGGCGCGATGAAAGGCCGGGCTGGTGGGGGTATGACCGGCCGATCTGCCGGAGGCATTGAAACGGCGGTCGCCACCAAAGAGACCCTTGCAACGAAGATCGAAGCGGTTGGCAATGTCGTCACTCCTTTCAAAATTTCGGTTTCTCCGAAATCGTCGGGGAGAATCGACTACCTGAAGGTCCGAGTAGGTGATCCAGTGGAGCCGGGCCAAGTACTCGTCAAAATCGATCCAGCCGATCTCCAGGGCGCGGTCCTGCAGCAGCGGGCGGCGGTGGCGGAGGCAAAATCCCGCCTGGCTCAAGCTCAGATCACGGAAGGATCGAATGATGTGGGAATTGCGACCGGCATCGAGCAGCAGCTTGCTGCGGTTCAGAGCGCGACCGCCGACCTCAATCAGGTGCGTCGCAACTACGATGCGACGGTGGCGGCGGCGCAGGCGGGGGTCAACGATGCAACCGCAAGAGTGAACTCCGCTCAGGCGAGTGTCAAAAGCGCCCAGGCAGGAGTCGCGAACGCTCAAGCGAATGCTGCGAATGCGCAAGTCAAATACGACCGAACTTACGACCTCTATAAGAAGGGCTACATCGCGGCCCAAGATGTCGATGATGCTCGGACTCAGGTGGACGTGGCGAAAGGGCAAGTTGAGACTGCAAATCAGGCGGTTTCGGTCGCCCAGTCGAACGTTCGATCGGCTCAGGCCACGCTTTCTTCTGCGACCGCGAACTTACAGATTGTGAAGCGGAAAGGGCAGGCGGACATCGCGGCTAGCCAAGCAAAGCTAAGTCAAGCCCAATCAAGCTTAAAACTGGCCAAATCCAACCGCTCTCAATCGCCCGCTTACCGACAAAATATCGCCGCACTGCGGGCAAGTGTCGAGGCTGCCCAAGCGCAACTCGCTCAGGCAGAAAGTCGCTTGAACGACACGACTTTGAGGTCGAGCATTCGGGGAACCGTGACGGCACGAAACCTGAACGAGGGCGATTTAGCGTCGCCTGGTTCGGCAGTTCTCGAGGTGCAATTCTTGGACTGGCTGTATGTCTCCACTTCGATCCCGGTCGAGCAATCCGCCATGCTTCACCAAGGGCAGACGGCGACAATTCAGTTGGATGCCCTTCCCGGCAAGACCTTTGTAGGGCCGATTACCAACATAAACGGGGCCGCCGATCCAACTTCTCGCCAGGTGACCGTCTTGATTCGGATTGACAATCGCGAGGATATGATCAAGCCGGGGATGTATGGGCAGGTCGCCATTCAGACCGGCACGATAAGGGATGCGGTCGTGATTCCCCAAGAGGCGATCACCAAGACGGATGAAGGGGCGACGGTCACCACCATTGATTCCGACAGCGTCGCTCACGTCGTTTTGGTAAAGACTGGTGCCTCTCAAAACGGCAAGGTTCAGATCCTCTCGGGAGTCAAGGCCGGGGATCAAGTCGTCACACTCAGTTATAACCCGATCAAGGACGGTTCGAAGGTGTCGTTGAACGAGGGCGGAGATCGTCGCCCGGGTGCGGGAAACAGAGGTAGCCGATGAACATTGGCAAGTTCGCAGTTTCACGGCCGGTTGCGGTCACGATGCGCATCGCCGCGCTTGTGCTTCTGGGCTATATTTGCCTTCTCAGGCTGCCGATCGACTTACTGCCCCGGATCGAAATCCCTACGATTGCGGTGAATGTCTCTTGGCCGAACACCTCGCCTGAGGAGATGGAGACTCAGATCACGCGCAAACTGGAGCAGGCGGTGGCAACCGTTCAGGGGCTTCAGCGAATCACCAGTACATCTTCGCTGGGCAGTTCGAGCGTTCGGATTCAATTCAACTACGGAGCCAACATCGATCAAGCCTCGATGGATATAGCTCAGGCGGTGCAGCGGGCGAAGCGAGGCTTTCCAAACGACCCAAACATCTCCGAACCTACGGTTTTCAAATTTGATCCGAACTCGCTTCCGATCTTGTCCTACGGCATTACCGGTAAGGGCAACCTGATCCAACTTCGGGACCGAATGGTGAATGATATCAGCCCGATCATCGAGGCGGCGGGAGGAGTTGCCCAGGTGAACGTCAGCGGCGGCCAAGACCGCGCGATCATGGTCGATGTCGATCCAAGCAAGATGCAGTCGTTCGGGGTCTCGATCAACGACGTCTCCTCGCGTCTGCAGAAGGAAAATATCAGCTTGCCCGCAGGTACGGCGATCGAGGGCCACACCCAATACAGCATTCGAAGCATCGCGTATTTCAAGAGCTTGGATGAGCTGAGAAAGCTGCCGATCAAGAATGTAAACGGCAGCATCGTCACGCTCGATGAGATCGCCGATGTACGTGACGCGAGCCAGGATGTGCTGTTCTACACCCGAATGAACGGGGTGCCAGCACTCAACATGAGTGTTACCAAGCAAACGGACTCAAACACGGTCGAGACCGCCAATAATGTCAAGGCGAAGATCAAGGAAATCCAGTCGAGAAACCCCGATCTGAAATTCGGTCTTGTTTATGATCAAGCTCGCTTCGTCAAGGATTCGATCGCCGATCTGCAGTCGACCGCAGTGATTGGCGGCGTGCTTGCGGTGCTGATCATCACGTTCTTCCTTCGGAACTTGCGCAGCACGTTCGTGGTGGCGCTGTCGATTCCGATCTCGATCATTTCGACGTTTTCCCTGCTTTACTTTTGCGGATTCACTCTCAACACGATTTCTCTGAGCGGGTTGGCGTTGGCTTCTGGCCTGATTGTGGACGATGCGATCGTCGTCCTCGAAAACATTTATAGGCACATCGAACGTGACCGGAAGAGGCCAGCGGATGCCGCGGTGAGCGGGACACAGGAGATTGTGTCTGCCGTTCTAGCGTCGACCTTCACCGTCATGATCGTTTTCCTGCCCTTACTGCTGATTCAGGGAAGGTCGGGGCAAACGTTCACACAGTTTGCGCTCGTGGTTGTGTTCTCACTGGCCATCTCCTTGCTCGATGCGACGACGGTTGTGCCGATGCTCGCCTCCCGGCTGGTTAAGGTCGAGGAAGTCATTGCGGAAGCACACCCGGAAGAGCGGACCAAGACGGGCGAAAAGGTTGGCCCGCTTACTCGGCTCTTTGATCGCATCGGAGTGTTCCTCACTCATGTCGATGAAAGCTATCGAAGAGGGCTGGCCTGGGCGCTCGGCCATCGCCTCGTGATCCTCGGAGTGGCGGTCGGTGCGGTGGTCTTTGCAGGGTTGCTCTGGCCCTTCGTGGGGCGGGAGCAATTGCCGCAGACTGACACGGGCAACGTTAATATCAACGTTCGACTGCCGATTGGAACTGCCGTGGACGTCACCAATCGCGACATGAAAATGGTGGAAGATGTGCTGGCGAAGGAGCCGGACGTGGACACATACATCGTGGGCGCGGGAACGGGTGTCGGTCTGCGCGGATCGAACGGCGGAGCACCCAACAATGGAAGCGCCACCGTTCAGCTCAAAGAAAATCGGAAGATCAAGACCGCGGATTTTGTGAAAGATATCCAGCGAAAGCTCGCCAAGATTCCGGGTGCTCGCGTCCAGGTGAGTCCGTTTGACATCGTTGCGAACATCATCAGCGGTAATAACACGAGTATGGGAGTCGATGTTTTTGGCTCTGACCTAACCACTCTTGGCAAAGTGGCGGCGCAAATCGAGGATGCGATGATGGATATTCCCGGCCTCCAGAACGTGGACACGTCGGTGCAGGATACAACGCCGGAAATCCAGTACAAAATCAACAAGACGAACGCGCAACTGTTCGGCGTGAGCTCTTCAGACATCGCGGCGACTCTCGGAGCGGCCACGATCGGCAACTTGTCCAGCTACTACCAAGAGGGCGGTAAGCAGTATCCGATTTACGTCGACGTTCCTCGCGAAAAGCGGCTCACGACGGAAGAATTGATGAAGCTGCCAGTTCTAGGTACGGAAGATCGAGCCGAACCCATCTTGCTGGGGCAAGTGGCGGAGGCAGTAAAAGGGACTGGCCCCAACCAGATCAACCGGCAAGATCGTCAGCGCGTGATCAGCGTAAACGGTCGAGTTCAAGACCGGCCGGAAAGCGAAGTGCAAGCTGACATTCAAGCCGCGCTCAGCAACCTCAAGCTCCCACAGGGCTACTACTGGCAATTTGGAACGCAGCAACAGGATGCCGCGAAAGAGTTTTCTGGACTGGGACTAGCGGTGTTCCTAGCGATCGCCCTGATCTATATGCTTCTTGCCACTCAGTTCGAGTCCTTTATCTATCCTCTGATCGTGCTCACTTCAGTGCCGCTTTGCGCGATCGGGCTGGTCTTGGCGCTCTTCCTGACTGACCGTTCGTTTGGCTTGACCGCCTTCATTGGGCTTCTCATGTTGATCGGCATCGTGGTTAAGAATGGAATTCTGCTGGTGGAGTACACGAATCAACTTCGAGCCCGGGGCCTGCCTCGAAACGAGGCGATTCTTACCGCGTCCCCGACTCGCCTGCGGCCCATTCTCATGACGACGTTGGCAGCGATCTTAGGAATGCTGCCGCTTGCCCTGGGGATTGGATCAGGCTCGGAAATGTATGTACCACTCGCCACGTCGGTGATTGGCGGACTTGCCACATCCACGATGCTGACCCTCTTCGTGGTGCCGACGGTGTACACCTTCTTCGATGATCTTGCGCGGAAGTTTAGGAAAGATCCGCGTGATCTCTCTCATGCTGAGTTGGTGGAGCCCACTCCGGCAGCCGCAGAGGGCGTGGCAACTGGAGCGCGCGGCGGTGAATAGAGTCATGCAGATCTCGCTCGAAATGGAGCGGCTCATGCCGCGAGCGATGAGCATGCTGTTTAGCATAGAAGGCGACGACTTGTCGGAACAGCTTTCCGCGGCCCAGCTGAGGGTCGTGAGGCTGCTCCAGAACGGTCCCCTATCGAGCGGCGACCTCGGCGCTTTACTGGGTCTGTCACCCAGCTCGGTGACGCAAATGATCGCCCGGCTAGAGCAGCATGGCTTCGTCGAAAAGCAGACCTCGGAGCGCGATCGACGAATGAGAACCATACGGCTCAGCCAAAGCGGGGATGCACTGATGCAGAGGAGAAGCGAAGCACGCGCACAAAAAGCCGCGGAGACGCTCAAGACCATGGATTTAGGAGAGATTGAACTTATGCTCGAACTGGTGAAAAAGTTGGCGAAGCCGGGGCAACGCCTGGCTTTAGAAGAGGAGGCGATCGTATGAAGCACATCGTGCTTCTTGCGCTGTTCGGTGTAGCGGGGATCGCAAGCGGGCAGACGCCTCCGGTTCAGCCCCAAACTCCGGACATCAAGATCCCACCTCGGGTACTCATGCCCGGCGAGACGATCGAGGCAGGCAAACAGCCCTTGTCAGTTGCGGAGGCGGTTTCTATTGCGCTTAAGAATCAGCCGCAGATTGGAATTGCTCAAGGCAATCTTGAGTCGGCTCAGGGCAGGACTCAACAGGCTCGGTCCAACCTTCTTCCTCAGTTCGGGGTTTCCACGACCTATTCTCAGTCTTCTCCCATCTTTGGAGGGAGTTCGTCGGCCTCTGGCTCGAATCGATTCAGCTCCGCCCTCTCGGTTGACCAGCTCCTATTTGATTTTGGGCGAACCCGCGACTCGGTACGGTCGCAGACTGCGTTGGAGAGAGCAGCGCAATTCACGGTAACTCAAACCCAGCAGTCAGTTGTTTCAGCGGTAAAGACGGCTTACTACGATTTCCAGCAAAATCAGCAATTCAGGCAAATTGCCGAAGACAACCTAACGAACACAAAACGTCAGCTCGATGAAGCGCAGGCGCGACTTGACAGTGGGCTTGGCGCACCGGGCGATGTCGTTCAGGCGAAGACGAACCTTGCCAGCTCAGTTCTTGCTCTGGAAGCAGCCCGAGCCACCGAATCGAATTCGCGAGTGATTCTCGCTCAGCAACTTGGAATCAATCCTCTTACACCGATCGTAACCACGGATACAACTGGGGAGCAGCCGCTTCAAGACGAATCAAGCCTTGAACTCCTCGTCCAAGCGGCGATGACCGATCGGCCCGACATCAAGGCGGCGACAGAGCGGGTGAATGCCGCACGCTTTGCGGTTGGAGTCGCGGGAAAGGGGGACCTGCCACGGATTAGCGCCACTGCGGGGGTAGGTTCAAGAGGCGAGACCAGCCCTTTTCAGAGCAACACCGGGACGTTCGGAATTACGCTCTCCTGGAACTTCGCGGACAGCGGCTTTACGGCGGGTGCAGTGCGAAGCGCGAAGGGGGATCAACTCGCGGCTCAGAACAATCTTCTGGCGATCAGTCAATCTGCGGTGACGGAAATTTCGCAAACCTGGATGATCTTGCAAACTGCCAAGCAGCGGATCGAGACGGCTCAAGATCAAGTCGCGAATGCGCAAGAGTATGTGCGCATCGCCGAGGGAAGATATAGTGGGGGCCTTGGGCAATTTCTCGATGTCGTAAGCGCACAAAACTCTCTGGTTTCCGCACAGCGGAACCTTGCTCAGGCACAGCAAGATGTCTCGCGGGCGAGAGCGCAGCTATTGGCGGCGGTGGGAAGGCAATGACGGCTAGAGCTTGAAGGTCAGGAATCCAGACGTCTTCGGCTGTGTTTCGCCGCGAATGAAGCGACCCAAGTCGTCGGTTAGTGCGACCTTGGCTCGGCCAAAATTTGGAAAATGGCGAACCTTTCCGAGACCGATCACACACCGCTTGCCGTTACCAAGCTCCACCACGGCGAGCGCCGAGCCCTTGTTGAGGTCGATTGTCGTTCCTTTATATGAAAGCGAATCGCCGCTCACGCTGAAGCCCACTTTCTTGCAGAGCGCCGCCATCTGAGGAACGGTACTTGGATGGCCTACGATGAACGCGTCGTTAAGATCACTCGGCAGGGATGACAGGGAAGCCCCAGCCCCAACGCCGGGAAGATAATCCCGGTGCGCCGAGTCGGTAAAACGCTTCGCCTGCTCCAATTCACTCGCCAGGGAAACCGGTGCTTCATCCGGTTGGATGGGCCGTAACAGACGCCGCCAGGGATCGAAGGAAATCATATCCGGCTTCTCGACGCATTTGAACGCGAATGTCTGGGTTTTATCGCGGTTGTTGGTGGAAAGGCTTACCCGCCGATTTTCCACTTTTTCACCAGTTCGGAGGAGAACTTCACAGTTGAGGATGTAAGGTTCGGAGCGAAAATTGATCTGTCCTGAAAGGCGGCCATTGTTCCACGCCACGTTTCGGATGTCGAAATCGACCCATCCTGGCTTTTCCACCCACTGGTTGAAGAACCACCGCCAATCCTGCTGAGTCACCCTTGCGACGGCAGCTTCAAAGTCCTCCCACTCACCGCCCTGCGTTTTTGACTGCGTTCGAATCCATTCCCTCATGCACTTCACGAGCGTGGCAGACCCCATTTCCTGTTCGAGCATCTGCAACACATAAGCGCCCTTTCCGTAGCCAAGACTCTCCGCAGCCGGACCGATGAAGGGTGAAGCCGTGTTCAGGGGCGAGACCCGGAATGAGGGGGAGATGTCTGGAGTCTGAATGAACGCTCGGGCACGCTCCTCGGTGTTCCCGATCGAGGCGTTTCTGCCATAAAATCCTTCGCAGAAGACGGCAAAGCTCTCATTCCAGAGGGAGTGGAGATAGGTGTTGTTGATAAATCCACCCCACCAGGTGTGAGCGGGCTCGTGCGATTCTTCTCCGGGCAACATGCCAGAGCCATACGTGGCGAACGAATACGCCTCAAGGGCACCGCCGCCATACGCCGGCGTCACGACGGCTCCATAGCCTTCAAAAGGGTATTTCGCGAACTGGCTGAAGCACTCGATGATGGCTGGATAAAACTCGGTTTGCAGCTTGGCGTCCTCAGCGCTCATCGAATTGGACCAGACGCTGAAGCGGTTTCCCCGCGCCTCTGTGGTCGTCGTCCTGTACTTTGAGGCGGAGAAACTGTAATAGCTGACCGGCATTTCCATTTTGAACTGGGTGAGCTTTTGAGTTCCGTTGGATGTTTCTCTAATTCGATCTCCCTGACCGACGGCTGTCCAGTCTGCCGGAGTGGTTACAGAAAGCGTGTAGGGCACCGGCTTTCGCGCCACCATCGGATACCAATAATCGTTTGTGAGGATCGCCTCTTTGTCGGAGATGCTGCCAGCGAAAAATGGCCGATTCACCTCGGCGGAATAGGTAAGCGTCAAATTCTCTCGGCTGCGCAGCCCGGCGAACATGACGATGCCGCCGGCTTGGAGAAAAGCTACCGGCTGCCCCTCCGCGTCTGTAATCTTGGAAACCCGGTAATTGGGTCCGAAGCGAAGCATCGGGGGGTAGCTGGCGGGGGCGATTTGGTCGAGCTGGATCCGGTCGGTGATTTTTACTCGCTTCGCCGGAAGATCGAAAGAAATGTTGAAGGCGTGGGAAACGATTTGCTCACCGTTATCAACGTCTTCTGGAACGTAGGTCAGCTTGCCATCTTTGATCTCGAAGAGGAGCTCGCCGATATCTTCGCTCGTAAGTGGTGTGGTGAATACAACGAAGGAACGGGCTCCCATGCGCAGCAGGAGCGCTCGCCAACCGTACTTGCCGGTTTCATAAGCCCCTCCGGTCTTAAGAGGATTGAACGGGTTTCTTCCTTTGAACGGCGCAAGGTAGGCGGTGAGCTTTTCCACGTCTCGGGCCTTTGCAAGAGCGTCGATCTGCTGGATATACGTGTCTTGAGCGAATGCAAGAAGTGCGACGCCGAGGAGCATGGGGTAAGAATACGCTCTTTTAGGGGATTTGGAACCCGCCTGCGGTCTGGATCGTGCGCGAGTTTGCATCAATCCAGCCGGTTTTCGGCTACTTTGCGCAAAGTTAGGTGAACAATATAGGTATGCGGCGGATTCTCCAGTTCGGAAGCGGCCTCTTCTCCACCACCTTGTTTAGCCTGCTGGCGCTTGCGTACGGCATCATTCCTCAGGTCGGAAGGAGCGCGCCAAATTGGGTGTATGTGGGGCCAAAGAGCATCGATCCTCCTTTTCAGTTCGGGTTTGGGACCGGAAAGATCGTGGGCCGAGCTAACAGCGCAGCTTACGATCCGTTCAACGCAAACACATTTTATGTCGCCTCGCCAGGTGGAGGCGTTTTTAAGACGATCGACGGCGGGACGCATTGGGTACCGCTGAGCGACGGCTGGCCGAGCTTGGCGACAAGTTGCGTCGCGGTGGACCCCGCGAATCCGAACACGATTTACGCGGGTACTGGCGACTACGATGGGTCTTCGGGGGCTCCCATCGGGATCATGAAATCGACGGACGGTGGCGCGACTTGGCGGAACCTTGGGCAGGGACAGCTTGGGGGCGCTGCGGTTCGGCGGATCCTGATCGATCCCGAGAATCCGCAGATTCTGATCGCGATCAACGGGCGAGGACCGGCAGGGGTGGGCCAAGTTTATCGAAGCGGTGATGGAGGCTCAAACTGGACTCCCGTCCTCCCGGTGAATGCCTCGTGGTCCGACGTCGTCTACAGCGCCAAATTCGGGAATTCCCGCTACTACTATGTTGCCGCCAGCGGCTCAAGCACGCAGCTTTGGCGGTCGGCTGACCGAGGGCTCACCTGGATTCAATTAAACGCGCCGTTCCGCTCGGGCGTAAGCCTCGACGACACCATCGACATCGCGGCTTCTCCAGCGGACGCTTCCACGTTGTATGTGCTGGGCTCTGGCGATCGGAAAGTTTGGAAAACAACTAATGCGGGCTTTTCTTGGACCGAAATTGCCGCATCGCAATTCGACCCGGTGGAATGGGACCAATCGACTACCAGTTTCACCCTCTCTTGTTCGAGGGCGAACGGCAAAGATGTCGTTTATGTCGGCTTGGGTGATCTATTCCAGAGTGTGGATGGCGGAGCCAACTGGCGCAGCTATGGACGAGTCTTTTCAGGCGCTGACCTGACCCATTCCGGCCAGCACGACATCGTTATCAATCCGGCAGATCCAAACCGTTTTCTTGTTGCCAATGAGGGCGGACTCTACGAGTCGATCTTTGATCCGGCGATGAATAGTTGGGGATTCAGATCGCTAAATGATCAACTCCCAATTGCGGAGATTTCACGCTTCAGCATCGCCTCGAATGATGAGACGAAGATTCTCGCCTCGACGAGATCGAACGGCACTTTTTGGAGCACGGGGGACCTCGACCATTGGGTTTCTCTGTTGGGAGGAAGCGGAAGCAACGCGATCATCGACTGGCAAAATCCAACTCGGCAATTCGCGACTTTTCCTTACTTGGGAGGAGCCCCGGATGGGAAACTCATCGGTGTCAACAGGACCGCAAATGAGTGGTTCACCCATAGCCTTTCCCAGGTGAACACCGGATCAGATCAGATTGATTCCGATGCTCCGGCCGTGCAAGACCCCATCGATCCCGATCTTATTTATTTGGCCACGAATTACCTTTACCGTTACCAGGACTCTCTCGGTGGAGTTTGGACGAGTCGGCTTGGAAATCAACGGTTATCGGAGCTTGGGGCCGTGACGGCTTTGACGATCAGCCGTCGTGACCATCAAGTGATTTATAGCGGGTCCAGCATGGGTGAGGTGTTTCGTTCGAGCGACGCTGGCCAAACTTGGAGTCGCATCGATCATTCGGTTTTTGGATTCAATCGCATTCGCGCGATCTCGGTAAGCGATCAAAATGCCGCCGATGTCCTGGTTACCGCGGGAGGGAAGCTTTGGCGCTGCAGCAATGCGGGTCAAGCCGTTCCGCTATGGGACAATGTGAGCGGCCAAGGAGTTTCGAGCCTGCCTTCGATAGAAGTGGGCCCAATCGCGCGTGATCCCTTTGCAGATCAAAGCACGTGGTATGTCGGGACGGGGAGAGGCGTGTTTCGGACCAAGAATCAGGGTTCCACGTGGGAAGATGTAACCCAGCCCCTGAAGTTGCCAGCTGTGCGGGTCACGGACTTTCAGGTGCGGAACGGCTTCCTGTATGCGGCCACGCTGGGGCGGGGTCTTTGGCGGCTTCAGATTTCCACTGAACAGAATGCCATTATCGGCTTTCAAGCACAGCCAGACACCGTCGTCGGGCCGTCGGCGATCACACTGACGGTTCAACTGGCAAGCCCAGCTCCTTCAGGTGGTGCCGCGATCGCGTTGGACAATGAAAATCCTGCGTTGATGCTGCCTCGTGCATTCGTCGTTCCGGGCGGGGCGACCACTGCCACCACGGAGGTGAGGGCGAGGCAAGTGGCTACGCCGATGTCGGGGACCTTGACGGCTTCCTACAATGGAAGCAGCCGAACTGTTTCGATCACGGTGCTTCCGAATGGTTTGTACGAACTCGCCCTCTCTCCCTCGGCAGTAACGGGCGGGCAGCCAAGCCAGGGAACGGTTAGGCTTGGCACACCAGCCGGACCCGGCGGCACGGTCGTCACTCTCCAATCTCAGAACGTCGTTGTTCGAGTTCCGACATCGCTGGAAATTCCCGAAGGTGAGACCTCCGCAACCTTCATTTGTTCGACCGATCCGGTGGCTTCGGACACAGACGTCGAGGTCACAGCATCTACATTGGATGGCACCAACGTGCAGAGCAGTCTGAGGGTTAAGGCACCGCAGGTCACCCTGTTTGCCGCCGATGATCACGTGGTTGGAGGACAGCCAGTTGGGGCCTCGATCAGCTTGGATGGAGTTGCGCCCAGCGGGGGTTTGCCGATATCCGTGCAAAGTTCGAATCCGTCCGCTCTTTCCGTCTCCGACCCTATTACGGTTCCGAGCGGCGCAAGCCGTTGGACTGGAACGTGGGTGACCTATCCCGTTTCGGTGGATACTCCGGTGACTGTGACCGCCACGCTCAATGGCCGCACGTCCCAAGTGTCGATCACGGTAGAGGCTCAGCGCCTAAGCGGCTTGACATTCAATCCGGCATCGGTTGTAGGCGGGTCGCCCTCGCAAGGAACCGTGGAATTGAGGGGACCCGCGTCTGCTCCGGTGACAGTTACTTTGCTGTCGACCAACGGTGCGGTGGCGACCGTCCCGCAAACTGTCACCATTCCGGTTGGGCAAAGTTCAGCAAGCTTCCAGGTCAACACCTCGCCGGTGACGGCGGACACGCCGGTGTCCATCCGGGCCATTTACGGAACGCAGAGCCTGAATGCGGTACTCACGGTCTCTCCCCTCAGGATCGAATCCTTCACGCTTCTTCCGTCAAGGGTCTATGAGGGGCAGAGCGTGGTCGGAACGGTCACCTTGAACGGCACTGCACCTTCCTCGGGTTTTTCGGTGTCCATTCAAAACACCAATTCTGCCGTCGGAACCCTCCCCTCCTCACTGCTCATCGCTTCAGGTAAGTCCAACGCTTCGTTCACCTTCGTCACTAAAGCAGTCTCCACCTCGCAAACGGCAACCGTTCGCGCAGTTCACGCGCCAGTTACTCTGAGCCAAACTCTTACGGTTTCTCCAATCGATATTCAATCGGTTTCCCTCGGGGCATCTTATGTGACGGGCGGTGGTACGGTGCCGGGAGTCGTCAACTTGGTTGCCCCCGCTCCAGCAGGCGGGGCGAAGGTTTCGCTTTCGTCGAGCAATCCGGGGGCAGCGTCCGTGCCGGCGACAGTCACGATTCCGGCGGGGCGGCAAAGTGCGACGTTCACGGTGACTTCCAAGCCGGTGAGCGTTTCTTCGATTGTCGTGATCAGCGCCTCCAGAGGAACGTCTCAGCCGAGGACGACCATGCTCCAGGTGATGCCGCCGGAGGTCACCACGTTTACGCTGTCGAAGTATGACGTGCGTGGTGGAACGAAGATTACGGGGACGGTCAGGCTAGATGGCAAAGCTCCGCAAAATGGAATGATCATTTCGATTACGGCGACGCCCAATCTTGTCCATCCGTTGGCGACGATTAAAGTTCCGAAGGGCGCTACAAGCATCAATTTCTCGTTGAACACAGACCACGTCAACTCAGTAACGCAAGTGGCAGTGACGGCAAGAACTGTCTTTCGGCCGGTAACGGTGCAGCTAACGCTGAGGCCTTAGCTTAGGCTCGGATGATTTCGGGCACGACGCGTTCCGCGCTCTCGATCGCACCCTCGATGAAGCCGGTGAGCGATGCTGTGTGCTCGCCAGCGAAGTGGAGCCGCCCGTACGGGGGAGCGATATCCTTCATAAACTGCAGAACGTAGTTGGGAGGCAAGTGCGAGAACGAACCCCGGCAGAAGGGATCGGCTACCCAATCGTGGAACCAGCCGCGCTTGAATGTCTTCGCCGCTGCGGGAAAGACTTGGGCGAGTTCGTACAACGCGGGATGCACGGGATCGCCTTTCTTCTGCCAATCGACGGCATCTTGGCCGTTGATGTAGGCGGTGAGAATGTGGGCTGATCCCAATCCACCATCCCACGTTTGTTGAATGGCGGTATCACAAAGCATGCTGCCCCCCCAATCCTGATCGTGCCACCACGGCTCGGTGAATTCCCAGGTGATCTTGGCCGTGCGGCCAAGCTCGCTGGCTTCGATGGCACACCGCTTTTCGCAGGTGAGCGGCGGCTCGAAAACGATTCTTTCCAGCGACGTTGGAGGGAGAGTCAGCACGGCGCGATCTACCTTCGTTTGTCTCCCATCTTCGAACGTCAGCGTCACTCCGCTCGAGTCTTGATGGACCTTGGCAAGTACGGATGCGAATTCGGCCGGTCCTTTTAGGGTGGAGAGCATCGCCTCACATAGGGCTCGCCATCCTCCTACGACCCGAAATGCGCTCATTTCGTCGCCCTCCCGATCCAAGTAGTGCCGCCACCCGGCAAGCCAGCCAAGCAGTCCAACTCGGTCGAGGTCGTCTCCCTCGTCGCTCCTCAACTTGGCCGACACCCACCAAAGCCCTCGATCGGACTGGGTGTGTTCTCGCACAAAATCGTCAAGCGTTCGACCATCTAGTTCTTCGTAATCCTGATTCTCCCAGGGTATGTCGCTGAGATTGCGGCAGAGTTCCTTGGCAGCCGCTTCGACTCGAAGGTCATCCTCCAACGCATCATTCCAAAGGTCGACTTCGTTTCGCTGATGGCCTCGAAAGACCACGCGCTTCGGCCAAGTCTTTCGATGGAGGGGCTGGAAGTCAAAATCCTCTAGCAGGCGCAGAGTGCGAACGTGATCGCTGTCGATCCATTCTCCACCCGCCTCGTAAACTGCTCCGCCGCCTTCGTCGATCGTGTGTAACCGTCCACCGGGACGTCCCCTCGCCTCGTAGGCCTCGACCTGGCAGCCATACTTCTCCAGCAGGAGAGCCGTGCGCAATCCTGAAATTCCCAGGCCGATGACCGCTACTTTCATCGCGATCCACCTGATCCGGGATTCTTTGCCCGCACGACCACGTCAGCGATGAGCAGAGCGACCATGACCGCTCCGAGACCCGTTGTAGCGGCTTGGGAGGCATGGGCCTTCAGCAGGAGGCAAAGGCCTGAGAAGCAAAGGAGAGCGCTCGCGAGAAGAATCGCCGAGGCCCCACGCGACTTCAGCCGGGAAAGGTTGATGAGCGCCCCTACGGCTGCCGCCGCTGCCGCACCAGAGAGGAAAATCTCGAACTGGTCGGCGTTCACCCAGAGGCTCCCGAACCCGCCGGCTTCTTCTGCTCGCCTTCAACGGATGAGATGGCGGTAATGTGTCGGCGACCTGCAGCTTCGATTAAGAATCGGTCCTCGGAATCGACGAGAATGGCGTCGATGCCTGACTGAAGCAGAAACTCGACGTCTTTTGTCCGCCACTCACGCACATCCAGAGCGATAGCTCTTGCGTGTCCGTCCTGCCGGGCAAAATGGAGTGCGTTCATTGCGCCGGTTAACTGCGGTTTTTCGATATCATAGCTGAGCCGAAGAATCAAGACATCGATCTGCGGTCTGCCAAGCGCCGAAAGAGTCGCGAGAATGTCGGCCTCGATGAATGTAGCCGCCTGTGCCTCGGTGAGAGCGTGGCGGAGATCCGCCCCCACTTCAGAGGCAAGCAAGAATGAACTTCCGCGAAGACGTTCGCCAAAGTAGACAGGACTACTGGTGATGTCGAGCACGGTCTGATCCATCTGCGAAGGGAGATGGGCGGGCAGAGAAAGGCGCAACCAGCGCTGCGGCAGGATCAAAGGAGGTCGCGCATCGGAAGTCGCCGCCACTGCTCAATCGTACCAGCAGACGACCGGTCGCACGCGCCATAATCGGTCTCGGACTGTAATGGAATACAGGGACGCCCTTGCCTACATTGCTTCGCTCGCTCCGCGAGGGTGGCGTCTCGGACTTGATCGAATGCAAGAGTTCGCCCGTCGCGCCGGACTCGATGACGCGCTCGGAACTCCTGGTGGCCCTCAATTTATCCATGTCGCCGGCACCAACGGCAAAGGGAGCGTTACCGCATATCTCCAAAGCATCCTCCACGAGAGCGGCTACCGGGTGGGATCTTTCTTCAGCCCCTACGTCTATGATCCGCGAGAACGCATTCAGCTGGGTCGGGAGCTTATTCCCGAAAAGATCTTTGCCGGATTGACGGCGATGCTTCAGCCAGTAGCCGAAGAGTTTTCTGAAACGGACTTTGACGGCATCAGTGAATTCGAGTTCAAAACCGCCATGGCCTTCCTGTTTTACAAGCGGCTCAAATGCGAATGGGTCGCCCTCGAGGTGGGCCTTGGAGGGCGGTTGGATGCGACGAACATCGTCACGCCGCACGTGTCGATTATCGTCTCGATTGGACTAGATCATGTGGATATCCTCGGCCATTCCTATGCCGCGATTGCGAGAGAGAAGGCGGGGATCATCAAACCGGGTGTTCCCGTCATGGTTGGTGAGCTGCCTCATGAAGCCTTGGCGGTTGTGGAGGAGGTCGCCGATGCGAACGGCGCACCTATTTGGCGGACGGGTCGCGAGATCGTTATCGAAGATATGGGAGCGGTGGGATTCACGGTTAAGACACCGGTCGCGACGCATGAAGGATTAATTCCGGGAATCAAGGGAGTGGCTCAACCGCTGAACATGGCGCTTGCCGTTGCTGCCATCGATGCAGCGGGAGCGACCCGGACGCTGAAGGGATTGACTGATGGCGTCGAAAGAGCCTCCATTCCGGGTCGCTTTGAGGAGAGGCGCATCGGCGGCAAGGCTGTGATTTTCGACGGTGCCCACAACGCGGAGGCCGCCGAAGTCCTTGCTCAAACTCTGGAGCATTATTATCGGGGTAGGAGGGGCCGAATTGTGCTTGGCATGGTGCATGGCCACTCTGCCGAGAATTTCTTGCGGCCCTTGGCCGGTTGGCTGGGGGCTGCATACGTGACGGCGATTGATTATGCTCGAACCCAAATGCCAGAAGATCTTGCCGCGTTCACCCGCGCAGCCGGGATTCCGACTCTCGAATTCGAGCACGCGAGCGCCGCATTCCAAGCAGCCCTAAGAGACTGCGGAGATGACGAGTTCGTCTTGGTCACGGGCTCCTTCTATCTGGTCGGAGAAGTTGGCCGTACCCTACAGTGATGCGAGCCAGTTCTCCAGGTTGGTAGCAAGCTCTGCGGAAACATCCTTGTTCGATCTCCCGCTTGCCTTCTTCACTTTCAGGCTATGATCTCCGCCCTCGATAGCGACCAACTTCCAGTTGGGACCGGCGAACTTCGCCAAGACATCGAGGGTGCAAAACTCGTCTTCGGTGCCGGAGAAAGTTAACACCGGCAATTGAATTTGATCTAAATGCGCGGTTCGCAGCTGGTCCGGCTTCGCAGGAGGATGAAGCGGATAAGAAAACAGGATGAGGCCGTCCGCGGCATAGTGCTCCGCGGCAAGCATGGAAGCCGCGCGGCCGCCCATGGAGTGACCGCCGATGAAGAGTCGCCTGGGCGATTCATTTGATTTAGCGAAATCGGCAACCTCGCGGAAGAATGGCACCAGCTTGGACATGGGATCGGGGAAGGAACGTCCGTTTTCTCTATAGGGAAAGTTGAATCGGAGCACTCGGCCAAATCGGTCCAGCAGTTTTGCCAGACCCATGATTCCAGCGCTCTGGTAATTCGAGCCTGCGCCAGGAGCGAGGAGAAAGAGGTCTTCTCCGTCGCCAGTGATTTCCGCCGACACGACTCCAAATTGGGTCTCGATTTTCATCGGGGTGGTCAAAGGCCGGCACCCGTTTTGGCAGGTTCTTGATCGAACTTAAACGATCCGGTGACCTCCACGGGTGTTCCGAGATCGATCCAGTTGTAGAACTCCTCTGCGACATTCCTGGTTGTCATGATCGGCAAGCGGATGCAGCCATGCGATCCCGGAGTCGATCCGATCAGCGTAGAACCATGGATAAAAATATTGCCAACAAGGTGGACGCTGAATGGCATAGGAGAACCATAAATCGAGCTGATGTGCATGTCCTCCTTTTTATCTGCTTTGAAGCGCCCATTTGGGGTTTGCTTGCCTTCACGGCCAGTGCTCACGTCCCAACGATAAACAAGCAACGATCCTTGCCAAGCCCACAGCTCTTGAGACTTTAAATCGACCAAGACACGCTTCTTGCCGGCCGCGTAGATGGCGCTCGCTCCATGCCAAGTTGCCGAACCTCCCTTAAAGGCAACCCCGAGGCGTTTCAATTCTTTGGAGGAGATCAGGTATGTCCCGTCCGACAGTTTCCTTGAGAATGGATCGAGGGTGCGTCCGCCTACGGTCATCAGGTCGAGAGCGACATCGTATTGGAGCGGAATCGCCAGAGCCTTGGCGACTTGCCTTGCCGGAAAGTAGATTTCTCCAGGATCGGCAGCAAAAGTCACGGCGGCTATCGCGTTGGTCGGGGCCGCTGGAACTGGAGCCAAGAACATGACTCCAGTGTATTCCTTCAACGGTGCCAATGAAGGTTAGACCGGGTAAAACGATCCGTGCGAAACAGTCAGCTTAGGTTAACGGTCAACGGAGCTTGTAGGTGAGTTCGATCGGCGAAGAAGCACTCGCGCAGACTCAGCGGCTGCTCGGTTATTACGAAGGGTTTCCGGTGGAAGTGCAAGCACGCGAGAGTTCGCTGAAAATCGTGCCTGCGGTGGAAGACGGATTTTCTATCACGGTGTACAACCAAGGCGGGGAAGCGATGATCTCCGCGGAGCGCTGGCACACCCACTATGACGATCCGGCACAAATCGCGTGGTGCGCGCTCTGGCTGCTGACGCCTTACTATCGAATGGTTCAGGAAATGAAGGGAGGGGTATTGGTGGCTACGTGGATCGAACGATACGGTGTGGAAGGCTGGGAGGCGTTTGATCCGGTGTATTTTCTCAATCCGGAGCATGCCGATAGTTGGATTCCGCTGCCGGGCGAAACTATTACTCGTCGCTTCTTTCAGCAGGCAATACTCCCGCCTCCGAAGCCCTATACGGAATTCGCTCCGGGAGTGGTGCTCGACGATGACGAGCTACCTCCAGGAAGCCGGATCGGTGTCTACGTTGAAACCGTAGAGCGGGCGATGGGGGCAGAACTGTTTTAGGAGCGCTAACTGGCGACGAGATGACTTTCTTCGGGATCTTCTAAGGAGTCCCAGACATGCTGCATCGCAATTTCCACTTCTTCTTCAGCGACAGGACATAAATCGCGGGTGAGAGCGTCGGCGGCAGAGGGCGTAAACGCGACCGAGCCTCTCATGAGGTCCTTTCCGGTCGCCACCTGTGCGACGCGGATGCACGCGAGTCCGCGGGCCTGCTCCGAGTGGCCGATCGGATCTAACATATAGCGTTGCGATACGCTGAAGAGTTCGGGAAAACGCCAGGATTCCAAGGCGCAAGCTCCAAGGGCGTACAACGATCCACCGTATTGTCTGAAGAATGCTTCCTCGAATGAGGAGCTTAAGAGCTTGGCCAAGTTGTACGTGCGATCGTAAACTCGAGGCAATGCATGTGCCATGAGAAGGTGGGGAAGGAACGAAAGAGAGGCAGCTCCGAACACCTCGTCGTTGCTCCATTCAAAATCAAGCGGCGGTACGGAATGGCGCAAACGCGCATGGATGAATCTCGCGAGATTGGCCGTCACGAAACTGCGGAATTTATAATCTCTAAGATCGAAGAACTGAGACTCGCTTTTGATGCCGCTCATGCGTCGGGCAGCAAGGCCAAGGGCCATCATCCTGAGGCGCTTGAGACCGATGATCATGATCAATTGTCGAACCGATGTGTCCACGCCAACGGGGGATGAATAGGGAGAGGTCATAGCAGATCGAATCAACTCCGCCGTGAGCGCTGGATCTGAGACCACGATCCGTTCGAGCTCTGAAGAAGATGGGTTTTCCCGGTCGATCGCTCTCACTAAATCCAAGCAGGTTTTTGGTAGGACGGGCAGGCTTCCTGTCCGGCGGAACATCAACTGGAGTCGCTCAAAATCTAATTCTGACATCTATCCATCGTAAGTACAGTAATATTTGTCAACAGCAAGGCTGTGACAACACGGAGGCGGGGCGATGGCTTTCAGACCAGTCGCCCCAAGGAATGAGCTAGGCTGGTTACCGGCGATTTCGAGGTCGACCGGAGCTCTTCCGACCTTACACTTTATATTATGTGACAGCATTCATACTTTTTAATGCCAAGGGTTGCTATTTCGATCATCAAAAGCCTCTTCACCCTTTTATGGGAAATGAACATTGAGGGTGGTGGGAACCGGCACTTTGCCCGAGCGGTAGAATCCTGCAATGTCACCTGAATTCGACGCTCTCAAGAGCCGGCTCGACAGCGTAAATGCGCTCAATGCGGCAATCGCCATGATGGATTGGGACCAGCAGACTTACATGCCAGAAGGCGGCGCCGGAGCACGAGCCGAACATATGGGCATTCTCAGCAAGATGGCCCATGAACTTTTCACGGGTGACGAGACCCAAAAGCTTTTGGACAAGG
This sequence comes from Armatimonadota bacterium, assembly GCA_023392285.1. Lineage (GTDB taxonomy): Bacteria > Armatimonadota > Fimbriimonadia > Fimbriimonadales > Fimbriimonadaceae > JAEVZK01. The sequence goes on along the minus strand of JAEVZK010000158.1, from coordinate 8,745 downwards.
CGCGAGCCGACGATGAGGATCAGGCGGCGATGCTGCGGGTCACCCGTCGAGATCTTAGTCTGGCCACAAAAATCCCCACCAAGTTGGTAGCGGAGAAGACGCGGCTTTCGGCGATTGCTCACGAAGACTGGGTGAAAGCCCGCGCCAACAACGACTTTAAAGGCTTTGTGCCGACGTTGGAGCGGATGTTTGAGATTGCTCGAGAAGAAGCCGAGCACCTTGGATACAAGGACCACATTTACGATGCTCTGCTCGACTTGTACGAGGAAGGCGCAACGGCGGCCGACGTTCGAAAGATGTTTGAAGATCTCAAGGCACCCACGGTGGAACTGGTTCAGAAGATCAGCGAGGCTCCTGAGATCGACGACTCAAAGCTGTATGGTGATTGGGATGAGGCCAAGCAGAAATCGTTTACCGAAATGCTGGTGACTCAAATCGGGTTCGATTTTAATCGGGGTCGGCAGGACACCGCTCCGCATCCGTTCTGCACCGGATGGTCGGTGGGAGACGTTCGCCTGACCACTCGCTATAAGGACTACATCGGGTCGGCGATTTTTGGCTCCTTGCATGAGGCGGGACACGGCATGTACGAGCAGGGCTCACCCGCGGCTTGGGATCGCACGCCGCTTGCCGGAGGAGTCTCTTTAGGAGTCCACGAGAGTCAAAGTCGAACTTGGGAAAATATCGTTGGGCGGAGCAAGAGTTTCTGGTCTAGGTATTTGCCAGCGCTGCAGGAGAGTTTCCCCGAACTGTCTTCTTTCGACCTGAACTCTTGGTCTCGCGCCATCAATAAGGTGAAGCCCTCGCTGATTCGAGTCGAAGCTGACGAGGTTACTTATAACCTTCACGTGCTGGTGCGATTCGAAATCGAGTGCGACATCTTAACCGGCAAGCTGGCGGTCAAGGATATGCCAGAAGCCTGGAACCACAAGTACGAGACGTATCTCGGGATTCGTCCAAGCAACGATTCAGAGGGTTGCTTGCAGGACGTTCACTGGTCCATGGGTTCGATCGGCTACTTCCCGACCTACTCGATGGGCAATCTTCTCAGCTACCAGATCTGGAACAAGCTGGAGTCAGAGGTCGGCGATACCTCCGCTTTGATGGAAAAGGGAGAGTTCGAACCCATCCTTGCTTGGCTGCAGAAGAACATTTACAGTCAGGGCCGGAAGTACACGCCGCGCGATCTCATTCTTAGGGTGACTGGGAAACCCATGGGCGCCGAGGATTATGTGGCTGGCCTCAAGAAGAAGTACACCGAAATTTACAACCTTTAGGCCTTGCTAACTCGTATCGAGCTGTCTCGCGGAAATGCGCTTCACAATGTGCGGCAATTTCGCGAGCTGCTTCATCCGGATGTCGCGATCGCCTGCGTGGTCAAGGGCAACGCCTACGGGCACGGGCTGGAGGAGATGGTTCGGATCCTCGAGGACGAGGTCGACTATTTTCAAGTCGATGACTTGGCGGAACTGCGCCGCCTCCGCCAGTGGAGTGGAAAGCCGTGCCTTGTTCTCGGCTACGTGGCGACGAGCGAACTCTCGGAGGCGGTCGAGCTTGGGTGTGAGTTGGCGGTTTATGATTTGGGACGGCTGGAAATCCTCCAGCGCATGCCAAGACGTGCTCGGGTTCATCTGAAGCTGGACATCTATCTTGGCCGACAAGGTGTGCTCGAGAGAGACCTGGACGCCTTCTTGCAGCGAGCCAGGGAGTTCGATAACGTCGAATTTGTGGCTGCCTACACTCACTTTGCGAATATCGAGGACACGGGTGATCGAGCGCATGCTCGGGCGCAAATCGACGGCTTTCGGCGCGCGATGCGGCAGATCGAAGTGGCTGGGCTCACGCTTCGGACGCATCTTTCATCGACTTCAGGGGCGCTGGCATACGAACGGGAGCTTGGGCAAAACGCCATTGTGCGTATCGGCTTGGGCACGTACGGAATGTGGCCGAGTGAAATGCTCCGCGCTCAAAACGAAAACTTGCAGCTCCGGCCGGTGATGCGTTGGGTTACCCACGTTGCTCAGGTAAAGCTGATGCCGCCGAAATATCCGATCGGGTACGGCCTCACCTACCGAACCGCGGGGGAGACTCGGGTGGCGATTATTCCGCAGGGGTATAGCGACGGCTATCTGCGGGCGCTTTCGAACCGTGGGTCGGTCTTGATTCGTGGCACCCGTTGCCGGGTGCTTGGACGAGTTGCCATGAACATGTTCGCGGTCGACGTCTCCCACCTGCCGGACTTGAGGGCCGAGGAAGAAGTGGTGCTTCTAGGGGCTCAAGGCGACGATGAGATCAGTGCCGAGCAGCTTGCGGAGCAGATCGGCACCATCAACTACGAAGTGACGACACTCGTGTCGCCACTTCTTCCCCGTATTGTTACGGAGTGACGACCCAGCCGACTTGGTCGGTACGGCTCACCCACGGATACGACAGAACCGGCCCCACTGCATGCCATCGGGCTCTGATTTGCATCGCATGGGTGGTCGGATTGATGTAACGGCTGGGATTCGTTGGATTCACTGTCACAACAGAATCGCCGAGGGTTCCGGCTCGGGTGTCGAGATTGTCCCAGCCGTTGGTTGTGTAGTTCCATAGGTCGAGCTGCTGCTGCAGATTTCCGACGGAAACTTGGGCTTCATACCGAACCGTGAGTCCGGTGGCGGTGCCGGTCGGTGACGTTCCGTTGAAGATCACCGTTACGGGTGCCTCCGACGTGTTCAGAACGAGTCCCGGCAAGACAGATAGCCTCGAATCGTCGCTGTTCAGCACCGAATTCAGGTTTCCGCTCTGGAGGATTCCGCGGAAGATGGAGTAGCTGCTCGGTTGCACGGGAGTGCCGCCTGTGCCAAATGAAAAAGGCACAACCTGCTGGGAAGTGGCATCGTTTCCGTTCACATAGCGCGCCCTCAGATAGTAGGTCACGCCTGAGGTGAGATTTAGGCCGCTCAGTTGGAAGGTAGGTCCGTCAGGAGAGATTTCCTTGTCGGCGAGAATGTCGTCTGCGCCGGACGTGCTTCCGATGGCGAACTTGATGTTATTCAAGCCAGTCTCGGTGTCGTACGCCCAGTGGCGCACCGTGATGCTGTTCGCGCTGACCACGGGAACCTGCACCCGCACAATGGTGGGCGGAGTCGTGTCGAAGGCGTAGCCGCCAATCCATAGGTCCTGACCGGGCGTATCCGATCCGAGTTTCACCAATACCTGCTTTGATTTCGTATTGCCGAAGGCGAGGCCCGTCACATTGTATGTTCCCGGGGGCAGGCTCTCGAATCGGAAACTCCCATCGCTGTGGGTGGTGGAGCTGTAATTTGTGCCACCGGTTACCTTCTGCGCACGCACCTGAGCATTAGGCACCGGCGTGCCGCCGCTGTAGAGCATGCCCTTGATGCCGCCCACTTGAACGCCAGATCGAGTGCCGTTCGTGAGGAGGGAGTAGACGTCGAGGCAGCCGTACCCTTGGCTGTCCTCCCGTCCTCCAAACGGAGCGCCGAGCACGCCCTCCGCGCTCGATTCGATCGCGCGGAAAGTGACGACGTTGTTCCAACCATCGGTCTGGTCGAAGCCATGTTGGCCAAGATATTGGCCAGCCGCACCTGCCACTTGTGGCGACGCCATCGAGGTGCCCGCCAGGTAGGCGTAGTTCAGATGGTAAGTGGGATACAGGCCTCCCGATTGCGATAGCTGGTAGAGCGCACCCTCCGTTCGCATTGCGGTCGAGTAGACAAACTGAATGATGAAGTAGGTGAAGAGCGGGTCGGTCAAAACATCCCCGCCCGGCGCGGCCACATCGACATACCAGCCGGTGCCGCTGTAAGACCCCGTTGCCGGGAGTTGGTCCGGACCATTCGCGCTGACGGCGAGCGCGCTAACGCATGCAGCGGGATAGATCGGGCCGAGATCACCTCCACCGTTTCCGTCTTCGTTACCGGCAGCGACGACCACACAACCCTTCTGAAAAGCATAGGTGACCGCGTCCTGAAAGAGCTGGGAATAGTTTTCGGTGCCAATGCTGAGGTTGATCACGTCGGCACCGTTGTCGGCTGCGTAATAGATCGCGGCGGCAGCGCTGGCATCGTCGGCCACGCCTTGATCATCGAATATACGCAGCATCATGCCGTTGCAGTTGTAGCCGATGCCGATCGTGCCTCTGCCGTCGAACGAGCCGTTGTTGCCAGAGGCGAGGGCCAGACCGGCGACGTGGGTTCCATGGCCGTTGGCGTCTTCTGGTGTGCCATTTGGGTCTAACTCCCCGAGATGAAATTGTTGTGACAGATTCATCTTCCATTGGCCGCCCTGACTGACATCAGGGCCGGTACCGCCAGCGTTGATGAAGTCTGGATGCGACATGTCTGCGCCTGAATCAACAATCGCGATGGTGGGGGTGTTGGCTGGTTTGTTCGTGGCGGTAAACCATTGATTTGGGAAAACTGGCCAGCCTTGATCGGCGTAGGTTTCGCCCAGATGCCAGTCACGCCGAAAGCTTCCTTCGCCTTCATCGAAGATCAAAATGTATTCGGGATCCGTTTCATCGGCTAAGTAGTCTGGATCGTTCGGCGTGTCGAGGAGGGCGTAAACACGGTTGAGCGGCTCGACACAAGCGGCGATGCCTTCACGTTCCAGCCTATTCCCAAGCGCCTTTACATTTGTGTCGGCAGGCACTGACCAAATGGTCCAACCTGTCTCCCCGATTTGGGAAACAAACTTTCCGCGCGGCACAATTTCAGTTGCGTAGGCTCCCCGGCTTTGAACGCGTGCCAGCTTCGCCATCTCTGGCATGAGCTTAACCTTAACATAACCTGGCAGCGTCTCCCTAAGATCGCCGTGTGGAAGCGCACGAAAAAATTGGGCCCTACCGGGAGCGGACAGCGACAACAAAATGGCTAGAGTTCCAAACATAAAAAGACCTCTGCATGAGCAGCATTGTCATTGTATGTCGGATTTCTCCAATCGGGGAAGAAGTATGGCCAAGCTCGGCAAAAATGCTTGATAATAAGGCCATGAAGCGCTTTTGCATCACGTTAACCCTTTTTGCACTTGCGGCCATGTGCATGGCCGCCGACACGGCCGAAGCCGTCATGAAGAAAGCTTATCAGGACGCCGCGAAGCAGAACAAAAATGTTCTCGTGGTCTTCCATGCCTCTTGGTGCGGATGGTGCCACCGCTTCGATGACTTCCTCACCAAGTCCGACGAAGGAAAGAAGGTTGCCTCAAGCTATGTGCTCGTTCACCTCGACGTGCTGGAATCCGAGGAGAAGAAGTCAGAGGAGAACGCTGGCGGCGAAGAGATGATGAACAATTGGGGCGGCAAGGACGCAGGCATCCCGTTTATGGTTGTCCTCGACAAACATGGAAAGAAGCTGGCCGATTCTAACCGTGAAACGGGAAAACCTAGCACAAATATGGGTTATCCCGCAGCGAAGGAAGAGATTGCGCACTTTATGGGACTGCTAGACAAAACGACCAAGTTGTCGGCATCCGAAAAAGCTAAGATTCGAACCTGGCTCGTGACCAACGCGCCTAAATAAAATCGCCGGAGCCGATCGATCGGCTCCTCCTTCCCAAATGAGTTGCGTGCCTTTGGCCTAAGAGTGCGTAACGGTGAGGTTCGCTGGCCGTCCGATTTCCAGAGGGTCTTAGAAAGGGATGGCAGTTGTAGAAGGCACACTTAGAAGGTATATACCGTCCATAGTACGACAAATGGATTTGGATAGCGATGCCGCGCTCGTGCGGCGCGCACGCAACGGGGAATACGAGGCATTCGAGATGCTTTTCGAGCGTCATCGCACCCTCGTGTATCGTTTTGCGTACCAGATGGTTCCGCGCCGCGACGATGCGGAAGATATCGTCCAAGAAGCCTTTGTGCGGGCCTATCAGAATTTGGACCGTTACCGAGACGAGGCCAAGTTCACGACTTGGCTGCTTCGCATCGTAAGCAACCTTTGCACGGACCAGGCGCGGATGCATTCTCGCCGAACGGCGCTCGAGCAGCAAGAAGCGGGGGGAGCCCTCGATTGGATGACAGTGGGCAATACCGACGATCCTGTGCAAAATTTGGAGGCTGATCGACGTAAAGAAGCCTTGCGAAAAGCGTTGGCCGCATTGCCCGTCCACCACCGAACCGTGATTGTTCTGAGAGATATTGAGGAAAGAGAATATTCAGAGATTGCGAGCATGCTTAATTGCACGGTGGGTGGAGCGAAGTTGAGAGTCTTAAGAGCGAGGAGAGCGCTACGTGACCGCATAACGCCATTCTTAGGCGAGGAAAAGGGATGAAGAAGAATTTAGAAGATAAGCTGGCCATGCTCGCTTTCGAGGATCTCTCTCCAGAGGAAGCGCAGGCATTGGAACAGGAAGCGCTGCACGATCCCGAGGCGAAGATCGCTCTATTCGAGTATCGCCAGATGCGTGAGGGTTTGCGGGCAATGGCCGACATTCCCGAGCATCAGCTTTCCAGCGAGCGCTTGAGAGATGCGATTCTTACACAAGGATTGAAGCCAAAGTCGAGAAGTGGCCTCGGCTGGCTCTGGATGCCAGCGGCAGCCTGCGCACTCGCGTTCAGCTTTGTTGCCATCCGTAATATGCGCGCTAGTGCCGGCTTCCAGCAATTTGGTGGAGGCGGGAGTGTCGCCGTGGCTCCCGAGCATCGTGAGGACAGCATTTTCGTCCACCCAGAATCGACGACACGATTTGATGCCGGTAAGTCTCAGGTTGCTGAGACCTTCAAAGCTCCGAGCGCCACCGAATCTTCTGTAGCAGTGGAATCATCCAGCCCGGCGCCGGTCACGCGGCGGACTCATCGTGCTCGTCATACAGTTGACGTGGACGCTCTGAAAGCTGCCGTCGCGGCTCAGTTTAGAGATGACATCGATAGCATCAGCTCACCGGTCAAGGAAGAGTCAGGTCGAGTCATGGCTCTGTCGAGCGCTCCCGCGCCACAAGCGAAGGAGAGCGGTATGGCACTTCGCGGAGGCGCCGACGCGGCCGCAACCTCTGCTCCGCAGGGCTCAACTAAAATTATTTTGATCGATGGTTCGAAGGATGCGGCGACAGGTGCGCAGCGGGCGACGGAGGTAGAGAGCTCAAGCAATGTTCTTGTTGGCGGTTAACCTTGGCTTGGCGATGTCTCGGCTGAATGCCGACCAACTCGCCAAGACGGAAATAGATGTTTGGAATTCGGTCAAGGGATCGGTGGTCGTTCTGTTGCGAGAGGGTATTCCCTCGGGACAGGCTGCACTGATCGACAAGTCTGGCCTTTTCCTTGCTCATCAAGACGTGGTATTTACCTCCACCACCAAGGGTCGTTTAGCCGACGGTCGAATGGTCGTGCTTGATTGGAAGTCCACCGATCCCTCTACCCAGACGGTGCTCCTTCAGGCTGAGAATTGGAAATCGGATGCTCAGCCTGTGAGCTTGGGGGACCCCAGCACGACGCCGCCGAGCGGGTCCGTGCTCGTGGTACTGCCGGCTGGACCAGTCAAGGGGCAGATGTCTTCCAAGACGCAGCTCGCGGTATTGGCAAGTCGACATCTCTTTGCCCTGGGAGAGGTGCTCTTCGAGGCTACCGCCCAGAACATTGGTGGCGCGCTGGTTTTCGATCGAAATGCTCATCTTGTGGGTCTTCTGAACGCGACGCTGGAGCCGGTCGAATCGGTCGGAACGCCGAAATTCGCCACGCCAGGAAAACCAGTAGCGCAGAACTCGTTGCAGCGCAACCTCCAAGGCAATGGCTATGGACCGGGACAAATGATGGTTGGCTATACCGTTCAATCCGATGTTCTCCGGCGAATCGTGAGCGGATTTACCTCTCCATCTCACCGAGTGCAACACCCGGCGATTGGCATTTACTGCAAAGACTTCCCTGGAAAAGGCGCTTTGCTCTACAGCGTGCGACCTGGATCACCTGCGAATAAGGCTGGTCTGCAAAGTGGCGACGTCATTCTTAAGATCGACGATGAAATCATTAACGATCAACTCGATTTCGCGCGAGTGATCGAGACCAAGGACGTCGGATCGACCATTCAGGTCACGATTTCTCGGAACTTTCAAACGCAGACGGTACCGGTCACGGTTGGTATTTACCAAAACTGAACGCAGCAGGCCGGTGCAGAGTCTAAACCTCCATGAGCGAATCCGCCAATGGATATTTGATCGTCTCGTCTGCCGACGGGGCGGAAGTTTATGGCGAATTTCCAAATCCACGTTGGGAAAAGGAAGAGAGCGGCGCTGGCGTCAATCACATTTTCTCCGGATTGGCGAGCGACGGCACCTTCGATACTTTTCGAAAGCTCGATGCGGACGGAATTGAGCATGTCACCTATCTTTATGAGGGTGGTGGCCGGACTCTTTGGGGCAATGCCATTCTTCTTCGACCGGAAACTCATCACGATCCGCTGGAGCATTGGGTGCGAATCGAAACTGCGGGCAATAAAGTCAACGAATAGCTAGAGGAAGCCAAATCCCTTCGGCATTCCATCGGGAGTGAAGCAGCGGATCACCCGTCGGTCCTGATCGATCACGGTCGAGCAGCCGAGCTTCGAGAGTTCCTGAGCCACCTCGAGAATGGGTTCGCCTTCTTCAATCGGAAGTTCATAGAAGACAAAGGCTTTGCTGTTGACAAGGTCAATCGCTCGATCTACAGAACGCAATTTAGGCGTTGGACTACCTCAGATCTCAGCGAGTTCCGGTCACTGCCATTCTCTGGCGTGGTCGGCAGTAAACTTGTGTTTACGATGCCGACGCTCCGGG
>JAEVZK010000125.1 GCA_023392285.1 Armatimonadota bacterium | reverse complement strand
TTCGTTGTGCACGCAAGCGGCTGCGGTGCACATCTCAACTCATTTTCTGCGCACCCCAATGCCCGTGATGCACACCGGCCGCGCGCTGGTGCGCACGGACAAGGTCTTGTTGCCAACTATGAAAAGGAAATTGCCTAATGCGGATGGGAAAGACTAGAACATGATGACGCTGCGGATCACATCGCCGGTCTCCATCTCATGAAAAGCTTCTTCCACATCGTTGAGCGTGATTTTCCGCGTGACCATTCCATCGAGATTTAGCTTGCCGTCCAAATAAAGTTGGGCCATCAGCGGGAAATCGTGGGAGGGAAGCGCGTCTCCGCAGTGGCAAACATTTAGCGCGGCTTTGTTCCAGTAGACGCCGGTGCTCATATCGCCCAGGTTGAGGGTGACGGAATCCGTCGCGGCGGGAAAACCGATCGTCGTCGCGGTGCCGCCGTAACTGAGCATTCGGATCGCCTGTTCCGTACATTTAGGAATGCCGGTGGCTTCGAACGCGAACTCGACGCCTCCATGCCAACTGTCCTCCGTCAATTTGCGAACGGCCTCCACAGGATCGCCGTTCTTGGGGTTCACGACATCCGTCGCGCCGAACTGCTTCGCCCACTCAAGCTTCGTGTCGTTAAGATCGATCGCGATGATCTGACGCGCGTGCTGGAGCTTCGCGCCTTGAATCACGCTTAGGCCAACTCCGCCGCAGCCGATCACAGCCACTCGCGAGCCAGCAAAGACAGGCGTCGTGTTCATGGCCGCGCCCACTCCGGTAATGACTCCGCACGCGATAAGACAAGCCTTGTCGAGCGGCATCTCTTCGGGCATCTTGATCGCTGCCTTGGCATGGACGACGGTATGAGTGGCGAAGGTGCCGCAGCGAAGAACCTGGGAGCAGACGACGCCGTCGCTCGCGCGGTGAATCCGAGGACCTGGCCTTAGCGCCATATAGCAGTGCCGAGGATCGCCACGAAGACAAGCGGGACACTGCTCGCACGGGGCTCGGTAGGCAATCACGACTGGATCACCCGCCTTCAGGTGATTCACCCCGTCCCCGACTTCTCGCACGTAACCGGCACCCTCATGGCCGAGCACGATTGGGAACGACATACCATTGCCGTTCAGATTCTTGACGGTTAGATCGGTGTGGCACACTCCACTCGCCACCAGCTCGATGAGCACTTCGTTTGCACCTGGAGAATCAATCGTGATATCCCCTACCACGCTCGGCTGTCCCGGCTCTTCTAACAAGCATGCTTTTCCCGATGTACCCATCTTTCTAGGCTACCTCTCGGGCTAAACTTCAACCATGCCCAAAACACCTCTCAAAGACGGCGACGAAGTGGCGGTCATGACTACCGAGCAAGGCCGCATCGTGATTCGCTTTTTCCCAGAAGTCGCGCCGAAGCATGTCGAAAGCTTCAAGAAGCTGGCTCGCCAGGGCTATTACGACGGCACTCGCTTTCACCGCGTGATTCCCGGCTTTATGGTTCAGGGCGGCGACCCCAATTCGAAGAAGGATGACCGCTCCTCTCATGGCACGGGAGGCCCAGGCTTCACGATTCCGGCTGAGTTTAACGATATTCCTCACGATCGCGGAATCCTTTCCGCAGCGCGGACTTCCGATCCGAATTCGGCAGGCAGCCAGTTCTTCCTCATGGTTGCTCGCGCGCCCCATCTCGACAATCAGTATTCCGTCTATGGCGAGGTCGTCGAGGGAATGGATGTGGTGGACAAGATTGTGAACCTGCCTCGGGACAGTCGGGACAATCCTAAACCGGGAGAGCAGAACAAGATCGAGTCGGTCACGATCGAGACTTGGCCCGTCTAGGCGGTCTACCGTCCTCTCATACTTGGTCGGCGCTTCAGCAGTCCGATAATGCTAATGGCGGCGAGGATCAAGCATCCCGCTCCCACCAGAAGGCCTGTAAACGTGAGTTGGAATCCCTTTGCCCTTTCTGGCAACTGCTGAGCGTAGACCGGGAAGCCGGAGCGTGACTGTCGCAAGAGTGAGCCGTTGCCTTTGACGTAGGTGAATTGCCTCACCGGATCCGAGCGCCGATCAACCACGGCGATTGATTTCGCTGGAATGAGATCGTCGAAGTCCTTAAACTTTGCGCTGGACTTGGATCTGGTGTAGACGTCTACCACTTGCGGCTGTCCATTCTTGTCGTACAGTCGTTCGAGAGTGATTCTAGCCGGAATTGGTGGGGTTTCCTTGCTATAGTTGTCGTACGTCCATCGTTCGATTCCCGGAACTTCAGCAGAGCGCAACAGTCCATCGACTCCGAATTGCAACGTGCAGGTGAAGTAATCTTCCCGCCCCAACGAAACGGTTAGCATACGTCCAATGATCGAGTCTCGATCTTGCTGGAGATCGACGAATGCATTGATGGCCGGTAGCTGGAGCGGAAGAACAGGCAATTTGGTGATGCAAAACGAGTACGGCTCGGGCTCGCTTGAAAGAGTGATATTGTCACCACCTTGCCAGCCCTTTCGAACCGTGTAGTCACCCATTAGAACCGCCCAGTCCGCTTCGGGCTTGGAAGCATCCTTGCAAAGCACGAGCAGTTTGCCCTCTGACATCAAGAAGGACACCGTTCTTGAACTCTCCTGCTCCAAAGGCTGGCTGCGCATCGATTCAAGTACCTGATCGGCACTGGAGCGACTGACTGACCCTTTGCTGACGAGGTCATCATATTGCCGGCGCTTTCGCTCGACTAAGGAATCTCGGTCTGCCCGTGATCTCGTTTCAGTTCGACGAACGTTATAGGTCAGCCCCCATTCAGTCCGCTTAAGTGTCACCCTCGGAATTCCGTAGTGCAGCGATTGAGCAAACGCTGACGTGATGGCTAAGCCTGCAACTGATAACGTGAGAACGAACTTCATTAGCAACGCTCAATCACCTTCAAAAACGTTTATCCCGACATTAAGGTATGTCAACATTCACTATCCAATCTCGGCCATAAACCGCGCCCTTCGCAGCATTGAGTTGCCGAGGCGTTAGCTTGCTTATATGTCCATCTGTAAAAACAGTGTTGTAGCGATAGTCTTTACTCACCTTATAAAGCTGCTGAGCTCCAGGTACCTCGCCCTCCTCCTCGAACTCGTGCCAAGCGCCAGTTCGGTCGTTAACGAGAGCAGTGCTGCTGGGGTAAGCCACAGAGGTTGTTGTGGCATCGCTGAAATATAGTTGCTCATTAAACCAGTAGCTCGATCCTGAAGAGGCAAAGCTACTGGGAAGCTGAGTGCTATCGAATTGGAGAAAGTCGGCATACCTCATGCCGATATCTCGTGGGCAGCGAAAGACTGCATTGCTACCCACATAAGGGTGTAAAGCTGAGGGGAGGTCTTCAGAACTTTTCGCGTGCTCCTCGCCCACCTGTTCGAAAAAGTTGACAAGATAAGGCTCAACTACAGGTGGGTATGCGTCATCAGAATCGGCTACGTAGAGATGTACTGCCTTTGCAATGTTGCCCAGATTCGCAGCACATACCGTGTTGTGCGCAGACTTGCGCCCCTGCGCAAAGACAGGAAATAGCAAACCCGCGAGGATAAGCAATATCGCAATGACCACTAAGAGCTCGACCAAAGTGAAAGCAAAGAGCCTTGCCCGAAGGGCTGTAGCCTCGGCGACATGTCGAGCGCAACGTGTCGTTGCGGCTACAGGCGCTTCGCGCCTAACCCGAAGGGTCGTAGCCTACGCGATATGCCGAGATTTCCGGCGCAACGTGTCGTTGCGACCACTGGCGCTTCGCGCCAGGGCTTTCCTCTTGAAATCAGCGCTAGAAGATTGCAAGTGGATCATGGCGAAATGATAACACGAACATGCTGCTTTCTCGAAAATCTTCTATCTTGGAAGGCGTTTAGCAATTAAGATCGGACCGAAGTGCCTACGGTTGCCGGGGAAGTTGATAGTGACCTTGAAGGGTGTCGAGCGAACGGATAAACTCAGTCGCGTTGCTGAAAGTCGACGGCTTGGGAAAGCGCTACGGAGCGAGGTGGCTGTTTCGCAACCTCTCGTTCGAACTCGGAAGGGGCGATGCCCTCATCATTCTTGGCCGGAATGGCTCTGGCAAGTCGACGCTGTTGAAGGCGATGGCCGGACTCTTGGCCCCCAGCGAGGGCCGAATCGTGCACTCAGTGGACGACCGCCGGACCGGACTCTCCTTCGCGGCGTTAGAAATGTCCCTTTATCCGGCGCTTACCCTGAGAGAGCATCTGGAGTTGGCCGGAGATCTGCGCGGAATCGATGCGGATGCAGTTGCGTTGCTGGAGCGGGTTGGATTGACTGCGGCGCGTGACCTGCAGGCGTCGCAAATTTCGACGGGCATGAAGACGCGGCTTAAGTTAGCCCTGGCGATTCAGCCCAAGCCTGCGATTCTGCTCTTGGACGAGCCTGGAGCAGGGCTGGACGAGGTTGGGAAGAGCTTGATCGAGTCGATTTGCGCAGAGCAGCGTTCCCAGGGAGTCCTCGTGATCGCAACGAACGATCCGGCTGAGCGGAGGCTTGGGACGTGCGAACTGGAGCTGGAAAGTTGAGTTCGGGTGGGAGCTGGAGCCGGGAAATCAAGGCAATTTTTACGAAAGAGTTGCGCGCCGATTTTCGGTCGAAGACGGGTTTGTTAACTTCAGCTCTTTTCGGTGTCTTCGCAGTCGTGGCGATTTCCTTCGCCACCGCAAGCGTGACACTCGATCCAACAAACGCGGCGGCTCTATTTTGGGTCGTGCTGCTCTTCAACTCGATGATTGCTTTACCGCGGACCTTTACGGCTGAGGAAGAACTTGGCACGGGAGATCTGCTCCGCCTAGTCGCTCGGCCTCATGCGGTGTTCTGGGGAAAGATGCTTTACAAC
>JAEVZK010000071.1 GCA_023392285.1 Armatimonadota bacterium | reverse complement strand
TAGATGCGAATCGCCGAATGGGCGCGGCGCTTAAGTCAGGTGAGCGAATTAGCTGCACCACTTGCATTGGAGCAGTCCTGCGAGTGGCAAACGGTCGCGCCTGAAGCGCGTGCCTTCCTCTTTGCCGCCGCGTACACCAGCCATCCGCGGAAAACCATTATCGTCACCCCGAACTACGAGCGTGCCCTTGCTTGGCAAGCGAAGCTGGTGCTCGCTGGGATTGATCCAGACTTGATCTGCGGACTTCCTTCGGGAACGTCAGCAATCTTCGAGGATGCGGCGCCCGAGCATATCGCGCTTTCGGATCGGCTCGGAGCTTTGAGAGCGCTTACCGAGGACAAGCCTTGGATCATTTTGGCTACCCCTCAGGCGGTGCTGGAACGCACGCTGCCTCGGGACATCTTGGAATCGTCGTTCATTTCCATCCAGCCAGGCGACGAAATCGACTCAGACAATCTGCTGAATCAGCTCGTGGGACTCGGCTATGAACCCCAGGAACCCGTGCGAATTCCGGGGCAGTTTAGTCGGCGAGGCGGCATTATTGACATCTTCGCGGCGGGGCGAGACCTGCCGATGCGGATCGAGCTGTTTGGCGATCAGGTGGAGAGCATTCGCTTGTTCGATCCGAACTCCCAGAGATCGGTCGGGGTGATTCCACAGATCAACCTGGCTCCTTCGCGGGAGACGCTGTACACGGCGGGCGGGGCAGATTACCGGGAGCTACTGCTGGACTCGCTGGAAAGGGAGAAGGCGACCCTTGACGACGAGGCTGCCCATCACTTGGAGGAAATGGTGAAGGGGGATGCGGAGGCCCTTGCCCAGCGGCAGTACTTCGATCGGCTAGACCTTTACCGGCCCTTGCTCCATCCTGACAGTGGCTGCGCGATCGACTTGCTGAAAGAAGGTGATTTGATCGTACTCGATGAACCCCTGGAGCTCGAATCGGTGGTCTCACGGGCGGAGGAGGAACTTGGGCAGGCGTTGGAGTCGCGCACTCGGCGAGGAGAAATCCTGCAGTCCTACGTCAGCGACTTTATGCTGCCGCCGGAGCATCTTGGGAGCTTTATGGAAGATTCGGGGGGGCGAACGTTGACCCTGAGTTCAATGAATGCCCTGCCAAGCTGGCTTCAACTGCCCGGCCAGTATGAAATTGGCGCTTCTTCGCTGGAGCCCTACCGCGGTCGGGCGGAACACCTCAGTCTCACCCTGCGGAATTGGCAGCGGGACGAGTTCACGCTTCTCTTTTCTACCGATCAGCCGAACCGTGCCCGGAGTGTTTTAGCTCAGACCGAGCTCTTTGTTCGGTCCGCTCCGGAAGAGGGCGAGGAGCATCACTTGCCCTCGGGAGCATATCTTGCCGACGGTAATTTGGGCGCGGGCTTTATTATTCCTAACCTGAAACTGGCCGTGGTTACCGATGGTGAGCTGTTTGGAGTGGCCCGGCTGAAGCTGCCTCAGAAGCGATTTATGGAGGGCGCGCCAGTGGCGACGGTCCTCGATTTAAAGCCGGGCGACTATGTGGTCCACATTAATTTTGGCATCGGCATCTTTCGCGGCCTGATCAAGCGAGAGGAGCAAGGCGTTGAGAAGGAGTACCTGTACGTCGAATATCAGGCTCCCGACAAGCTGTTTGTGCCGGCCGACCAACTGGACCGCATCCAGAAATATCTCAATCCTGGCGATACCAATCCGAAGCTAAACAAGCTCACTGGAGGTGAGTGGCAGCGCACATTGGGAAAAGCCAAAGAGGAGGCGAAGGAGTTCGCTCGCGACCTCGTTAAGCTGTACGCCCAGCGTAAGCGAGTTCAGCGACGTCCTTTTCCTCCTGACTCGCCCTTCCAGCACGAGATGGAGGGGACTTTTCCTTGGGTGGAAACTCCCAGCCAGCATGCAGCTATCGAGGACGCTAAACGTGATCTCCAACTTCCCTACCCAATGGATCGCTTGGTCTGCGGCGATGTCGGCTTCGGGAAGACCGAGGTAGGGATTCGCGCTGCCTTTAAGGTTGTGCAGGATGGCCGGCAGGTTGCGGTGCTATGTCCTACGACGATCCTGAGCGAACAGCATGCGCGTAACTTTGCCGAGCGTCTGGAGCCGTTCGGGGTGCGGATTGGCCTCCTCAATCGCTATACCCATTCCGACGTGAAGAAGGAGGAACTGAAGAAGCTCAAAGCGGGGGAACTCGACATTATCTTGGGCACGCACTCCCTACTTGGAACGGGGGTTGAGTTCAAGGATTTGGGGCTCTGCATCATCGACGAGGAGCAGAAGTTCGGGGTCAAGCAGAAAGAAATGCTGAAGAAACTGCGGACGGAGATCGACGTGCTGACGATGTCGGCAACGCCTATTCCGCGCACCCTTAGCATGGCCCTGATGGACATTCGGCAGATGTCGCTGATAAACGATCCGCCTCCGGGGCGGCTGCCGATCCGGACGTTCGTGAGACCTTACTCGGGTGAAGTCGTTCGCGATGCGGTATTGCGGGAACTGGCTCGCGGGGGACAAATATTCTACGTCTATAACCGAGTCGAGGGCATCGGCCATATTGCCGAGAAGCTGCGCAAGCTGGTGCCGACTGCGCGGATCGGAGTGGCCCACGGCCAGATGCATGAGAAGGAAATTGAGCCGATTATGATTGGCTTCATCAAGGGTGAAATCGACATCCTGCTGTCGACCACGATTATCGAAGCTGGCATCGACATACCGAATGTCAACACACTCATTGTCGAGCAGGCCGATCGACTAGGTCTGTCACAACTCTATCAATTACGAGGCCGGGTAGGTCGTTCTGATCGCCAAGCCTATGCCTACCTGCTCTATAACAGCGGCAAAGAGCTTAATGAGAATGCCATGCAGCGCTTGCAAGCTTTACAGGAGTTCTCGACTCTTGGTTCGGGTTATTCGCTTGCGTTCCGCGACCTGCAGATTCGAGGCGCAGGCGAGCTGCTGGGGGCGAAGCAGCATGGCACGATGGCGAACGTGGGGTATGAGCTGTTCACCCAGCTGATCAACGAAGCAGTTGCTCAACTGAAAAATACTGTGGATGCTCCTGACGGCGAAAAGGGGCAAGAAGTCAAAGATCCGCTTGAAGCCTTGGAACCTCTTCCCTCTTTCGAGGTGCCGGTCGTCGCTCTCCTCCCCGACACTTATATCAAGGACCAGGCTCAGCGGCTCTACTACTATCAGCGCATGATGGGTGCGCGGGACGAGAAGACGCTTGGAGCGGTTCAGGCTGAGGTAGAGGATCGGTATGGGCACCCCACCGAAGAGGTGAGCCATGCATTCGCGATTATGGGGCAGCGCATGCGGGCCCGCACGCTCGGAGTCGAAAAGTTGGACGCGCGAGGCGGTCGGATATCGGTGCAGTTTAAGGATCGTGGCGCCATCCCCGGTCGGATATTCAGCATCGTGGGTAAGAAGAACCGGGAAGCGTATCTAACCCGCGAAAGTTTTATCTGGCCCTACACCGGCGATCCGATTCTTGCCATTGAGAAGATGCTGATGAACATCGAAGATGCGAAGAAACAATATGAGGCTGAGCTCGAGCAGCTGGGCGTCAATTGAGGGCAACAATTCCGTGGTTATGACATCTAATACGTGTGGAAGAACTCGTCAATCAGTTGGTCGCCAAAGTTGGCATTGATAGAGAGACGGCCGCAAAGGTCGCCGACTTCATAAAGAACCATGCCTCGGAGATACCCGGCTGGCTTGGAAAAGCGGGATTGGGTGGCTTGGAAGATCAGGCCAAGGGCCTCCTTGGCAACTTTGGCGGCGGCTCTCAGTAGGTCGCCGTCCCCATTGAATGATCTCGGATGGGCTCTTGGGCAACCCGCGAATTTGAACCTGCGTGTATAATACGGTCGGAGTTTCGCGCCAACTCTTTGGACACATCTGATGAAGCGTTTTTTTAATTGGCTAAAGGGTCTTTTCAACAAGACGATGGACAAGATCGAGGACCCTGAGGTCATGCTCGATCAGGCTCGGCGCGACATGCAGGCGACGCTGATCGCCAATAAAGAGAAGGCCGTGCAGGCGATTACGCAAAAGAATCGCCTGGAAGGGATGCTGGCCGAAGCAAAGAAGAAGAGCGCTGAGCTTGAGAAGCAGGCGACTCTTGCCCTCAAGCAAGGAAAGCGCGACATTGCAGCTCAGATGATGCGCGAGAAGATCACGAACGACAACGTTGTCGCCCAGCTTCAAACCAGCTATGATCAAGCCCTCCAAACCGTCGAGGCGGTCAAGCTTGCCATTCGACGCCAGGACGAGGAGGTTCGCAAGAAGACAGCCGAAGCGTTGGCCATGAAGGCGCAGTGGAAGCAAGCGCAGATTCAGAGCTCTATCACCAAGGCGCTCGACGGTCTCACTTTCGAGAATCAGTTTGAAGGCTTTGGCGCAGCGCAAGAGAGAATTCGGATGGCCCAGAGCGAGGCATCTGCCCGCCAAGAGATGTATTCCGAATCTCTGCAGGGCAAGCTGATGGCTTTGCAGGACAGCGCGGTGGATACCGAAGCTGAGGAAGCGCTGCAGCAGTTGGAGGCTCGCCTAGGAATGGGCTCGGCTCCTGCGCAAGAAGAGCAGACTCAGAGTATCTCCCTCTCAGCTTCTAACGGAGCTGCCCCGACTGGAGACGCCGCAAAGGATGCCGCTTTGCAATCGGAAGCAGACAAGCAGTTAGAAGAGCTCGAGAAGCGGATCAACGGCTAGGCCGAGTTCTCTGCGGTGCCTCTGGTAATGAGGGACCGAATTTCGAGTATTATTACTCCCGAAGTTGGCGGCGTAGCTCAGCTGGTTAGAGCGAACGGTTCATACCCGTTAGGTCACCCGTTCAAGTCGGGTCGCCGCTACCATACTTCCCTTTTCCCTCTCGTCGCATCTTCGGAGCGCAGTCTGCCATCCTGTCCGGGGTTCGATTCAGCCTCTTCGGAGCGCAGGCTTCGAGCCTGCACGGGGCTAAATACATCGAGTGGAATCCAGTTAAAGCCAGACTCTGTGCCGATCCTAAGCACTTCAAATGGAGTTCTGCCAGTCGCAGGCAGGATGCCTGCGAACCCTATGCAGGCTAGAAGCCTGCGCTCCTCGAAGTCTTAACCTCGACGCGATGTGAGCAGCCATATGAGCCGGGTCTGGGCTAGTCCCCGCCGAGCATATCTTCCGTTAGTTTCTCGTGAGCGACCAAAGGCTCGGGCTTCACGATGGGCTCTGGCAGCTCGGGCACGCCACGTTGAGTGACAATGTGTTCCGCTGCCTTCTGGCGTACGCCAGCTGCCTCGGCGCGCTCTTCCGCACCGGGTGCCACCGGCCACAGCGTACGCTCTGCCCAGTAGGATGAGAGAAACTCGTTCCAAACCCGCTCATAAACCTCCATTGTCTGGTTGGCGAGGTGCGACCAATCGAAGTCGGCCTTCAATCGAAGCTGGGCCTGCTCCGTGAGGCGGGCGGCCCGTTCTGGATCTTTGAGCACCCTAAGAATCGCCCAGGCGAGGGACTCAGGATTGTTCGCGAAGGACAGAGTCCCGGTAACGTCGTGCTGCACGACCTCCCTCAAGCCGCCCGCATCGGATGCAACAACCGGCGCTCCGGCTGCCATGCCCTCGAGCGCGACAATCCCGAAGGGTTCATACAACGACGGGAAAACTGCGACGTCTGCGATTCTGTACAGCTGGTGAAGGGCACGGTTTGCCGTGAAGCCTACGAACACCACCCGGTCCTCAAGACTCGTCCAACCGACAAAGCGCTCAAACTTTTCGCGATTGCCGCCTCCAACGATCAGGAATTTGGTGTTCGGCTCCTCCGCGAGCACCACCGACGCGGCATTAAGAAGCACCTGAATGCCCTTCTCTCGAACAAATCGGCCGACGTAGATGACGATTTTCTCGTCAGGTCGTGCAAACTGCGCCCGGCGCGTCGCGCGCTCCTCGGCGGTCCACTCGAACGCGAACTTGTCCGCTTCGACGCCGTTGTAGATAACATCGACTTTGTCGTAAGGGGCGTCGAATTGGCGATGCACCTCTTCCTTCATAAATTCCGAGCAGACGATAATTCGCCAGGCTTCATAGGTGAGCCAATATTCCTGCTCATGAATGTACTTGCTTGTACTGCCGTGAATGCCTCCATGCCGGCCCATCTCAGTTGCATGAACCGTGGCGATCATTGGCAGCGAATACTCGTACTTCAGCTCTCGCGCGGCATCGAGGGATAGCCAGTCGTGCGCGTGGAATAGTGTCGGCTGGCCACCTGGGCGCCAGTGCTCGAGGAGATCGCGGACTCGATCTTCGGTCGCGTCGTTAAGCAGTTGTATCTCGTGCAAGAAGTCGTTCGGTTCTTCGGCGAGTTGAACACGGTGTACGTGGACGCCGCTCGCTTGCACCTCTTCTTCAGGAGCAGATGGCGTACATTTGGTCACGACGTGCACCTCGACACCTTTTTGTGCGAGCTGCTGGCTTAGATCATGCACGTGAGGGCTGATTCCACCAATGACCCGAGGCGGGTATTCCCATGACAGCATAATGACGCGCATATCTTATTGTGCGCGGCTGCAACCCCATTCCGCCAAAACACTGTAAAGTTGTTTGATGGGCCTTCAGAAAATGCTGAACGATCTCCAGCAGCAGCAACAGCAGGCACAAAACCTTCCTCAGGGGCGGGACGTGTTCTATCCGTCTGCGCCAACGGTTCCACCCAGAATGTACACACCAAGATCAGGCAGCGTGCTTATTGTCAACTATTTGTCGACAATCGTCTTCATTCTCTTCATGGTTGGCGGATGGCTCCTCTTTGGAGACGCCATCAAAGCTGGCACGGCCAATTGGCTACTCGTGGGTGGCCTCGTCTTCCTCGCGATTATCATAGCGAGCGCCCTCAAAATCGCTGCGCAATGGGAGAAGGCTTTGGTGTTTCGATTCGGCAAGTACGTGCGCACGAGCGGGCCCGGAATCTATTTTCTAACTCCTTTGATCGAGCAAAGCAAACACGTGGATATGCGCCTCATCACTCTCGATATCCCGCGCCAAGAGGCGATTACTCGGGATAACGTGCCCGTCGCCATTGATGCGGTGCTATTCATGAAAGTGGTCAAGCCGGATCAAGCGGTGATCACTGTCCAGGATTATTTTCTCGCGATCACTCAGTTCGCCCGTTCCGCTCTGCG
The DNA here is from genome assembly GCA_023392285.1 of Armatimonadota bacterium. Lineage (GTDB taxonomy): Bacteria > Armatimonadota > Fimbriimonadia > Fimbriimonadales > Fimbriimonadaceae > JAEVZK01. The sequence continues at coordinate 8,967 of JAEVZK010000071.1, read as the reverse complement.
TGACGTGATTGGCGGCCGCACGCTAGACGAACTACTTGTGGAGCGGGAGGAAATTGGCAGTCAGATCGCGACCCTTACGGACAAAGAGACCGAGCATTGGGGTCTAATGGTCGACGGAATTCGAATTCAAGACATTCTTCTCCCCGAGGACCTAAAGCGAGTGATGAGCCGCCAAGCCGCGGCGGAGCGCGAAAAGAGGGCTAATATCACCAAGTCCGAAGGTGACCGAATGGCTGCGGAAAATCTCGCGGCCGCCGCCCTCACCATGGCCTCCTCGCCTGGTGCCATGCAGCTTCGAACTCTTCAAACTTTAGATGGTCTCGGCCCAACTTCGTCCAATACGGTTATCATGGCCCTGCCGGTCGAGGTGATGGAGGCCCTGGATTCCATTGCCCAATTCCGCAAAGCGCGTTCCGAAGCACCCGTCGTGGCGAAATCTGAGGATAGCCCCAAGTCGTAATCGAAAACGGCAGGAGACAAGTCTGAACTGGGGCTGAGGTTTTACTCGGTTGGCCGTTCCTGCAACAATTGGTTAAGGACCTCGCCAAGGCTGTCGGCAAGCTCTTTGTTGCCGCAGGAGTGGGCAAGGGAGATCAAGCTCTTCATCAGATCGACGTCCGATTCCCACTGCTCGTAACGGGTGACGGTACTGTCATCCTCAAGCTGTCGCGCAAGAGCCAAGTAGTGGTGAGCGTCAGATTCCGAGCCTTTGGCAACAGCAATCTGAGCGAGGTGCCCGTAGCATGTCCGCGTCATCCCTCTCGAAGTCTCCATCACCCTAAGCCACTGTGGTTCTAGCGCGACTTTCTCGGCATTTGAATTGCAGTTCATCATCGCGATGGTAAGAGAACGCACAGCTTCGTCTGGATTGCCTGCTTTCATATGAAGTTCGTAAGCTTCTATCGCGTACTTCCGCTTTTCTAGGTCGGTGCCACTTCCGATTGCGAGCCGGAACAGACAGCCAGCCGCGCCGGAATCATGACCGTACTTGCGGTAAATCCTCAGTGCCTCGCGGGCAAACTCCTCACACTCGGTCCTGCTCACGAAACCGAGACTCCGAGATTTGGCGGCGATCACGTGCCCAAGAAGAAGTTCGTCGTTCAGCTCCCGAGCCAGAAATTCCGCTTCATCAAATTGACGTTTCTGAACCTCGGGAGGGGCCAATGGGCAAGCGGCGATCAGCGCCCTAGCCAAACCACGCTGATTTCCGGAAGATCTAAATACGGCGATTGCATCTCTAGCCAACTGTTGGGAACGCTTGAAAGGCTCTTGGTCAGTATCTGAACGCACCCACTTGACCAACCAAGAGAGCTGGAGCAACAGCTCGCCCTCTTGGTTGATATCCTGGTCGTGGCGCGCCGAAGCAAGCGCGGCAAGGGCATTTTGAAGCCCCTCTTCCGTTCTTTCAAACTTGATCATGTCGCGAGTTCCCTCCCCCTTAAGGTTCACTTGAGGCAAAGTAGAGGTCGACGAGATCCTTGGCATCTTCGGACGTTAGGGCGAACTTCTGCTTGATCAAGCTCACGAGTCTCCGCTGACCTTCCGGTCCAACATACCCTCGCGAATCGGACCGCAACGCCTTGTGTTGCTGTTGCATCTGATCGATGTATCCGAAAACTTCCTTACGCTGTTCTCGCGGAAACTGGATGCCGACGTTGCTCCGCCTCCATTTTTGGAACTGAGAATCACTTGGGGCAATAAGGCGGGATAGATCACCCCACAAACCGAATGCCGTAAAAAGAAGAATCCATCCTGGCCAAAAGCTGCCACGACCGGCGAAGTACCAGATGGCGATCATCAGAGCGTTGATTCCGACAAACTTGAACAGTTCGCCAAAGAAATGGCTGACACGGTAGGAACGCCAGCGCTTTCGAAGCGCCTCTTCATCGTTAAGAACCGCTTGCTCCTGCTTTTCACGAGCCAAGTCCTCTTCAGCAGAAGCCAGGGCTTCATCGCTGATGCCGAGCTCAGAAGCCATGGAGCGCAAGCGGTCGCGATCGAAGCGAGCGGTATCAGAGTTTTTGATCGCCCGGCGAAGGATTTCCTCAGCTTCGCCTTCTTCATAGAATCGATTGGCTCCCATCGTTAAAGCGGCGCTTTCTTTTCGTAGACTGCCTGAGCAATGGAATTCCAGTCGATCGCCGGTGCTGCGGGCACCTGCACCGCCTCACCTGTCGCGATCTGGAAAGCCTCAGTGGCTCGGGCGTTGGCCCAGACGAGGAAGCAGTTGTACAGCTGTTGGTGTAACCCTCCCAACCGAGCGGCCCGAAGCCGGGCCGACTGTTCCGCGTAATCGAGGATCACCAGGTCGCTGGTCGCCCCGGCGAGAATTTGATCGTTCTCGGCCCGAGAAAGCGCCTGACCGCACAACGTGCTGATGAAAGAGTCGCCCGAAGTCGAAGTGATCCCTTTTCGCCGTAGGCGATCAGCTATGAACACACGATTAATTTCGTTTGTGCCCTCGTAGATTCGGCTGACACGAGCGTCCCGGTAGATTCTGGCGATTGGGAACTCTTCCGTAAAGCCGTAGCCACCGTAGCACTGCAGCGCCTCGTCGACGATGATCGACTCCGCCTCCGTTGAGAACACCTTGCAGCAGCTGCACTCGACCGCATACTCTTCAGCAGCCTTACGAGTGCTCTCGCTCGTTCCGTCAACCTCTGCAAAGCGCTGATCGAGAAGGTCACCAGTGCGATAAATCATGCTTTCAGCCGCGAAAAACAACGAGGCCATAATCGCGAACTTCTTCTTGATAAGACCGAAGTTTGAAATGCTCTGACCGAACTGCTTCCGCTCTTGCACGTAGCGCGCTGCCAGTCCGATTGCGGACCGTGTCGGACCGATCGACATGCTTGAGAGCTTGAAACGACCAATGTTCAAGGCGTTCAAGGCCACAACATGGCCCCTGCCAGGCTCATACAGCAAATTCTCAAGTGGAACTTGGGCATCTTCCAGCAGCACGCGCGCTGTCGAAGATCCCTTTAGGCCCATCTTGTGCTCCTCTCGCGAAATGGAGACGCCGGGCATGGTTCGCTCGACCAGAAACGCGCTCAGCTGCTCCCCATCGATCTTCGCCATGACCAGGAAGAAGTCCGCCCATTTGGCATTGCTGATCCACATCTTCGTGCCATTCAAGACCCACTTATCCCCTCGGCGCTCTGCCCGAGTTGAAGCTGAGAGGGCGTCTGTGCCGCTGTTCGGCTCGCTGAGGCAATAGGCGCCGATCCATTCTCCGCTGGAAAGCCTGGGGAGATACTGCTGCTTCTGAGCTTCAGTGCCAAACCACTGCAAAGCCACTTGGCTGATCCCTGTGCTCACGCCAAAGGTGACGCTGAATGAAGCGTCGAGCGAAAGATACTCAAGAATACGTGCAGCAAGGTTCTTGCCCAAGCCAAGGCCGCCATACTGCTCAGGAGCATCCACACCGCAAAGTCCGAGCTCGCCAGCCTTTCGCATCAGATTGGGCATCAGTCCCTCTTCTTGATGCTCAAGCCGGTCCAATACTGGAATGATCTCGCCCCGCGAAAACTGCTCGGCCGTTTCGATCATCAGCAGTTCGTCGCCGCTGAAATCCTCGGGAATAAAGGTGCGTTCAGGCGTTGTGTGTAAGAAGTCGCAACCGGGTATCACGCGATCAGTGCTAGTCGGCATAGATTGAGTAATTATAGCGGTTCGGGATCAATGCTCATGTGAATTGAACCGCCGGTGCACGATAGAGAAAATCTTAGGTGCAAAAAATTTTGGTCGGGGCGACACGATTCGAACGTGCGACCCTCTGCTCCCAAAGCAGATGCGCTACCAAGCTGCGCCACGCCCCGATAAGAGGCTTATTATACCTCGGTTCCGTTAAGACTTCGGTTGAACTGCGATCATGAACAGCCCGGCAGTCTCGCCCACCCTTACCGGCTTCCTGGATGGGTCGTTCGCCTGATGACATCCGAGGCAAGATTCATCGTCAAGGGCGACCCGGCCGATCAGGAATGTCCACTTCCCTACTGTGACGCTCTCGTCACCACTTTTCCATGCTTCGGTCGCTACCGCCGACAACTCCGACTTCGAAGGAAGTTCAAGGTTGTCGTAGTCGAGAAAAGCGGGTCCTCTCACTCGTAGAGCTTTGCCGACAGGATCAAAGCGCCCTGCCGTATAAATAGCAATGTTGAGACCCGACTGGTTGAGAGTCTTGATCGCCTCGCGCTCCTCTTCATTCTCCGCGTGCATCATGCGAGGCAGTTTGTCGGCGGCCCGCCATTCGCCTGAAGGAATTTGGTAAAGAACTCCTTTATCTGTGCGTTTGGCAGGCAGTCGGTTGCCCAACTGATCGAGCATGCCGAGCGAACTGCGATCGGCCACCACGTCAAAGTGTAATCGGCGACCGACTCGGACCACTCTCTCCATGCCAAAGCTCACATTGTTCCGGTCGTGAAATCTCCGTTGCAGCTGCGCCTCAAGGGTGTTCACCGCCGCTTTAGCTTTTGTTTTGAGCAGATCACCATCAGTCGGGCGATTTACGAACGCAACCGCGCCGCCGAAGAGGGTAATGCCGAGCGCGACGACAGCGAGATTAGTTACAATTTTCATGACTTTGCAGAGTTTGGACGAGACGTGCGGCTCCTCGTTACGTGCAACTTAGATCTTTGGAACCAGTTTTTTGCGAGCTAGGTTATAAATTGCGGCAACATGTTCATTCCGGCCGTTTTCCTGTCCCTGCTCCACACCCGTTTCTTCGGCGCTTTAACGCTCCCAACGGCTGCCGACCGAGTTCTGGTTGTCGCCCCCCACCCTGATGATGAGACCATTGGAGCAGCCGGTTATCTGTCAATGGCGGTCCGCGTACATGCGGCGGTTCAGATTGTCGTCGCAACGGACGGATCGCTCCGAGGAAAGGCGAGCGTTAGGCATCAGGAGCTCACCCACGCGATGGCTAAAATTGGGGTGCCGAGTTCTGCGATCACGTTCTTCGACCTTCCAGATGGGTATCTAAACGGAGCCCGCGACTTTTACCCTCGACTGCAACGCATCACAGCAGCTTTTCGCCCGACCGTGGTTATAGGAACTCACCCGCTCGATTTCCATCCAGATCATGCGACCGTCGGTCGGGCAATTGAAAGGCTCGCATACGCATCTTCCACGCCGATGGACGTCCTCTTCTTCGTCGTCCACTGTCGGCGGTCCCCCGATCCGGACAGCTTCAAACCCGATTCGCCCCTTTCTACGCCACTTCGAATACACGATGATCTGTCGACTTGGGAAGTCCTGCCGCTACCAAGCGAGACGGAGGACGAGAAGGAGCAGGCCATCTTGGAATATCACTCCCAGCTGTGCCGGAAGGCTCCACTTAAGCGCGGCTTGCTGGTGTCGTTCATCAGAACGAATGAATTATTTGCAGTTCGGCACTATCCTCTCGCGCCTTAGTCTCTGACTTCCCTATTCAGGGCTTCGGATGCATTCGGAAGAAATCCCAAATCGCATCAGTCGCGTTGAAGGGATCAGTTGGCCACGCGTGGTGTCCTCCTGCGACGGTGATGAACTCGACCTGCGTATCCCCTTTACCGCCAATCCACCGTTCGAGTCGATTTTTACCAAACCTGGATTGAACCGCGGATGTGCAACTGTTGGCATCCGCCCAAAACTTGGCTGATTTCTCCGCTGAGATGCTCATTAGAAAGGCCCTGGCTTTCTCGTCATAGGCGACGGTTTCGTCCTGATCCCCGTGAATAATCAAAACGGACACAGGTGCCACCGGCTTGCCGATCAGGGTTTGACCCATCCCAACTGAACCTGAAACAGGGGCGATCGCTGCAATGCGTTTGCCAAGTTCGGCACCAATCCGATGCGCGAGCATCGCTCCATTGGAATGTCCAGTCACATAGATCCGCTTCGAATCGACCATCAAGTCTCGTTCGCACGCATCGAGGATGTCGCTAACGAACTTGACGTCATCGATTCCGGCTGCGCCCAGGTCGAGAAAGCCGACGTTCCATCCCCTCGCCTGTCCAATCCCTGCAGTGCCATTGGGAACCGCCAGAAAGAAAGACTCCTTATCGGCCTTGTCCCCGAATTTAGTGATTGCCAGGATCTGATCGGCATTCGAGGTCCAGCCATGAAGCAGAATGACCAAGGGAAGGGCATGGCGTCCGTCGTAACCTTTAGGAACGACTAATTTGTAGGTGCGACTGAGTTTGCCCTCAGCAATCGTTTTGTCGTAAGTTCCTGGCTTAACGACTGGCTTCTGTGCCGCTCCACTGGAGCAGGCGAGCAGTAGCCATGGGAGAAAGAATAAGGCGAATCGTCGCATTTAGGCTTTAGACGATTCACCTTGGCAAGTCGAGACCGTTTCTCGCACGGAACGTGTCTACCGGCCGATGCGGGCTGCGCGAATACGTTCGATTGCGCGATCCATCTCGATTACTGCGTTCTGACTGCTGATCTCGCTCGATTCTCCACGCAGAGCTTTACGAGCTTCTTCGAGCCGCCTTTCTGCTTCTGCGATGTCGATCTCACTGGCTGGTGCGGCGTCATCCGCTAAAATGGTCACCCGCTCCCCGGTGACCTCAGCGAAGCCACCCCCAGTATAAACGTATCGCCTCTGATTCGATGCGTCGAGATATTCCAGAATTCCCGGTCGCAAAGCGGCAATCGTAGGCTCGTGCCCAGCCATTACGCCGAAATAGCCTTCGACGCCTGGTGCCACGACGGATTGCACTGAAGCTTCGACCACTGAGCGGTCCGGAGCGACAACCGATAAAGTAAATTCTCTTGCCATTGTTTAGAAGGGATCAGTAGCCGGTACCCAGTTTCTGTAGGCTGGGCGACTGGCTACGGACTACTAATATTTGCTAGGCATTGATCGCGCGAAGCTTTGCAGCTTTCTCGCGAACGTCCTCCAAGCCGCCGCAGTAGAGGAACGCCTGCTCAGGAATGTCATCGAGGTTGCCTTCAACGAGTTCCTTGAATGCCGCGACCGTCTCTTCGATGGTCACGTAGCGTCCGGGATTACCCGTGAACTGCTCCGCAACGAAGTTTGGCTGCGAGAGGAAGCGCTCGATCTTTCTCGCACGAGCTACGAGCGTCTTGTCGTCATCGGACAATTCGTCGATGCCGAGAATCGCGATGATGTCCTGCAGTTCCTTATATCGCTGCAACGTTTGCTGGACTCGCCGCGCAACGTCATAGTGCTCTTGACCGACGACTCGAGGGTCAAGATTCTTCGACGTGGAGTTAAGCGGATCGACCGCCGGGTATAGACCCTTGGAAGCAATGGCACGATCGAGATACACGTAAGCGTCCAAGTGGGCAAAGGTGGTCGCCGGGGCCGGGTCCGAAGGGTCGTCAGCGGGGACATAAACCGCCTGAACAGAGGTAACCGAACCCTTCTTCGTGGAGGTAATGCGCTCTTGGAGCAAGCCCATTTCAGTGGCCAGCGTTGGCTGATAACCCACAGCAGAAGGCATTCGGCCGAGAAGCGCTGATACCTCTGAACCTGCCTGCACGAACCTGAAAATGTTATCGATGAAGATCAGAACGTCGCTGCCGACTTCATCGCGGAAGTATTCTGCCATCGTGAGTGCGGTAAGAGCGACTCGAAGTCGAGCTCCTGGCGGCTCGTTCATCTGACCAAACACCATGGCTGTCTTGTCGAGAACCGACTTTTCGACGCCGTCTTTGTCCGTGAACTTCGCGTGCTGCATTTCCAGCCAGAGGTCGTTGCCTTCGCGCGTTCTCTCGCCCACGCCGGCAAACATCGACACACCAGAGGCTTCAACAGCGATGTTTCGGATGAGCTCCTGAATCAAAACGGTCTTGCCCAGACCCGCACCTCCGAAGAGGCCGATCTTTCCACCCTTATTGAAAGGAATCATCAGGTCGATGACTTTAAGACCGGTTTGAAGCAGTTCGACTTTGGTTGACTGAGACTCAAAGTTCGGCGGCTGACGGTGAATCGGAAGTCGAGGTGCATCTGCAGGGATCGCCGCGCCATTATCGATCGGCTTGCCCATCAGGTTAAAAACGCGCCCAAGGGTGATATCGCCGACCGGCACAGAAATCGGAGCGCCAGTATCGACGGCGTCCATTCCCCGAACGAGACCGTCCGTCGAAGCCAGCGCAACCGTGCGAACGATATCGTCGCCAAGGTGCTGCGCAACTTCGCAGGTCATGTTGATGCCCTTTTCAGCATCTTTGATTTCAATGGCGTTGTAGATCTCCGGGAGCGTGTCCGCACTAAAGCGGCAGTCGACAACCGGACCTAATACTTGAATGACTTTGCCAGTTCCGGGCATGGTGTGTGTTGGGTAATCCTCCGAGCGTGTTGACAGGAGCGACTTGCCTCCGGTCGGGGAAATTATACCTGCAGCCCGTGTTCGATTTTCGCGACTCCTAATGATTTTATAGGTGGGACGTCTCTTAAATGATGGCCATTTTGACGCCAAGAAATCTTGGAAATCTCGTATTCCGTCCGACGCAGAAGGAGCGGCAACACAAGAGAACCCGTGTTTGCACGGACAACAATTTCCCTACCAAAACGAAGAGGCAGCTGCAAGGCACCCGCCTAGTACTTGTAGTGCACAGATAGGCCGACTGTCGGTCGCGATAACTGAACGTAAAAGACAAGCCGACAACGCGACACGCCATTTAATTGCGTCCATTTACGCAATAACCACTGCCTTTAGATTGGGGGGGGTGTTAGAATGAAACTGTGAAGCTCCGTTACAAGTATGTCTTTTCTACTCTCATGCTCCCCATCTATGTGGGAATTGGGCTTGGCACTAGTGCTTTCGTCGTTCACACGGCTTGGCACCGACAAGGAAGTGTGGTGGGGCTCTTCAGATGACGTGTTAAAGTTCCTAGGAGATCACAAATGAAGGCATTCACATTGCTCGAAGTTCTCGTCTGCCTGGCAATTGTCGCAATCGTTGCAGCATTCGCCACACCAGCTTTTTTGGCGGCAAAGGAAAAATCAAAAATTAC
>JAEVZK010000159.1 GCA_023392285.1 Armatimonadota bacterium | reverse complement strand
ATCCCAACCTGCTCTACACGGCTTCGCAATACTTAATGAAGACCACGGATGACGGTCAGAGTTGGCAAATCATCAGCCCCGACCTCACCCGCAACGACAAGAGCAAGCAGGCATCAAGCGGTGGTCCGATCACCCAAGACAATACGAGCATCGAATATTACGACACGATCTTCACCGTCGCTGAGTCGCCGGTGAAGGCCGGAGTGATCTGGGTTGGCACCGATGATGGTTTGGTCCAGCTCACCCAAGACGGCGGTAAGAGCTGGAAAAATCTTACGACCAAGCTCTTTCCGGAATGGGGGCGTGTGAGCATGATCGATGCTTCGCCGCATGACCCGGCAACTGCCTACGTTGCGGTCAACAATTACCAGAATGACGACACGGGCGTTTATCTCTATCGGACGCATGATTCCGGGAGAACCTGGACACTCATCACCACAGGCATCCCCCACGGTGCCTTTGCACGCGTCTGCCGCGTAGATCCGCGACGTCCGGGACTCCTTTACGCGGGAACCGAGAAGGGCGTATATGTCAGTTTCGATGATGGAGACCACTGGCAAAGTCTCCAAATGAATCTGCCGCTGTGCCCTGTTCACGACCTCATCTGCAAGGACGACGATCTCGTCATTGCCACCCATGGACGATCGTTCTGGATCATGCGCAACATGTCGCGATTGGCAGACCTGACCTCGAGTAAGTTGAATTCTCCCACGCTATATCAGCCTTGGAATCAGCAGAGAATCGGCAGTTCGGCTCGCGCCTCCATTCACTATTACTTGCCCGATAAGGCCAAAGCGGTTAAATTCGACTATTTCGATTGGAAGGGCAGAGCGCTGGGTACCGCGATAGGAGATACCGATCCAGGCTATCACGAGCTGACTTCCAGCCTCGCCGTGCCTGGATTTGGAACATTTCCCGGCATGATCTTCTGGAGCGGGTTCTCGCGATCCATTCCCGCACCGCCAGGTACCTACACCGTTCGCATGATTGTGAATGGGCAGGCTCAGACGAAATCGTTCCAGCTGACCGAAGATCCGCGCCTGCCGGGGTCGACCAAAGCGTTGCAGGAGCAATACGAGGTTAGCCTTCAAGTGAGCGATCGCGTCAATTCCGCCAATCAGGCGGTGCTGCGAATTCGAGATATGAAGGAGCAGATCGACCGGGCGATGGCCGATCCCCATGCGAACGCGCAAGTCAAAACCGAAGGGGCCAAGCTGAAAGACGCGCTGACTTCGATTGAAGGAGAAATCTATCAATACCGAAGTCGCAGCGGCCAAGATCCTCTGAATTACCCGATCAAGCTGAACGACCAGCTCGCGGGAGTGCTGAGCAACATTCAGGGCGGGCAACATGCCCCAACCAAGCAGGCTCTCGCGGTCTTCGACAAGCTTTCAAAGGCGCTGCAATTACAACTCAACGCACTTAGCGCACTTGAACGAGGAGAAGTCAGTGCCTACACGGCTCTCTTGCGCCGGAACGAGATCGAAGGTATCACGCCTCGGAATCCGGAGCTAGAGCACGGCGTCCGACGCCGCGGGGGCCAGGAAGAAGAGGAAGAGCGTGAGAAGCAAGAACAGGAAGGCGGCTTTAGTCAATAGGCACAGTCGAGAGCTTCTCATCGTCAAGAGGCCGGTCCGCACCGAACTGTGCGAGCTACCGATCGCTTAGCCTAACCCGGTGATGGTTAATGGGAAGGCGGGTTCGACCCACCCAATCATCTAGGATGACGATGTGAGGGGGCCAAGATTGGAGCGGGCCTTCGACGATCAGCCGCGGACTCACGGATTCGCGGTCGAGCAGCCGATTGACGTCTTTGATGCGCTCCATCAGGTGCGCATCATATCCAAAATAGGTCTGGCTAAAGCTCACACCTATAAACTATCACATAACGCTTCAACCGGATTTCTTTTGCAGGAGAAATCGCATGCTAGGCTTTGGAACCGTGATCCTCAGTCCGCGCGCTTTCAGCAGTGCGGGGTCCGGCTTGACTTGCACGAGGAGCCGGTCCGGTACCCCGATCGTGGACGGATCCATGGTGACTGGGTAGTAAAAATTCACTTCGGCGGTCGTTCCAGCCGCAGGAGCGAGAGTCTTAAACAGGAAATTGTTGTTCCACTCCGCGCCGTCTGTTTCCGGGGTGTTGCCTTTGTCGTCGTAAAGCGTCAAAGCGCCTTGCGTTCCTGCATCCGAGATGATCATTTCCGTATTGGAGACGTTGCGAAGTTCCATCGTCACGCGAACGCAGTGCCGCGCACCGTTCAGATCGTTGTAAGGCTCCACCTTTGCAACTCTCATGCGGAAAGCTCCATTGTTGAGCCATTCGTTCATGCCACCTTCGAGCGCATCCGTCTGAAACTGGCCGGCTTCTTCCTTGGTCCATATCGAGATGGTGCCGTTAGCGCTTGTCACCTTGATCCCCCCTGCCTTCAAGGCTGAAACGGGGATGTAGGTTTCTCCGTTACGGACGAGCACTTCTCCCGGCACCGCTTTTCCGTTCACAACGATCTTGTTCGCCAAGGCCCCTGCCACTGCGCACGCGCCAAGCGCTATCAATCCCACTCCCAGCAACTGTCGATTCATATTGCAAGTGTATCGCACTTCGGCTTGACGTGGGAGATTTTTACCGTCGAAGTTTTTCCCAAGCCACTCGCGTGAACGAGCCATATCATCATAAAAAGTCCCTTGACTCTAGCCGATCGTTTTCGGTCGGGATGACGGGGCTGTGTAAACGAGTTCTGGCGGGCGCTTCAGTCGGGATGAAGTGGCTGTAAATAAAAGGCCCGTCATCCCGAGTTCGAGCAGTCCTCCGGCTCGAAAGAGGGACCTGAGTCTGACGACTTCTTGTTTCTAAGCCCGTTGCTGACCTGTAAACGAGCGCTCACACAGGCAGATCCCTCCGTTCCGCGCCGCAAGCGTCGCTTCAGTCGGGATGACGGGACTGTCCAATCGGCTTCTAGGGCGCTTCAGTCGGGATGAAGTGGCTGTAAATAAAAGGGTCGTCATCCTGAGTTCGAACCCTCCGGCTCGAAAGAGGGATCTGAGTCTGACGACTTCTAGTTTCTAAACGCGTTGCTGACCCGTGAACGGGCCCTCCCAAGCCAGATCCCTCCGTTCCGCGCCGCCCTGCGGTGCGGAACGGAGGGATGACACCCTCTAGCGCTCGACTTCGCCTTGCAGTCCCCGCCGAACGACAAGGAACTTAATGCGCTTCGGCTTAAATCGCTCCTGCAACACCTCAACCGCTTTGTGAACGGCAACCGTACCGCCACAGTAGAACAGGTCAACTGCTGCGTAGCCGTGCTCCGGCCAGGTGTGAATCGTATAATGCGATTCCTGGATGATGACCGCGCCCGATACACCGTAGGGCTTGAATTCATGAAAAGACTGAGCGACCACCGTCGCCTCACTCTTTCGAGCCGCCTCTTCCATCGCGTCACCGACCGAAGTCTCCAACTTCAGCGTCTCGCCATCGCAGCCATAAAGCTCGACGAGCAGATGCGAACCGAGCGAAGGCTCCTCATCCGGCCGAAAGGGCAGGCCAGTCTCGTCGGCGCCAAGCCATTCGCGGAATGCATTGGAATCGTCGCACGTAATCAGGCTCCAGCCATCTTCGTGCGTGATCGCAGGCGCGGCAGCGACCTTCGTGAAACGGTTGATAATCCGCTTAACCCAACTCGTCTGGGTAGCGGCGGGAACGGCAACTGCGGCCATCGCCACAGAGCTACACAGGAACAAAAAGTTTGCCAATCACATAGACCTCACTAGTTAACGGTGCGCAGACACAAGAAAGCTCTTGCGCGAAAGACCCCGAGAACGGGGAGTCGTGACGATGAACTGCGAAGGACTCAACAAATCCGAAGTGGACCATGTTTAGTTCGCTTATCATCATTTCCGACCGATTTAGGATCTCTCCTATGGCATTTCTGCCATTAGCTCGCCCCGGTCACCCGTGACGCAAAGGGCATGGTACCAACACCAGCCGCTCCTTGTCTACGCCGTTCGACATGAGGGGGGCAATGTCTTTCGACTAGCTAAGTTACGCAAAAGATCGCTTCGCCGTTCTATCTGGCGCTGAAAGAATAGTCGGGCGACTTCATCTAAGTTCTCCTGCCCTACGTGAAGAACTGGCAAAAGCCCCAGCAGGGGCGGGGTCATCTATACCGCACAAACCTGCTGTAAACTTGCCCCATGTTCACCCAATGGGACGTAGACCGGCGGCGAAGAAATCGCCGACGCCGGATCATCGTCTATGGAGGGCTCGCTCTTGCCGTCTGGGGTTTTTACGCATGGATTCCCTGGCAATTTGATTTCATTCCGAGACGGCTGCCGGTGCCAAATCCGCCCGTCAATCCCGACTCCGCGCGGCTCTTCAGCCCAGGGACTCGAGTTCTCGTCGTTACCGCTCATCCCGATGATTCAGCGTTTTACATTGGGGGCTTTATCACGAAGCTCGGCCGTTCCGGGGCGGAGATTCATCAAATCATTTGCACGGACGGCGACAAGGCCTACTACGGCCCATTTGCCGATCAAAAGGAAAACCGCCGGCTGCGCCGCCAAGAGGCACTCGAGGAGATCCGGGCTTGGGGCGGGACCGACCTCGTGTTCTTTGGCCTGCCCGATGGCCGCCTGCATGCCGATGCCCAACTCGTCGACCGACTCCACGAGGCGATGCTGCGGTTTAAACCTGAATACCTCCTCCTATTCGACGCGGAGTTTCCGCCTCGCTTGAGCCACCAAGATCATCGACGCGCCGGCGAAGCGGCCGAACGAGCGGCCCAGAACGTGCCTTCCCTCAAATGGTTGATGAGGTTTTCGACGATCGCACCCAATTTCGTCCTCGACATTTCAAATGAGTGGGAATCGCAGAAGCGCCTGTTGGCCATTCACAGGAGCCAATTCTATGGCGACCACTTGGAGCGCGTGGAAAATTTTGTCGAGTCCTCTGCCATCGAGGATGGCGAGAGAATTGGAACCCTGTATGGCGAAGGATTTCGGTGCTCTCGACTTCATCCGTAAAGAAAGGCTCTCCCGGAAATTAGGAATAGGTTGTCAAACTTATGCCAAAATTTTGAGATTATGAAATTAGACAAACTGATCATCGCAATTCTGGCGGGCGTTGTCCTCGTCGGCTGTGGAAACAAGGATGCGGCGACGACAACCTCCGGATCGGACTCGAACGCAACGACCGGTTCCACCTCTCCGGTGGACACCAGCAAGGAGTACACGCTCAAGGTCAACTTGAACAAGGGCGACAAGTTTGCTTTCGATGTCAATATGCAAATGACTGCTGATGTCAGCGGCGTCACCGATCCGGCGACGAAGAAGCAACTTGAGGCCATGGGTGCCAGCGACAGCAAGCTCAATGCGTCGGCAACTGAGAACTCGGAAGTCACCGAGGTTAAGGACGGCAAGTTCACGATCTCCAACACCTATGCAGATCCCAAGGTCGAAGCGACCGGCCTGTTCAAGGGCTTCCCCGGTATGACACCGGATACGATGACCATCGATGAGCATGGCGTCACGAGCAAAGAGAGCGGCGGCAACGATATGTCGGCAGTCCTTCCGGAGAAAGCGGTCAAGGTTGGCGACACCTGGGATTCCGAGGTCAACGGAAAGAAGGTCACCGGCAAGCTTGTTGGCGTGGAGCAGGTAAACGGCAAGGATGCGCTTAAGGTCGAGTACACCGGCATGGGCAGTGAAGACATGGCCTTCGATGGCCCAGTCCTCGTCTGGCTTGACCCTGAGAAGGGAATTCCGGTCAAGATGGAAGGCAAGGTTAATATGGACAAGCAGGGCATCAAGATGACGGGCGAAATGTCGCGAACGCTGAAAGGCTGAGATTAAGTTCGTTCGATCGAAAGGGCGGGGGCATTTCCTCCGCCCTTTTTTTGTAATATGAGCGCATGCGCAGCCTTGCCGCTCTGCTCTTCCTGTCGGGATTCTCGTGTGCTATCGCTCAAGATCTCTGGCGCGACTCGTCGCAGCCGATCAAAGCTCGGGTGAATGATCTCGTGTCACGTATGTCTTTGGAAGAAAAGATCGGTCAGATGATGAATACGGCGCCCGCCATTCCTCGATTGGGCATCCCCCGATATGAATGGTGGAGCGAAGCCCTCCATGGCGTGCTGAAGCCCGCGCCCTGCACCTCATTTCCCCAATGCATCGGTCTGGGGGCCACCTTCGACACCGATCTGGAATATCAGATTGCGACGGCCATCTCGGATGAAGCACGGGCACGCTTTTCGGACGAGCGCAGGCGAGGGGTTGAAAGGAATGACCTCGGGCTAGATTTCTGGGCACCAAACATCAATATTTTTCGAGACCCCAGGTGGGGAAGAGGGCAGGAAACCTATGGTGAGGATCCCTTTCTGACCAGCCAGATGGCCATGCAATTCGTGCGAGGAATGCAGGGAGACGATCCAAACTATTTCAAGACGATCGCCACCCCCAAGCACTATGCGGTCCACAGCGGGCCCGATGAAATCCGCTATAGCTTTGACGCGATCGCCAGTCCCCGCGACATTTGGCTGACCTACCTGCCCGCTTTCAAGGCTGCAATCGTCGACGCCGGAGCTTATTCGATCATGGGGGCTTATAGTAGCTTGAATGGAGAGCCGGCCTGCGCCTCCACATTCCTGCTAGAGGACGTTCTTCGGAAGCGTTGGAATTTCAAAGGGTACGTGGTGAGCGACTGTGGAGCGATCGGAAACATCTGGAATGCCCACCATTTTGTGAAAACGCCTGAAGAGGCAGTGGCACTGGCGGTCAAGCGAGGATGCGACCTCGATTGTGGCGGGGAATACGGTGCACTGAAGAATGCCGTGATCCAAGGCCTGATCGACGAAAAGACGATCGACCGATCCGTGAAGCGACTGTTCGAAGCTCGATTCCGGCTGGGCCTGTTCGATCCAGCAAGCAAAGTGAAATATGCCTCGATTCCAATGTCGGTCGTCGAATCGCCGAGGCATGTTAATCTCGCGCGCCGAGCAGCGGCGGAAAGCTTCGTGCTGCTCCAGAACAATGGCGTACTTCCCCTGAAGAAAGGTGGGCATATCGCGCTCATTGGTCCGAATGCTAACGCGACCGATGTTCTCCTCGGCAACTACAATGGCCAGCCGACAAAGGTTGTATCGATTCTAGAGGGGCTTCGAAGCGCAATGGGTGAGGCAAAGGTTAACTTTGAACGAGGCTCAAACCTCACGTCCCTTGCCGACCTCCAGCCGGTTCCCGCTGCTGCCTTCAAAACTCCGGACGGAAAGCCTGGTCTGCAGATGTTCGTTTACGGGAATAAAGTGCTCACAGGGGAACCCATTTGGCGCGGCAACACCCCCGAAGTCAATAACAACTGGGGCCAAGCAGGACCGGTTAAAGGCAGAGATGACGACTTCTCGGTTCGATGGATCGGCACCCTAACGCCCGTGAGAAGCGGAGACTACAAGATCGGCATGACTAACGATGATGGGATGCGCGTGTGGCTTGATGGGCGGCAGATCCTAAATGACTGGCGGGAGGATGCTGCTCGCACAAGCTCAGTCACCGTTCACCTTCAGGGTGGGAAAGGATATGACCTCAAAGTCGAGTATTACGACAGCAAGGTCTATGCGACTGCCAAGCTTCTGTGGGCGGAGCCGGAAGAAAGGCCATTCCAACGGGCCGTCCAAGTAGCTAAACACGCGGATGCGGTGGTGATGGTGCTGGGTTTGTCGAGCGCGATCGAGGGCGAATCTGTCGATCGGAAGTCA
>JAEVZK010000067.1 GCA_023392285.1 Armatimonadota bacterium | reverse complement strand
TCGGCGATGTCGCGGTGCCTGATGACGTGAAGGTGATCGACGCGGCTGGCAAGGTGGTGACCCCGGGCATCGTGGATTGCCACATGCATCGAGGAATGGACTCCACGAATGAGGGCTCCGATGCGATTACGCCTGAAGTCCGGGTTTACGACATTCTGAATCCGACGAACAAGAACGTTTGGCAAGCGGTCGCCAGTGGCGAGACGACCGGATTGATCTTGCACGGAAGTGCGAATCCGATTGGAGGGCAGAGCCTGGTAGTCAAGCTGAAGTACGGTAAATCACCGGAAGAACTGCCGATCCCGGATGCGCCTCGCATGATCAAATTTGCGCTTGGCGAGAACGTCACGCAAACCGGGAACGATAATGCAAACCGATTTCCCCATACGAGAATGGGGGTGCAGGCGACCTATCGGCGTGCCTTCGCTCAGGCGAAGGCCTATATGGCCAAATGGGATGCTTACGAACAAGCGAAGAAGTCTGATCCGAAGACCGTGCCGCCGGAACGTGACCTCCGACTCGAAACCCTTGCCGATATCCTCCGAGGCAAGATCTGGGTGAACTGCCACTCCTACCGAGCAGATGAGATCCTGATGATGGTCCGTCTGAGTCAGGAGTTTCACTTCCATCTCGGCGCGATGCAGCATGCCCTGGAGAGCTATAAAATCGCTCCGGAACTCGCGGAAGCCGGTATTCCCTGCTCGATCTTTGCCGATGAGTGGGGATTCAAGCTGGAAGGTTACGATGCCATTCCCTATGCGGCATCCATCCTGCAAAAGGCCGGGGTTCTCGTCACGATCAACACCGATGGAACCAGCGGAACGACCGCAATCAACCAAGATGCGGCGAAGGCGATGAAGTACGGCGGCGTCAGCGAAGAGGAAGCCCTTCGCATGATTACCTTGAACGGCGCGAAAACGCTCGGGATTGAACATCGAACGGGGAGCATCGACGTCGGTAAGGATGCAGATATCGTGATCTGGAGCGGACACCCTCTGAGCTCCTATTCTCACCCCGATATGACTCTCATCGAAGGCGAGGTCTACTTCCAGCGACGCGATGCGTTTGGGATTGATAGTCAATCGACGTTCAAGACCAAGCTTGACGACTTTAAGTACATTCCCACGCAAACGATGCCGAAATTCGGCAAGAGCTATGCGATCACGGGTGGAACAGTTCACACGGTAAGCGGGCCGGTTCTGCAGAATGGGACGGTAATCGTCGAGAACGGAAAAATCACCGCCGTCGGTAAGCAGGTCGCCATCCCGCCTTCAGCAGTTCGAGTGGATGCGAAAGGAATGAACGTCTATCCCGGCTTCATCGATGCGGGAACGACGCTCGGCTTGACTGAGTTTGGGCAAGTCGGGCAAGCTACCGATGCCAGTGAATTCGGCACGTACGAACCTGATCTGATCGCGGCCACTGCGGTACAGGTTGGCAGCGCCCAAATTCCTCCCACGCTTTGCAATGGCATTACCTCGTTCCTCGTCGCTCCAAGAGGCGGCACCGTCTCGGGCCAGGCTTCGGTGATGAATACGGCGGGATGGACGGGTGAGCTGATGGCGGTCAATACCAAGGCTGGGCTGGTGGTGTCAGTCGGCGGCGGGGGCGGCTTTCGAGACTTCGAGACGGTCGACGAGATCGATGACGACGGAGATCAGGACCTCGGGCTGCTCACCCAACGACGCGGCGGGGGCGGAAGTTCCAGTGCGATTGGCGATTACTTTGATCGAGCCCTGAAGGATTCCAACTCGGATGATCCGATGATTCAGGCTCTCCTCCCATACCTAGGCGGGAAGGGCAAGGTGTTCCTGCGAGTTCGCAATGCTTCATCCATTCGCGACGCGGTTGCTCTCGCGAAGAAATATAGACTCGACGCTGTTCTCGTCGGTGCGCCCGATGCTTGGCGAGAAGCCAAACTACTCAAGGAGAACGATATTCCGGTGATCCTCACGGTGGCTGGAAAGTCGACATTGGGTGCGAACACAACGGTGATGGACTACGATCCGTATGACACGCCTTACGTCTGCGCGGCACTTCTCCAGCGAGCGGGCGTGAAGTTCTGCTTCCAGACGGATGACAATGCGATGGTGATGACATTGCCTCAACGCGTGGGCGAGCATTGTGCCTACGGCCTGAAGCCGGACGAGGCAATGCGAGCGATGACGCTCTCTGCTGCCGAAATCCTGGGGGTGGGAGGGCAGATTGGTTCCCTCGATCCTGGCAAGCTAGGAAACATCGTGATTTGCGACGGCGATCCGATGGATTTTCGATCGAACATTCGCTATGTGTTCGTCAATGGACAGCCGGTCGAACTGACGAGCAAGCATACGCGATTGCGGGATCAGTACAGCCGTCGGATTGAGAAGGCTGATTAGCGCGGTACCTCACCTCAAAAAAATTGGCTCTCGAATCGAGAGTCAATTTTTTTGAGGTGAGAATCTGTTCCAGCTAGTAGAATGCGACTAGATGCTCACGACCCTGCTCGCAGCTTCGCTGGTCCGCTTACTTCCCATGATGAAACCCTATGACTTGCGCTGCGAAGCGCTGTCGCAGCCACTTGCTATTGGTACAACCGCCCCGCGCTTCGCCTGGAAGCTTGAAACGGCGGCTGAAGGGTCTAGGGATTTGCGCCAATCCGGTTACGAAATTTGGGTTGGCAGCAGCCCAGGTTCACGCGACCTGTGGGATAGCGGGCGGGTCAAGTCCTCGGCCACGTACGCGATCGCTTATCAAGGCAAACCGTTAACTTCCAATCAGCAGTGCTACTGGCA
Source organism: Armatimonadota bacterium (assembly GCA_023392285.1). Classification (GTDB taxonomy): domain Bacteria; phylum Armatimonadota; class Fimbriimonadia; order Fimbriimonadales; family Fimbriimonadaceae; genus JAEVZK01. The sequence continues at coordinate 3,867 of JAEVZK010000067.1, read as the reverse complement.
AGTGAGAGTCTTCGACCAACGCGGCGGGGATTCTGGTTGGAGCGGTTCGCAAGTCTTTGGGGTCGGACTCTTGTCTCCGACAGATTGGAAGGCAGAATGGATCGGTTTTGATCAGCCTCGCGACGAGGAGATCCACAACGATTTGCTCGACGATGGCGGCAACTGGATCTGGGGCGAAGGCAATCGTGCAGTTCTTGTGCGAGATTTCGATTTGAAATCTGTCCCCGAGACGGCCGCGATGCGGATCACATGCGACGACATGTTCAGCCTCAAAATCAATGGCGAGCAGGTGGCAAGCACGGACGGCAAGGATGATTCGTGGCGAAGGCCACTCCTCCTCGACGTCAAGTCGTATCTGAAGGCCGGGCATAACCGAATCGAGGTGACCGCTGAGGATACGGGCGGATCGAAGGGGCTGATCGCTGGCCTTCGGATTTTAACCGCGGAAGGAGAGACCCTCGACATCAGGACGGACCAGAAGTGGAAGGCTTTGTCCGCAAGCGGACAGGAGCAGGAAGTCGCGATGTTGGGCCAGTATGGTGCCGGGCCCTGGGGCAAGATCAGTCCCGAGAAGCTGACCCTGCCTCCAACGCGTCTGCTGAGAAATGAATTCAAGCTGACCAAACCGGTGATACGCGCGATGCTCTATGGTTCTGCGCTTGGCCTCGCGGAGTTCAAACTCAATGGAAAGTTGGTTTCGAACAACCTGTTCGTGCCGGGCTGGAGCGACTACACGAAGCGAGTCTATGTCGAATCGTTCGACGTCACACGGTTCCATCATCAAGGTGACAACGCGATCGGGATCGAACTTGGGGATGGCTGGTACTCCGGCTATGTCGGCTACGGAAGGCACCGAGACCTGTATGGTTGGAAAACTCGTGCGCTGGCACAGCTGCAAATCGAGTATGCAGATGGATCGACCCAGGTCGTCGCAACCTCGCCAACTTGGAGGGGATCCACCGGGCCACGGCTCTATTCGGATTTCCTGATGGGTGAGAGCTACGATGCGGCAAAGGAGCAGGACGGTTGGTCTGAACCCGGCTTTTCAGAAGCCGGATGGTCCCCGGTCAGCACCGGTTCGGAAGTGAAGCCTGCCTTAGAGATGTTTCCGGGCCAGCCCGTTCGAGCCTACCAAGTCCTCAAGGCAAAAGATATTTGGGAGAGTGCGCCCGACACCTATGTGCTCGACTTGGGCCAAAATATGGCGGGTTTTGCTCGTCTGGAGCTCAAGGGCATGGAGTCGGGACAGAAGCTGACGCTTCGCTTTGCGGAACGCCTAAATCCCGATCGGACGATTTATACGGCCAATCTCCGAGGTGCGCTCGCGACGGATGTTTACGTTTGCAAAGGGACGCCCACCGAGGCTTGGACGCCCGCATTCACTTTCCACGGCTTTCAATACATCGAGATTACGGGACTCGGCCATAAGCCTTCGGCTGATGAAGTGACCGGGATCGCGATCAGCAGCGCCACGCCGACAACGGGAACCATCGAGACGAGCGACGCAATGATCAACCAACTGGTCAGCAACGCTTGGTGGACACAGCGGATGAACTTCATCGACATTCCGACCGACTGCCCTCAACGGGACGAGCGGCTCGGCTGGACCGGAGATGCGCAGGCGTATATCCGCACCGCGACGATGTTTACCGACGTGCATCCCTTCTTCAAAAAGTGGCTGGTTGCACTTGATGACGCCCAGCGAGCCGACGGACAGTTTCCCATGGTGGCGCCGTTGAAAGTCGCAGAAGGCGATGGGGGGCCTGCTTGGGCTGACGCTGGGGTGATCTGCCCGTGGACGATCTACGACGTCTATGGCGATCGCGAATTGCTTGAGCGGCACTATCCGCAGATGAAGAAGTTCATCGAATTCTGCGTCAAGCGTTCGAAGCCAGACCTCACGCCGCCAGATCAGTATCATTGCTTCGGGGACTGGCTTAACATCGGCGACGATACGCCGCACGATGTGATTTACAGCGCTTACTTTGCCGGTTCGACCCGACTCGTTGCGCAAGCTGCCCACGTTCTCGGGAAGACTGCCGACGCGAAGCACTTCGATCAACTTTATCAAAAGCTGAGGAAGGTGTTCCAGAAGGCGTATGTCAAACCTGACGGTACCGTGCTGAGCAACTCCCAGTGCGCCTATGTGTTAGCCCTTGCTTTCGACCTGCTAGATGGCGAGAACGTTCAGAAGGCAGCCGACCACCTGGTTGCCAACATCGAGCAACGAGGCTGGCATCTGTCCACCGGCTTCGTCGGAACGCGCGACATCATGAACGTGCTGAGCAAGATCGGCCGCAACGACGTCGCCTTCCGACTGCTGCATAACACGACCTTCCCAAGTTGGGGCTTTACGATCAAGAACGGCGCAACCAGCATCTGGGAGCGCTGGGACGGCTGGACGCCTGATAAGGGATTTCAAGATCCGGGCATGAATTCATTCGCGCACTATGCATTCGGTGCGGTCGTGGGTTGGATGTTTGCGCAGCCCGCGGGGATTATGAACCTTGACGCCGGATTCGGCAAGATTCGAATCGCGCCAGAAATCGATCCCAATCTGACGTTCCTCAAATCGTCTTATGACTCGGTTAGAGGGAAGATCGTCTCGAACTGGCAGGTGGGGAATGGCACGTTCGACATGCACGTGGAGGTGCCGCCAAACGTTCAAGCTGAGGTGGTGGTGCCTTACGAGCACGCTACCGCCAAGGGCCTGAAGGGCGTGTCGAAGGGCGGGCAGACCATCTTCCGCGTGGGTTCAGGCACCTACAGTTTTTCTGCCAAGCTCAAGCCTTAATCTCGCCTCATGAGCACTTGGCAGATCGAACTGGAAGGAATTGCCAAGTCCTTCGGAGGCGTCCGCGCCTTGAAGGGAGTTTCGGTTCGCTTTAGGGCGGGCGAGGTTCACGCGATCTGCGGGGAAAATGGTGCGGGAAAGTCGACGCTCAATAACATCCTGTCCGGTTCCTTGCAGGCGGATGAAGGCGTCATTCGCATCGACGGAAAAGCGGTAGACCTCACGTCGGTTCGGGTGGCCGAGGCGCATGGTATTTCGATCGTCCACCAAGAATCTTCGGCGATGCTCGATTTGTCCGCGACGGATAATTTTCACGCGGGGGCAGAGGACAATCCATTTTGGCTCGACCGGCCAGGCATGGAACAGGAGACGAAAGCGGCACTGGAGAGTCTGGGTGAAACCTTCGACGTCCGCATCCCGCTCCAGCAGCGCAGTGTCGCGCAGCGTCAGATGTTGGCGATTGCGCGAGCGCTCTCCGGCAACTGCCGACTGCTGATCCTGGACGAGCCGACGTCGTCGCTTTCCAGCCGCGAAACCGATGCTCTTTTCCGAGTGGTGGGCCAGCTCCGTGAGCGTGGCGTCGCGGTGCTCTACGTCTCACACCGGCTGGACGAGATCTTCTCCATCGCAGATCGGGTCACGGTGCTTCGTGACGGCGAACTGGTTGAGACGAAACCCATTGCCGAAACCACGTCCGAGGACCTGATCCGCGCGATGGTGGGTCGTGATGTGCAACTGGTCCTCCGCGAGTCTCACGCCTCAGAAGAGGTGCGGCTGTCGGTCCAATCGCTCTGCGGAGAAGGCTTCGAAGATATTTCTTTCGAGGTCCGCGCGGGCGAAATCGTGGGCCTCGCGGGCCTGATCGGTGCGGGACGTTCGGAGGTCGCGAGAGCCATATTTGGCTTGGATCCCGCGTCCAGCGGCCGGGTTCTGGTGAATGGCCGCTCCGTCGCCCCGAATGTAGCCCTAGATTGTGGCGTGGCGCTCGTTCCAGAAGATCGGCAGCATCAAGGATTGCACCTGAATTTATCGGTTCGAGACAATCTCTCGATGGTTCCGGTCCGAGGCGCGAT
>JAEVZK010000055.1 GCA_023392285.1 Armatimonadota bacterium | reverse complement strand
TCGATCGGGATCAGATCGCCCGTCGGCAGGTTGGGATCGAACGTAGAACTCGGCGCGGCAATGTAGAATGGAATTCGGTGTGCTCGGGCAAGAACGGCAAGGGAGTAGGTGCCAATCTTGTTTGCAGTGTCGCCATTCGCTGCAATACGATCGGCTCCTGCGATCACGAGATCGACCTTTCCGGATTTCATCAGTGATCCGGCAACCCCGTCGGCGATCGCGTGAAACGGAATTTTCTCCTTCGCCAACTCGTAAGCGGTGAGTCTCAGACCCTGTTGGCGCGGGCGAGTTTCGCAAGCGTAAACGTGGATGTTTCTCGCGTTCTGGTGGGCAGTGCGGATCACTCCGAGAGCCGTACCGTGTCCTGCGGTGGCCAAAGATCCAGTGTTGCAGATCGTGAGGATGTTGGCGTTTTCGGGAATGAGCGCTAATCCGTTTTCTCCGATCGCCTGATTCATCGCCACGTCTTCCCGTTCGATCGCCTTCGCTTCCGCCAAGACGTCTTCGAATGCCCACGACGGCAAATCTTTGATTCGATCGATTGCCCAAAAGAGATTCACTGCCGTCGGCCGAGACGCGGCAAGAACTGCCGCAGCTTCTTCTCGGGGAACTCCGCGTTTAGCGGCCAGCGCCATCCCATATCCGGCCGCCACCCCAATCGCCGGAGCGCCGCGAACCGCCATGTCACGAATCGCGTCCGCCACCTCTTCATGTGTGCGAAGTTCTAGCCAATCCTCTCGGGCGGGGAGCGTTCGCTGGTCGAGCATCAAGAGCGAACTGCCCATCCATCGCATTGGTGTAAGTGTCATGGGGAGAGGTAATTTTACTCTTAGGGTGAAAGTTCTTCTGCTCGAAAGCAATCTGATGTGGTCTGCTCGACTCGCCAAATCCCTCGTCGCTCTCGGCCACGAGGTGGTGAAGACCGATCCAGAGGTTGCGATCATCAATTTAGGCGAACTGGGAGATCGCAGCGCGTCAACCGTTTCCGAGCTCCATCGAAATGGCGTGAAAGTCATCGCTCATGCCGGACATAAAGAGACGGAACTCCTCTCGATCGGGCGTGAGTCTGGAGCCGATATTCTCGCCACCAACAGCCAACTCACCTTTAAGCTCGCCGATTTGCTCCAACAAGCGGAATCGATGTAGTGCGCAGGTACCCTTTCCCCTCGTGGAAGGGCACATAGGCGTCGACGAGAGCGGTAAAGGCGATTTTTTTGGGCCGCTTGTCATCGCCGCTTGCTACGTCGGGCCGGAGCATCTCGCTGAGTTGGAAGGCGTTAAGGATTCCAAGAAGCTCACTGATCCGCTCGCACTTCGGCTCAGCCAGCAGATTGCTCGAGTGTGCCCGCATTCGATCATCGCGATAGGTCCTGCGAAGTACAACGAGCTTTACGAGAAATTTAGAAACCTGAATAAGCTTCTCGCGTGGGGGCATGCTCGTGCGATTGAGAATGTTCTCGAGGTTTCCCCTTGTAAGCTCGTCATCAGCGACCAATTCGCCGATCCTGCGGGACTAAAACGGCAGCTCTTCGCGAAGGGCCAAGCCGTGGAGCTGCGATCGATGGTTCGAGCAGAATCAGATATTGCCGTCGCCGCAGCCTCGGTTTTAGCCCGAGCCGAATTTTTGCGGCGACTGAAGAAGCTGGGCGAAGAATTCGGAATTGATCTGCCGAAAGGGGCCTCGTCAGCGGTGATCGAAGCCGGAAAGCGATTCACCTCCAAGCACGGACGCGAGCAACTCTCCAAGGTTGCCAAAACGCATTTCAAGACCACGCAATCCGTGCTCGGTCTACTTTAGATCGGCTTCGGCTTTAGCCGGTTTAGCATATGGCGCGCAAAGGGGATCGCCGATCACCACATCTTTCCACTTGAGGAACATCGATGCGGAATAGAAGCTCTCAGCGAGATTTCTGCCGCCGGTATACCGGTCGAAGAGGAGTTGTGGCTTTGCCAGAGCAAACGTATACGGCTCGCTCACATATCCCTTGATTCCCGTCACTCCTCGAGCGATCAGGTCCGCGATGAGACTTTGCCCACCCACCGTCGGATGGAACGTTCTTGCACTCGTCGACACGAAAGTCTCAGCCAAGGCACCCGGCTTAAACTTGAGCTGTTTGTAGGTGCTGAGATTGAACGCATCATCGTTGCTGCCCCAACTCACGTAGCCCATGAGCTTTTCTGTCGGTGCAACGAAAGGCTGGTATCGATCGACTCGGCTCTCGTAGCCTTTCAATCCAAGCACCTCGTTCGCCCGTGACAACGCATCGTTCATCTCTTTGGAACCTTGTCCGTTGCGATTGGCCGCTTGATCGAAAAAGAAAAGGCCCTTGTCAGGCTTGGCAGCAAGGCTGTGGTCGATCAGGTTTTTGCAGTCGTCGGTCGTATATCCATCGATCCTCGTCACTAAGTAAAAGCCGTAACGCTCGTGCGTGAATGGATCGGTTTTGGTGAAATAGGGATTGAGGCAGCGCTTGAGATTGTCGTCGTCCAGCTTTTGAATGGGCAAGAATTTCAGTTCCATCGCTGCGAGGGTGGCGTCAACGGAATATTGCATTCCCTCTTTGAGACGGATCGGAACTCCCTTCATCAGGACGATGAAATCGATTTGATTCTTGTTGCTCTTCAGGTTAGCTTGGACGGGTGCCTGAATTTGGGAAAGATAGTCGGCAGTAGGCACGTCCTCCTCTTTCGTGCAATCGAGCTTGACCACATTGGACCCCGGGATCTTTCTCTTTAGGACGTAGTATTTCGCAATCTCTTCGCTCTGGGGGGACGCCGAGTTGTATACGACCAGCACTCGCCGCGAATCAGAGTTACTCTGGGAGGAGCCGAATGGTGCGGACTCATGGGCGCAGCCCGTCAGCGCAAATAAGCATAGGGGGAGGAACAATTTACTTCCTTCTGCGGCGGTTCCGCCGACGATCTTTACGAATCTTGACCAAAGCACTGGCAATCTCTTTGTACATTTTCACGCGCTGCCGCGTTCCCTTCACGACGCCCAACTTCTTCTCTTTGAAATAATTACTGACGCCTGTCAGCGGCACCCGCAAGATCCGCGCCTTTCGACGTTTGGCGTAGTCTTTGATGTAAACCTCGACACCCATTCGCACTTCAGCGATCTGCGGAATACCTTCGATCAACTCCCGCTTCATTGCCCTCTGGCCGCTAATGTAAGGCGTGATTTTTTGAGCCATGTCGCTCCAGTATTCGCCTCCGCGAAAGATGCCGATGCACATATCGCAGCGGTTGCTGAGCACGGGTTGAATGATCTCGTCGATATGGTTGCCGTTCAAGCCGATTAAGTCGGCGTCGACGAAGCAGATGATGTCGCATTTGGTGAACTTGACGCCCTCGTACATCGCTGCGCCTTTTCCCTGGTTTCGCTTAAGCTCGAGAACCTTGACTTTGAACTTGTAGGCGACTTCGGCAGTACGATCTCGGCTTCCATCGCTCACCACGATGATTTCATTGGCAAGTCGAGATTCCAGGGCGGCGAGAAGCACGTTGCCGATCCGTGCCTCCTCGTTGTAGGCAGGCACGATGATTGCGACGGTTTTGGCCCTCGGATTCTCGCCCACGATTAAAGGTTACTCGCCTTTGGGTTTCGCGGATTCGCCGTATTCCAAGTGGCAACCACGAGCAGGACGTTTGACTTGCATTACACGTCGGAGCGTGTGCGAAGGAGGATGAGCAGCGACGGCGCGCCGATCAAAGCGGTGACCACGCCAAGCGGGATATCCGTCACTGGCGAAACTCCCATCATTTCGGTGAGGGCAGGGATACCACGTTGCGCCAAGGCGTCCGATAGCAGTAGAAGAGCCGCACCAATTAGGGCCGAGGCCGGGAGGGAGCGCCGCCAGTCGACGCCAAGAGCCTTTCTGGCTATGTGCGGCGCGACAAGCCCCAAAAAGCCGATGACTCCCACCGATCCCACTGCGATTGCAGTCCCGGCGGTCCCGACGAGGAGGACTGTCCATCGGAGTCGTCGAGTATCCGTACCCAAGCGACGAGCCGTGTCTTCGCCGGCTGCGAAAGCATTGAGCTTTTTCGCCTGCCTCGCCAGCGCCACCGAGCAGATGACGGCCGCCGCAAGGAGAATCAGGGCTGAAGGCCACTGCACGCTCGATGCATCCCCCAGGAGCCAGCGCAGCACCCGATTGGTATCCTGGCCCGCGGCGAGGATCACCAGGCTCAGAAGCGCCGAGAGCATTGACCCGATGACCACGCCCGCGAGCAGGAGCGTCCCCATACGGGTGACGCCCTTTCGCCCAGCGAGTGACATCACAAGCAAGAGCGAGGCCAAGCCGAACACAAAGGAAAGCAGGAGCTGCCCAGTACCAGCGGCAAAGGCGCCGAGTCCGAACACCTCGCCGATCGCGCCACCCATCGCCGCCCCCGAAGACACTCCCACGACATACGGCTCCGCTAATGGGTTTCGGAACAGCGCTTGAAATGCCGAACCGGCAACTCCCAGAATGGCTCCAACGGACAGGCAGGCGACTGCCCGCACGAGGCGAAGCTGCCAAACCACGATGTTTTCAGTCGTCCCCCCTCTAGGTCCCCGAAAGATTTGAGTGACTACTTCCAACGGAGAGACGACTGACGAGCTTCCGTAGGCGATGTGCAGGAGAAACGCGGCGGCGAGTAAGACACTCAGCGCGACGAACGCAGCCTTTGGAGAAAGGGATCGCCGCACCACGGCAGCAAGTATAAACCCTCGGCGTATACTCTGGGGGTTGAAGACGATAAGCCTAAGCAAGAGAGCGACTCAGCTCTCACCTTCTCCTACTCTTGCGATCACGGCTAAGGCGAACGCCATGAAGGCGGAAGGGATCGATATCGTATCGCTTGCCGCTGGCGAGCCTGACTTCCCAACCCCGGAAGTGATCTGCAATGCCGCAAAACAGGCACTGGACGAGGGATTTACCCGCTATGCGCCCACGCCCGGCTTACCTGGATTGCGGCAGCTGATCGCCGAAAAGCTGACGAAAGAGAATCACATCGCGGTGACGCCCGCCAACATCGTCGTGAGTTGCGGCGCGAAGCACTCGCTCTACAATGCGATGCAGGTCTTGCTCGATCCGGGCGACGAGGTGATCGTGTTTTCGCCGTGCTGGATGACTTACCTGGAGCAGATTCGCCTTGCGGGAGCGGTTCCGGTTGAAGTGAAAACCACCGCCGAAAGCGGATTCTGCCCAACGTTAGACGATCTCAAGCTTTCCATTACCCCGCGCACCAAGGCGATCATCATCAACAGCCCTTCCAATCCAACCGGCGCGGTGCTCTCTCGGCAATCCCTGAAGGAAATTGCGGCAGTCGCCCTGCGACACGAACTGTGGGTAATTAGCGACGAGATCTATGAAAAGTTGATTTACGACGTCGAGCACGTCAGCATCGCCTCGCTCGGCAAAGAGATCGCCGAGCAGACGATCACGATCGGCGGGTGCAGCAAGACGTACGCGATGACGGGCTGGCGAATCGGTTTCATGGCTGCGCCGCTCGAAGTCGCAAAAGCGGTTTCTAATCTGCAGGACCAGGTCACCAGCAACGCGGTGACGTTCGCCCAGAAAGGTGCGATCGCGGCTCTTAAGATGCCGGACTCCGAAATCGAGAAAGTTCGCCAGTCGTTCCAGCGTAGGCGAGATCTCATCTTGAGCTTGCTCAATGAAATACCGGATGTGACGACGAGCAAGCCGGACGGTGCGTTTTATGTCATGCCTGACATCAGCGCGTACTATAACGATCGAATCAAAGATGATTGCAAGATGGCCGACTATCTCTTGGAAGAAGCAAAAGTGGCGGTCGTCCCTGGATCGGTCTTTGGCGGCGCGGGACACGTCCGCCTTAGCTACGCGGCAAGTGAAAAGAATATCAGCGAAGGGGTTACAAGAATTGCCGCCGCCCTCCAGCTGCTCCGTGCATGATCATTCCGAAACCCATTCCACTTCGAAGTGTCGAGACGTTCCAGCTCGCGATGCGACATCGTTCGGCAGCCCCGAATTCGGTGACCGACAGCTATGAGCGCCTCGAATTCTTTGGCGATTCCGTGCTTGGTTTGGTGATCGCCCAATATCTGTATGAGCACCATCCGGATTGGGATCAAGGGATGCTGAGCAAGGCAAAATCGAGTGTGGTTCAAGAGGGCCCGTTGGCCGAAACCGCGTTGCGCTTAGGTTTGGACGCCTATCTCGAGCTAAGCGCAAGCGAAGAGCAGACTGGGGGCCGCAAGCGAGCCTCGATTTTAGCCGACGTGCTAGAGGCGATTATCGGGGGGATTTATCTGGAGTCCGGGATGGAAGCGGCGCGCTGGTTCGTCTTGGAACAGCTTCATCCATACATCAAGATTGTCAGTTCCGGCGATGTAAATCCGAACGATTACAAGTCTAAATTACAGGAAGCTGCGCAGGCTATCTGGAGAAAAACCCCGCAATATCGCATAACTAAGGAAGCGGGAGTAGCCCATGAGCGCAGGTTCTTTGTACAGGTTTTATTTGACGATGAAGTGATGGGTGAGGGCTCCGGCAGGAGTAAAAAAGAGGCGGAACAGGCCGCAGCTCACGATGCGCTCCAGTTAATTACACGGGCTCGCGCTGCAAACAACGAAAACTTCGACGATTTTGTTGTATAAATATTGTCGATTGGCCCCTATTTTGTTAGTGGCTAATCTCGGCACCTTCTCGATAGGGAGCATCTTGAAGGGCGAGGATGACAATGAGAAGCGTAGTCAAATTAGCATTAATAGCAATTCTAACAGGAGTATTTTTAACAGTTTTCGCGCAGAACCCGCCGCGAAACTCCTACATCGATCGACGAGTCACCAGTGTGAGCGATCTCGTTAACCACGTCAAGACCGACAAGGATGTGATGGATCGATATCAAAGACATTTCGCGATGTCAGATGCTGAGGTAATCGGTTACCTGTCAACTTTACATATAGAAAAGTTGGACAAGGACCGTGTTTTTACCGTGTATGGAGTGCCCCGAAGTAACGGCGTGATCCATACCCATTTGCGCTTGCTCAAGAAGGGTGAGCCGCTCCTGGTGGAGAGCGATGGCACACCGGTCTTGATGCTCGTGTGCGGCAATCCGCTCATTCTTGGGCCTCAGAAGCCGACCATGGGTAATCCTGTGGTCGCGACGGTCAGCACTCCCGAGCCGGTCCGACCGACCGGAGCGCCAGATGCCTCGCCAGTGCCGACTCCTGCTGCGGCGACCCCCGCTGTCCCCGGAACAGAGCAGCCGCCAACGCCAACTTACCAACCGCCACAAGAACACCACGACAACCCCTTGCCGCTTATTCTTGGCCTTGCTGGCAGCTTGGGCTATTTCGTGACGCAGACACACCACACCACTTGCGTTCCAGAACCCATGTCGATGCTGGTCATGGTCGGTGGTCTCGCTGCCGTAGCGGCTCGGCGACGTAAGGCGCGTAAGAGCTAGACACTTAAGATGGAAGGGGAGGGCTCCCGGTTTAGCGATTCGCTCCCGCTTTCCTTGGCAACGACGATATTCTCTATCCTCACTCCCAGCGAGCCCGGAATATAAATTCCGGGCTCGATGCTGAACACCTCATTCTCTTGCAAGGCCTCGATGTTGCCTCGGACGATATAGGGCTCTTCATGGCCTCGCATCCCCAGGCCGTGCCCGGTTCGATGCACGAAGTAATCGCCATATCCGGCCTCCTCGATCAATTGCCTTGCCGCCTGGTCCACTTCCTCTCCGGTTGCTCCAACTTTGGCGGCACGTCTTCCTGCCATGTGGGCATCGTATACCGTTCCATAGACCTTCGAGAGCTGATCGGAGGGAGTTCCAATACAGACGGTTCGCGTGATGTCGCTCCGGTAACCGCTGGGAAGGCTGCAGCCAAAATCAATCACCACGCTGTCGCCTTCGCTCAGAACGCTGTCGTCACTCAAGTGGTGTGGCTCGGCCGCGTTGGCTCCCGCGGCCACGATGCAGAAGTCTGTACGGCCGCCACGCCGTCGCATGGCTTCGTCTAGTCGTTGGGCGAGTTGCCGCTCCGTCTCACCGGCACGTATCGTTGGCAGTATTTCGTCCCAGGCATCATCCGTCATCACTGCGACTTTGCGAAGCTCCGCAAGCTCGTACTCATCTTTCTTCCGCATGAGCCTTGACAGGAGGCTCTGGCCCTCTCGAAACAGAGCGGCTGGCAAAGCATCTTGTAAGGTGAGCAGCAAGTGAGCTGGCATCTGGTTGTCAACGGCAAGGATTCCGGTCCGGAGGTCCCAATCACCAGCCAGCTCATCAAAGAGCGCCAGCGGATCTTCGCCATCCCGCCAGCCCTGAATCCGCTCGATACCCGCCCGCTTCGCCTGGTCCACGGACAGCGCTGGGCAGATCATCCAAGTCGGCTCTCCAGCCTTGACCGCAATGATCATAAATCGCTCGCCGGCGTGCTCATGCGAATCGAAAAGATATCCGGTTGTGACGGGGTCCCAGGCGAGGAAAGCATCCACTCCTTCTTGATCGAGGAGATTGGCCAGTCGTGATACTCGGTCGGAATTCATAACCTGAGTATAATTTCATCTCGGTCTGGCGGATCGTCTAATGGCAGGACAGCGGTTTTTGGTGCCGTCAGTCAAGGTTCGAGTCCTTGTCCGCCAGCCATGTTTAGCTGTAGATATTGACCTTACCAATGAATATTGGCGTTGGAGCATATGGGTCAACCTACATGAGGCTGAAAGGGTCAACGTCGATCAGCACCTGAACTCCCTTACTTTGCCGGATTCGTGAAGAGATCTGCGCAAGATCGTAATCGGGCTCGATCTTGAGGAGGATATGCCTCCGCCAGCGATTCTGCAACCGCTCCATCACGCAGTCTACGGGGCCTAAGACTTCAACTGGAAGTGTTTTCAGTGATTCGGCAACTTCGGTTGACAGTTGGATCACGCTCCGGCGATTCTCACCGCTGAAGACAATATTCACGAGGCGGCGAAAAGGGGGATAGCCGGCAGCTCTTCGCTCATCTCGCAGAATTTCAAAAAAATCGAGGAAGTTATGCGTGCGCGCTGCCCGCAACGCGGCGTGATCTGGATTGAAAGTTTGGATTACCACTTGACCTGGTATCGATCCTCTGCCAGCGCGGCCCGCCACCTGCGAAAGGAGTTGAAAGGTTCTCTCCGAAGCGCGAAAGTCGGGAAGGTTGAGCGAGATATCTGCGGCAATAACGCCGACAAGCGTGACGTTTGGAAAATCCAGACCTTTCGCGACCATCTGAGTTCCGACAAGAATGTCGATATCGCCACTACGAAAGGAGGCCAGCACCTCCTCCAAAGCGCCCTTGCGACGCGCGACATCTCGGTCCAACCTTGCCACTCTCGCGTCGGGAAAGATGGCGGCGACACTTTCTTCAACCTTTTCGGTTCCGACTCCGAATGGGTTAATCCGGCTGCCATGGCACTGCTCGCAGATATCCGGCGGTCGACGCTGGTAGCCGCAATGGTGGCAGCGTAATCGCTCGTCCCGTCTATGAAACGAGAGGGACACGGCGCAGTTTGGACATTTGAGTTGATGTCCACAGTCACGGCACATTAAGAAGGGAGCATAAGCACGGCGGTTCAGGAAGAGGATAGCCTGTTCCCCCCTCGCCAGGGTATGACCGAGTCGTTCCTCGAGGTCTGGGGAGAGAATGGCTGGTTTACCAGCACGAAAGCCGACGCTGAGATCGTCGATCGTCACGGTTGGGAGGGTCGCACTCGCCGCCCGCTCGGGAATACTGAGCAGCGTCAGGCTTTCGTCCTCTGCCTCCTGAAAACTCTCGATGCTGGGTGTGGCCGACCCAAGCACCACTGGACACCCGTGCATCCGTGCCAGTTCGAGGGCCAAGCGCTTGGCGTGATATCGTGGCACCGTCTCCTGCTTATAGCTCGCCTCATGCTCCTCGTCCATGACTATGAGCCCAATGTTTGATAAAGGTGCGAAGAGAGCAGATCTTGCACCGAGAACGACCGCCGCCTCGCCGGCTCGAATCGCCATCCAGTTCGCAAGTCGCTCTCCGGGTGAGAGGTCGCTATGCAGAACCGCGACGGTACGGCCAAATCGTTCCCGCAGCTGCGCAATCGCCTGCGTCGCCAAAGCGATTTCTGGAACTAGGTAAAGCACCTGGCGGCCCTGTTTCAGAGCTTCGGCAGCGGCTCGCAGGAAAACCTCCGTCTTCCCGCTGCCGGTCACACCGAAGAGCAGAAATGGCTGGTAAGAGCCGCCATGGATCGACTCGACGATCGCGTCGATCGCCAATTGCTGGAACGGATTGGGTTGAGGCGGATTGGCAATGCGAACTCTTGCATCATCCATTTTCTCTAGCAGCCCCGCATCCACAAGCGCTTTGACAGTTGTATCCGTTACCCCCGCCATTGCCTTGATTTCTCCCGGAGCAAGCGCGGCACCTGCTTCGGCGGTACCCATTTTCATGAGAACCAGCGCTTGCGCCGGCTTCTTTCGTCCTTCCTCTTTGAGGAACTGCTCAATTCGCGCGGAGTCTGACGTCAGCCGCAGCAGCTTTCCCTTCTTCACCCGATCCGAAAAGGGAGCGATTGCAAGCGATTCCTCCACGAGATTCTTGCCTCGCAGGAGCTTTAGGGCCTTTAGCATTGCCGGAGCAATCTTTTTCGCTGTGCCCTCGTGGAGGACACCCCCTGCATCTCGCATGGTACGGACGACTTCGCGCTGAATCGACGTCAGCCCCTTCTCCCAGTCCGCAATACGATAGTTGTTGCCAAGATCGAGTTGGGCGTCGCCAACCTCCTCTCCGATGAGCTTCCAACTTGATACAATTCGATCGCGGATTCCGGGCGGGGCGGCTGGCGAAAGAGCGGCGGGCAGCGGGCACAGATACTCTTTCGCGACGAATCGGGCAAGATCCACCAGTTGCGAAGGAAGGGCAATTCCGTCCACCTTTTGCTGTGCGGATTTCAAACTCTCGATGGCAAAGCCGAGCGACTCCGCATCTGCATCGTAAACCGAAACCACATACCCGAGCGAGGATCGCCCCCCGATGGGGATGAAGAAGGCTTCGCCAACCTCCGTGTCCGGTGAAACGCGGTACGTGTAAATCGCGTCGGAGCCGCCTGCTCGTGGGTCGATGGCGACATCCGCTACCCGTACTTTATCCACGGCCAAGTCTACTCAGCGTCTTCCCGTGGCACATATTCGAAATTCGTGAACCACCAAGCGGCAAGGCCGATCAGCACGATCACCATGACGGCCATCGTGACATACCCGCTTCCAGGGGTGATCACGTTGGTGCTTAGACCGCCAGTCGCCAAAGAAACACCTCCCATTTCATCCACCTTCACCGGATGGTCGGCGATGCCGATGATGTGGCTGTAGATGGACAACCGGTACATTTCTCCTGGAAGGTTTGGCACAATCGTTTCCCAGCCGAACGCGAAGAGCAGGCACACCATCATCGCTTTGTTCACGACCAAGCTGATGATCAGAAAGAGCGCTCCGTAACTGAGGGCTCCCACGATCAGCGCAATAAGGTCGTGCTGAAAATAACGATTTCCGACGAAACCGAGACCGAACGATCCGATGCCGACACATATCGCGCCAAAGATCGCCAACATCGCGACAACACTGGCGGAAGCGAGATAACGAAACAGGATGAGACGCCAGCGGGAAACTGGTCTGGTCAGCAGGTAAACGATCGTCTTTTGCTCGACTTCCTGAGAAACGATCGCAGAAGTCATGATCGCAGACGAGAGAGCCAGCACGTGAAACACGAGCATCTCGGAAACCGCGATGTAGCTCTCGTTCGAAGTCGCGTTTCGGTTCAGCGACGGCCAAGCTGCCGCGAGAAGGAATCCGCCGATCGCAAGCAGGATCCAAGGGAAGATTCGCTTCGGACGCAAATATTCCCGTAATGAGCTGAAGAAAATATAGGCGTCCATTACGTTTTGACCAAATACTTGAAGACAGATTCGAGATTGTTATCTGGGCTGGTGAGACCGAGGATCGGCAACTGTTCCTCAAGAGAAATCTTCATCAGGTAATCGTAAAAGCCGTTGAGGTCTCGCACCTCCAGATCGAGGATATTGTCACGAGGCGCAAACTCCAAACTGACAATGTTGGGGATCCGGCATAGCAGTGAGGCAGCCCGTCTTGGATCGGTCGTGCGTAGCCGTATCTGGTGCGGATATTTATCAATATAAGAGCGAATCAGTTGGAGATCGCCGGTTGCGAGCAAGCGCCCCCGGTGAAGGAGGAGGAGGGCGTGGGTCATCTGCTCGACCTCGTAGAGGATGTGACTGCTGACCACAATGCACTTGCCTTCGGCGGCGAGCGTGTTCAGCAGTTGAATGTACTCGTGCCGACCCACTGGGTCGAGACCATTGAGGGGCTCGTCTAAAAGGATGATGTCGGGATTGTTCAGCATCGCCTGAGCGAGCTTGATGCGCTGGCGCATGCCCTTGGAATAGCCTGCGATTTTCTTGTTCGCTCGCTCGGCCATCCCGACAAGGTGGAGCACTTCCTCCGTGCGGGTGGTCGCTTCGACATGAGAGAACTCGTTCAAACGTGCCAGATGGTATACGAACCTGCGCCCGGTCATGTGCTCGTAGAAATTGTCGATCTCCGGGCAGTAGCCCATGCGGCGGTACACGTCGGCGTTAGCGAAAGGCCGTTGCCCGAGAACGGTGACATTGCCAGTCGTCTCCTTGATCTGGCCGGTGATCAGCTTGATCATCGTCGACTTTCCCGCCCCGTTCATCCCCAACAGCGCGGTAAGTCCAGGTCCAATCTTGCACGTGACATCATTCAGGCCAATGACCTGGCCGTACCATCGAGAAGCTCGGTTCAGCTCGATCAACCGACCACCTCCACCGCTCGAATGCGGGACCAGGCGAAGAGCAGAAATGCCATACACCCGATGCCCGCCACGATCGAAATGAGAACACCATTGGGTGCCGGAACGGCCATCCTGCCCATTCCTCCCGGCGGGCCTACTGGAATGAGCCGGCCACCGTCCGTCCCTAGAAGCGCCTTCGCCAGCCCAATCTGGATGCCGTCGATTGAAAAATAGAAGAGACTGTTGACCAGCTTGGAGGCACTGTCTCCGGGGCCCATTTGAACGTGCAGCACTTGCATCGCCTTCGTAAAGAAAAGGCTGAAGAAGTAGATCGCTGCATACGTCGCACCTGCGATTCTGCCCTGGCTAAACATCGAGCTGATTCCGATTGCCAGGCTCGCATGGACGATCGCGGGAATCGTGATGAGCAGCATGAGCTGGAAGATCAGATAAGGATGGTGGTCTAGGAAGCCATATTCCCGATAGCTCATGAAGCAGTAGCCGTAAAAGAAGAGGGTGGGAATGGCGACCGAAATGATGAGAGGGATAACGATGCCGAGCCACTTGCCGAAGACGTAATCCAGCTTCGTACAAGGTTTGCTCAGATAAACAAGCAGCGCGTTCGCCCGGTTATCGTTGGCGATCGTCCCAACGCCTAGCATCAACGCCAAGATGAGCAGAAAGAGCTGCGCCATCGAAAAGCCGTGTAGGAACTGCTCGTTCCAGTTCACGCCGCTAAAGAAGCTCGCCTTTGCCCTTTCTGGATCGATCATCGCCGCCGCATCGCCGCTGATCTGAGGCAAAAAACTGTCGACGAAGTAGAACATCACCATCAAAACCAGGTACCAGCTCCCCGAAAGGATCGTAAGAACCCAATACCACTTGTTCTTCAGCGCCTTCAGCACCCCGACGCGCGCAATCGGCCACCAGCGCATCAGCGGCGGCTCTAGCGGCCCGTCATAGTTGCGATAGGAAAGATCAGCAATCGGACTTAGTTCGCTCATCGGACCACCTCCAAGAAAGCATCTTCCAAGGTTCGTTCTGCCAACTGCACACCTCTCACCTGCGCCCCCGTTTGAAGCGCGGCCTCGAAAGCCAGCTTCGACATCGCCTCCGGGTCGCCGTCACCCTGCAGGCGATAAGTGGTCCTATTTTGATGAATCAGCGTCGTTCCCTTTGCAAGCATCACGTCTAACCACTCTGGGCTGTTTTCCCGTAGATCGAAGTCCATCGGGCGCCCGGCAATTGCCTTCAGGTCGCTAATTAGGCCGCTCATTTTCAACCCGCCCTTTTGAATCACGACGACTTGGTCAGAAGTCCGCTCGATGTCTGGCAGCAAGTGGCTGCAGATGATGACGTCCAGTCCCTTTCCGTGAGAAACCGAACGCACCAGTTCGAGCATTTCCTCGCGTCCAGCCGGGTCGAGGCCATTGGTCGGCTCATCCAGCAAGAGCAGCTTGGGGCCGTGAACGAGCGCCTGCGCGAATTTGATCCGCTGCTTCATACCAGTCGAATAGGTCTCGACATTCCGGTAGCGAGCTTCGCCCAAGCCGCAGTATTCCAACACCTCGTGCGCCCGTCTCAAAGCTTGGTCACCCGGCATCCCCGCCAGTTCCCCTGCATAGGCTACGAACTGAACCGCGGACATTCCGGGGATGTGGCAATCCTGCTCCGGCATCAGCCCAATTCTCTGTCGAATCGCCCGTCCCTCCGTCGCGATATCATGGCCGAGAACCTGTCCCCCTCCGCTTGAGGGAGTTACAAATCCCAGCAAAGTCTTCAGAAGTGTGGTTTTTCCAGCCCCGTTCGGCCCAAGTAGGCCGGTACAACCGTCCGCGATCTCAACTGAAAAGTTGTCCAGCGCGGTGAAGTTGCCGTACCGAACCGTCAGATTACGGATTGTTGCGACGCTCACTGCCATGTAGCTTAACATGACAGGCACAGCCGGTAGGTCTTCATACCAAGGCGGTAACCTTTAGATTCACAAAACAAATGGAAACAACTCTTGTCTTAATCAAACCGGGCGGCGTCCAGCGCAACCTGATCGGCGAAATCACCAAACGGATCGAGCAGCGCAACCTCAAGGTCGTGGGACTTAGGCTCATGCGCGCAGAAAGGAGCACCGTCGAGGAACATTACGGCGAACATCGCGGCAAAGTCTTTTTCGAAAGTGTGGTGGATTACCTTTCGTCCGGGCCAATCGTGGCAATGGCGGTACAGGGCGAAAATGCGGTCAAGGCAATCCGTGCGATGATGGGTGCCACCAATCCCGTCGAGGCTGCTCCTGGCACCGTGAGAGGCGATTTCGCGCTCACGATCGATGATAACCTGACTCACAGCAGCAGTGATCCCGAGGCTGCCGAGCGAGAGCTAAAACTCTGGTTTCCGGACGGGGTTGTTCGGAGCTAGCAACTGGTGAGAGGTGAGTAGTGAATGGTGAATAGTGAATAGTGAATAGAGAGTGGTGAATAGGCTAAGGGGTAATTTTGATCGTTCGGATTTCCCTGGACCTGAAACCGCCGAACGTTCCTTTCCTGCCGCTCCTTCACTATTTACTATTCACCATTCTCCATTCTCCACTCACTCTTCAGGCAGAGCTTGCCCCTTGGTTTCGGGTGCGAAGGTCACCGCAACCAAACCAATTAAATAGATGCCGCCGGTTAAGATCATCGCCGTGGCGACGCCTCCTTGGGCCGGGCCACCAAAGCGGTCGATCAGCAAGCCAGTGATCAGCGGGACCGGTATCGCAAAGAGCCTGCCCACGTTGTAAGCCAAGCCGGTTCCGGTAGCGCGTATGCGTCCGGGAAACAGCTCCGGGAAGTACAAAACGAAGGATGCGCTGACGCCAATCGCGAAGAAATTGACAAACGGCAGCGCGACGAGCAGCTTCTCGTAGCTGGGCGAACTGAGACCTACGAGCAGCACGATCGGCGTCAACAGGAAAAATCCTCCGATCACTCTCCTTCGGCCAAATTGCTGACAAAGCCAAGGAACCAGGAAAACGCCGAGGAGCGTGCCGACGTGAGAGCACATGGTGACGATACTCGTCCGGGCGTCGAGCGTCTCTTTCGGAAGGCCAGCACTGACTGTCTTGACCAAATTAGGGGCCCAGTACGTCGCAGTTCCCGCGCCGGCGATACCCACGACTCCGATCGCGGTGGCGACGATCGCTCTCCGGCGATATTGCCCAGCTTTCCAAAGCTCCCGCAATGGCGCCTTGGGCTTTCCGCCTACGCGTTCCGGCTCTTTTACGCCGACCCGAAGCAACACGCACAAGATGGCAGGAGCGATGCCGACGACGAAGAGCCACTGCCACGCCTGACCCTTCAACGCGATATTGATCAAGGCGGCGAGAATAGGGCCGAAAGCGGCAGCGCTCTGAATGAATGAGGCGGCACCGGCTCGCGAGCGGTCGGGGAGAACCTCGGCAACGAGTGTCGCCCCAGCTGCCCACTCTCCTCCAATGCCTAAAGCCGTGAGGAATCGAACCAGCGCCACTTGTTCAGGGGTGCGGCACAAAGCCGTAAGGCCAGTGAACGCGCAGTAGAGGAGGATTGTAAGGATGAGCGTGCGGGTTCGGCTCCAGCGATCGGCGAGGATGCCGAAAATCAGTCCGCCGACCGCCCAACCAAGCAGAAATACGACTTGAAGGAGCGAATCCACCTTGCCGCCATCGATCTTGTATCGCTCGCCCATCATTTGGGTGAGCATCGGCACCTTGGCGAGGCCGAACAGGGCGGAGTCCATAATATCGAAAACCCAGCCGAACCATGCCAGCAGCAAGACTTGCCATTGGTACCGACTCAGGCCCTCAAACCACCACCTCGACATTGCCGGAATAGTCTAACCGTTTCGCTATTTTTGCTGTACTCTGTTAGTGATGATTGGCGCTCTATCGCTTGTGGTCTTGGCCTCTGTTGCCCAGGATAAGACGCTCTCTTTCGATAGCGCCGGCGAGACCGTCCCGCAGTTGGTGGCGCGTCTCGGTGAGGCCGCGAGGTCCCATTATTTTGCTGCGCCAGCGTTCAATCGCGACGTGCTGATCATGCGGTTTCACGATGCGAAGATCGAAGATATTCGGGCGGAGATCGCGCGCATGGTGATGGGCAAATGGGAGAAGACGAATGATGGGTGGAACCTCGTGCGTGATACGCAGGCCGAGTTGGCGGCTCAGAAGGAAGACACGGCCAGGATTGCAAAGGATTTCGCCAAGCAGATCAAGAAGCGAGCGGACGCGGCTGCGAAGCTGACCGCGTTTACCGAGGCGGCGGCGAAAGATTTGGCGCTGAAGATCAAGGACAGCGGCCAGCCAAATTCTGGACGCTTTGATCAGATGGCTTACCAGCGCCAGCAAACGCTCGAACAGGGATCCCCCGGTGGCCGGGCGATGTCGCGGATGATCATGACGCTCGATCCGGTGCAATTGGCAGAGCTGCCTGACAATTACCGGGTGGTTTTCTCGACCCAACCCACGAAGATGCAGCGAGCTTTGCCCGAGAAAACGTTGGCTTTTCTGAACGACTTGATCAAAGAGCAGAACATTTGGGCAGATGCGCTGAACCAAGCGATTCCCGAAACCAATAACAACCAATTTTATTCGACGAGCATGTATCAGCGCGGCCGCATGGATAAGCCGGTGGGCAAGGTTCTCCTCGCGCTCACGAAGAATGTGACGACCGGCTCCGGAGTGACATGCGAGATCAAGATCGCGGACAAAACGGGCAAGGTGATGTTCGAGAATAACGATTCTCTCGCCGATCCTACGAGCACCGACCGAACAGAAATGCCGACCGGAGACGCAAAGGATGACGAGCCTCTGGAACTGGACGAGAATGCGAAGGCCTTAAAGGAAATGTTCCTGCAGGCAATGAGGACGAATGGGCGTGGGTTCACCATGCCGGATCGTCTCAAGAAACTCTTTTTGAACCCGGCTGAGAATGAGCCGCTGTCGTTGTTTGCCGGGCCAGCCCTCCTGCAAGTCGCGGCGAAGAGAGGAAAGAATTTAATTGCGGCGGTGCCGGACATGGGCACGTTCATGGTGGCTTTCAGCTTTGAAAAGAATCTTACGTCCCGCTCATTGCTCAATTCGTTCCAGATGATGAATTTGCTGTTTGATGAGTCTGGTCCGACGATGCGCATCCGCCCCCAGTCGCTACTTGGTTTGCGAACGTCGCGAGCCGACCGGACGGCGCTGACGAAATACCTGAAGCAGGTCGTCGCCGACGGACGCGTCACCATCGACAGTTCGGCAGAATACGCGCAAACTTCGCCCGGTCAGAATATCGACCAGTTCGGAACGATGTTGCCTCAGATCTTGCTCGCGGATGGCGAGGGCGGTCCGTATGAGTATTCCGACGGAAGGCTTCTGAAGTTTTACGGCTCACTGAGTTCGAATCAGAAGAGTGCGTTTAAGACAGGGCAGCCGCTTCTTCTGAGGAACTTGAGTCAAGCTCAGATCGATATGTTGACTAGCACGGTTTACGGTTCGTACCCTAATTTGACCGTGACAGCACCTCCCGAAGCTGGACGGACTCCCAATTTCGATTGGGACGCGATTTACAATACGTTGATGAGAGAACCCACGGAGTCGATGCCTAACGGTTTTCCGTCATCGACGACCATCACTTGCGCAGATAGTGCGCGCCCAGTTGTGATGATGACCGGAGGGGAAGGCGGGGGCGATATGCCATATATCAGCACTCAATTCGATGAGGATTCGTTGGCGCAGTACCTGCTTGGGATGGAACGGCCGGATGTTATGCCGTGGTACACGAAATATCCGAAGCCAGATGAGGCGAAGTTCGACATGAAGACGCAGCGCTCAATTCTATTCGATTTTAAATTTACGGACGCCCTTTCTTACCAGGGGGGCTTGACCGAGTCAACATCTCTCCTCACCAAGAAAGTGGCTTACAAAGATCTTCCGGAAGACTTTCGAAAGAAGGTCGCGGTCAAATTGGAGCAGTTGCGCAAGGCCTACAAAGATGTGAAGCCCGGCGAAATCGGTGGCGGAGGTGGAGGCGGAGAGCAATTGCCACCGCCACCGCGTTCGTAATTGAGCCAAGACCAGGAAATCAAAGAGGTTCGGGAGATTCTTCCCGAGCCTCAAAAGTTTGAAGACGGCTTCACCCTCAAGACCGTTATCGGTGCCTTCTTCATCTCGCTTTTCATGCTGCCGGGAGGCATGTATCTCGGCCTGGTTGCCGGCCAAGGCGTCGGGGAAGCCGCCGAATGGGTCACGATCGTGCTCTTCGCCGAAGTCGCACGCCGAAGCTACAATCCGCTTAAAAAACAGGAAATCTACGTCCTGTTCTACATCGCCGCAGGTCTCACCAGCGTCGTCAACATCGAACGCGGCTTGGGTGGGGGCCCTTTTTCTCAACTGATTTGGAACGCCTACTTTGCCGTTTCGCCCGCCGCGAAAGGCATCGCAAACCAGATTCCGACTTGGGCCGTCCCGCCAGGAACCAGCGCCGCGATCACTCATCGCGAGCTTTGGCACCCCGATTGGTGGGTTCCGATTGGTCTCCTCGTGCTCGCCGAGCTGATGGGAAGATTGAGTTGGATGGGTCTTGGATACACCCTTTTCCGCATCACCAGCGACGTCGAGAAACTGCCATTTCCCTACGCGCCAGTCGCTGCGAGCGGCGCAACCGCGCTCAGCGAAGCTGGCTCCGAGAGCTGGCGATGGAATATCTTCTCCGCCGGAACCGTAATCGGGCTGCTCTTCGGATTCGTTTACGTCGGAATTCCCGTCCTCTCCGGAAGTCTCTTTGGCCAGCCGCTGCAAGTCCTCCCAATCCCGTTCGCTGACTACACCCGCAACATCGAAACCGTCCTGCCCGCCGCCATCATCGGCATTTCTTTCAGCCTCGGCAACATCCTCATCGGCTTCGTTCTTCCCTTCGAGATCGTCGCCGGAGCCTGCGCGGCAAGCGTGCTCGCGATGATCGTCGCGAACCCAATCCTGCATTCGTTTGGGCTGCTGCCCACCTACAAGTTTGGCTCCGACGCACTTCTCACCAAGCTCACCGTCGATATGGATTTCTGGCTTTCGATCGGGATCGGCGTCAATCTTTCCATCGCCGTCATCGGCATCGCGCTCGTCATCAAGGCCTTTCGAGAAGCAAGGCGCAACCGCGGAACGCGCGGCCATTCGATCGCGCCACCCGCCGGAAGAGGCGATATTCCCGTCTACATCGCCGTCTGCGCTTGGCTCTTCGCGACGATCACGCTCATCCTCGTCAGCCATCGCCTCGTGCCCCAGTTCCCCATCTGGATCCTCGTCTTCTTCGGTCTCGTGTGGAGCCCGCTCAACAGCTACATCTCGGCGCGAATGATTGGACTCACCGGCCGAGGAGTCGCGTTTCCGTACCTGAAAGAGGCGAGCGTCGTCGCCAGCGGATACAAAAGAGTCGACGTCTGGTACGCCCCGATGCCCCTCGCCGACTACGGATGGGCCGCGCAAAGATTTCGCGAAGTCGAGCTCACCGGGACCAAGTTCACCAGCATCCTCAAGGCTGAGGCGCTCATGTTTCCCCTCGTCCTCATCGCCAGCTTCCTCTTCTGGAGCTTCTTCTGGAATTCAACCGTCCTGCCGACCGGCCAATTTCCGTACGCGCAGAAGTTTTGGCCCGTCCAGTCCACCAGTCAATCCGTCATTATGCAAATCAATGCGCCCCAAGATGCCGGAGCGGTGAATTGGTTTGCCAAGGCGATCGATCCTCTGCGCATCGCGGTCGGCACCGCCGGAGGCCTCGTTCTCTTCGGCATTTGTAGTCTCGTCAAGATTCCGGTGATGTTTTTCTATGGCTTCGCCGGAGGCATTGGGCTGCTTCCCGCAAACACCGTGCCGCAGTTCTTAGGCGCCTGGTTCGGCAAAAAAGTCATGGCGAAGCGGTACGGCGAGGATCAATGGATTCGCTATGCCCCCGTCCTCCTCGCCGGTTTCTCTTGCGGCACCGGCCTCGTTTCGATGGCATCCATCGGCCTCGCCCTCATCACCAAAGCGGTGACGAAAATGCCTTATTAGTAAGGTTCAAGGGCAGGGCTGAGTCAGTCCAAAGCAGAAGGGTTCCACGCACTTCGTGTCGCTGACCAAACCCCAGTAAGACCGTCCCTGCATCTGCCCCATCGCGGTCGCCGGGCCACACATATGCCCCACCTTCGCATGCTGAATCGACCCGTCTCGGCGAAGCCGCAATACGAGCCCGGTCGTGTCACGCAGCGCGTCGAAATCTTCGCCCAAAGTAGCCGACGCCTCGCCGTGCAGTACGCAATAGGCGATCCCGTGGTTAGGATCGGCCTCCAGCAGAACCCTTCGAAATTCCGGATTGTTGAAGACGTAAAAATAGCTGACCGCCTTCCCCATCCGCTTCGATTCGGACGTATTCGCGCCCGTCGTCTTCTCGGAAGGGCAGCGTAAAACGGCGGCGATATTCGGCACCGACGCGGCCAGCTCCGTGAAATTAGAAGGCAGCCGGTCATCGTTGTCCTGCATGTATTGAGTGGTCGCTACCGCGATCTGCCGAAGGTTAGCCGCGCAAGGCGCTTCCATCGACTTCCGTTTCGCGTTCTGAAAAATGGGAAAGATGATGGCCGCCAGCAACGCAATAATCACAAGGACCACCAAGACTTCGGTGAGTGAAAATGCTTGAGTTCGTTTCATGATTGCACGAGGAATAGGCGCATCGCCGCGCGTACGAGGATAAAGGTCAATCCAAAGAGCATCCCTACAACGAGAATGCCGGTCGCCACGTCCGCGATCCAGTTATAAAAACCCTCTCTCGAGGAAGGCACCCAAAGGACGCCATCGAGCCACAGCCAAACCACGGTCATCGACCCAAAGAGAATGGGCGCCGTCCGGTCCTTCCCCTCCCGAGCCTTTGATTCCATGCGGGGCAGCCGCAAGCCATTGATGAGCATGGCGGCCGCAGCGGACAAAATCACCAAGGACCAGCGCTCAAAGTTGAACAGTTCCCTCGTGAACATATCCCAATATTTGAGCGGGAGTGGCGGGATTCCCGCCATTTTCCGCCACGCGTTCCATGTCCACGGGTGGAAAATGGCGAGATCGATGCAGTTGATCAGCCAAAAGCCAGCGATGCCGACGACCAGGCCGAGCGACCATCCATCGAGCGCCACACGGTGTTCCTTCTGCCTAGCCACGCCGTACGTTTTTGCCATAGAGGAACTCCGGATCGCCCATCCGATGCATGACATGAGAAACGTCTTGCAACATCATTTCATTGTAGTACACCTTTGCAAAAAACTGGGTCTTTTTGTCACACGTTCTGCTGTCTTCCCCGCAACCATGCATCTGGGCGGCAACGCGATCCCGCCGTGGTTCTCCCTAGCTACTGATGACGGCTTTGTGTTTATGGCACGTCATCCCGACTGAAGCGTCGCCCTGCGGCGCGTAACGGAGGGATCTGGCTGTCCGAGGCAGCCACGTCATCCCGACTGGAGCGACGCCCTGCGGCGCGGAACGGAGGGATCTGGCTGTGAGAGTGCCCGTTTGTGCGTGGGCAGGATTACTCTGATCGACTGCAAGCAAGCAACAACTTCGCTCAGATCCCTCTTTCGAGCCGGGGGACGGCTCGAACTCGGGATGACGGGCTTATATTGATTGCCTGTCATCCCGACAGGAGCGCCGCCCTGCGGCGCGGAATGGCTGTGCGATCTCTGGTTCACAGGCCGGCAACGGGTTTAGAAGCAAGCAGCGGTTATACTCAGATCCCTCGTTCGAGCCGGGGGACGGCTCGAACTCGGGATGACGGTTTTTGTTTACAGGCTTACGTCATCCCGACTGGAGCGACGCCCTGCGGCGCGCCACGGAGGGATCTGCCCGTGCGAGCGCTATTTTGCAGGCTGCTTAAACCATCTGAATGGCCGGCTCCGAATCTGCGAGCCGGTTGATGGTTTCTGCCTGCTGCAACAGAATGCACTTTACGGTGGCTCGGATATCGGGCACGCCGTGATGGTGCTCATCCTCTTGATTT
>JAEVZK010000024.1 GCA_023392285.1 Armatimonadota bacterium | reverse complement strand
AGGCCAACCTTCAAATCTTTGGATGGGCGGCCATGATGAGAAAGGCGAGGGACAGCAAATAGTGTGTCCTTAGCCATACGGAGCGTGCGAAGCGCGGCTCCATCTTTTCATCAGATGGCAGGCCTCTTGCCGTCGACCAGGACAGTTACGAACTCTTCGTCAACTTCAACACCGTCCCTAAGACCGATGCGTTCTTCGTCGACCTGAGCGCAGCGTCGGGTATTCCGGCGGCCGAATTTTCGCAACTGGCCTTTAACGGCGCCGAAAAGCGCACCTGGAAAACGCCCCTGTCCGCTGAACAACGCAAGGCGGTAGCGAAGGTGAAGACCGAGTGGAAAGCTGATGGGATTTCCCTCAGCAGCGCTGGCAAACGAACTTATCCTCTTGGTGCCGCAGCGGCAAACGTGGTGGGCATGCTGCAGGATGACCGAATCCCCATCGTGGGTCTTGAAAAGAGTCAAGACGCCATCCTCGACGGCCAGAATGGCGTCACCATCGGTTTGACGGATCGCGCGGGAGCTTTTCTGCCGATGCGGATCTCCAGTGAATCTCGTCCCAAAAGCGATGGTAAAGATGTTGAGTTGACGATCGACAGCGAACTTCAGCAGGAAGCGGCGGCGCAGATTCGCTCAGCAGTCTTGTCCAATAATGCGGATAGCGGAGTTGCAATCATTTACGATCCATCGAACGGAGACTTGCTAGCGCTTGCGAACTATCCCACGTTCGATCCGACGGGCGGCCAGGCGGGAGTTCAAACCGATGCTCGCAAGTCTACAAAGAATGCAGCTGTCCAAGATCGATGGGAGCCAGGTTCGATGTTCAAAGTCATCACGCTCGCCAAGGCCCTTGATTCTGGGAAGGTTCATGTCAATGATGTCATCAATTGCACCGGTGAACTGCATTACAATTCCCACTATGTTGTGCACTGCGACCTCCACCATGGGAACCGGGCACACGGACCAGTAAATGCCATCAAAGCAATTTCGAAGAGCTGCAATGTCAGCGCTTCTACTTGGGCTCTCAAGATTGGCTATCCCGACATGGTCAAATATATTGAGGATCTGGGCCTTCTCAAGCCATCCCAACTTGGGCTTCCTTATGAAGCCGCCGGAGGGTTCAACTATAACGAATTTGCCAAGCCTCTGCAGTTAATGCACCTTGGCTTTGGACAATCGATCACCACAACTCCCATTGGCATCGCCAGCGCATTAAGCATGCTCGCAAATCATGGAGAGCAAATGAAACCCAGGCTTATTAAGCGGATTGGCGATAAGAACATCCCGCCGGTTTCTATGGGCCAACGGATCAAAGCCTCTACGGCGGACGAAGTTCTGAACATTATGGAATCAGTCATCGAAGATGACGGCGGCACCGGCGCCTCCCTCCGAATCCCTGGTTATGTAATGGGTGGAAAGACGGGCACCGCAGAAAAGCAGGGTTCAAGAGGCAAGAAAGAATACGTCGCAAACTTCGTTGGCTTCGTGCCGGCACCAAATGTCAAAGCGATGATTGTGGTCATGATCGACAACCCGAAGAACCAATTCTACGGCGCGCTCGTAGCGGGACCCGTTTTCAAAGCACTTGCGAAGTCAGTTATTCATCGGTATCACTTGCCGCCGAACGAGGGCGTCGCTCGCGCAAACGTGCCGCGAACGTCTGGTTCAAATAAGAACGATTACAAGATCGTGGACTAACGCCTCACATCCAAAGGCACCACGTTGCGCCCCTTTGAATAGGGAAGGACGTGGTGCGACGCCCTCACGGATAAACTTGTCCATGTGACATTAAGAGAATTATTCGCCTCGGCGGGAGTCGAACCTATACGTTTTGAAGGTGACCCTAACGTGGGCCGGCTGGCGATGGACTCGCGTAAGGTGAAGCCCGGCATGATGTTTGTCGTTTTGCCTTCGGCAAACTCCGACGTAAACAGCTTCATCCCTCAAGCTGCTGAGAACGGCGCCAGCGCGGTGCTCACGTTCTCGGAAGCTGGTTTCGATCAGGCGATCGCTCTTGGCATCTCAGCGGCCCTGCTGCCCGTGGATCAGTACAACGATTCGCTATGGAAGTTATGCAAAATCGCCTTTGATGATCCAAGCGCGTCCATGAAGATCATCGGAGTTACCGGAACGAACGGAAAGACGACAACCTGTTGGCTGATCCGCGATATGTTACAGGCCTTGGGGCTAAAAGCGGGCTATATTGGCACGCTTGGTTTTCAGATCCCGGGAGGTGAGAGAGAGCTTCAAAATACAACTCCTTTTGCTATAGAGTTGAACGAACTGCTGGCGGAGGCGCGAGACGCGGGCGTCGAAGCGATCGCAATGGAGGTTTCCTCTCACGCCCTTGCGGAGAAGCGCGCAGACGGTGTGGAGTTCGATGTCGGCGTGTTCACAAACCTGACGCAGGATCATCTAGACTTTCACGGCTCGATGGAGGAGTACGCGGCCGCTAAGCTGCGGCTGTTCACTGAGTTGCCCAAGCAGTCGAGTAAGAACTTTCTTCCGGTTATCAACGTTGGCGACGATCTCGGAGCCATCTGGGCGGCCATGTTTCCAGACGCGTTTACTTTCTCCGTTTGCGGGCCGGTCGCGGATCTCCGAGTTCCCTTTGCTGAGGAAGGGGAGGAAATATATTTGGATCAACTAGTCCTGGTGATTAATCCTCTGGGTTCCGTGAACGTGCCATTGGGTGGTCGCTACAACGTTGAAAATTTGCTAGCGGCGATCTCGTCAGTTGTGGCCCTCAACCGAGTAGATGCGTTCATCAACGGCGAAGTGCCGGATGCGGTTCTCGATGCTGCCGAGCAAGTTCGCCCAGTCCCGGGTCGGTTCGAGCCGGTCTCAAACGAAGCGGGGATCACGATTTTGGTGGATTACGCCCACACCCCAGACGCTCTTGAGAAGCTATTGGAGACGGTGCGACTCACAAAATTCCCGAGCTGGCAAGGTGGACCGCCAGCGAATACCGGCATCACAACAGTTTTCGGCTGCGGAGGCGATCGAGACAAGGCAAAGAGATCCTTGATGGCTAAAGTCGCAAGTGAGAGAAGCGACTTAACCGTCGTGACAAGCGACAACCCCCGAACCGAAGACCCGCAGGCAATTATTGATGCGGTGATGACGGGAATTACTTCGGGA
Source organism: Armatimonadota bacterium (assembly GCA_023392285.1). Lineage (GTDB taxonomy): Bacteria > Armatimonadota > Fimbriimonadia > Fimbriimonadales > Fimbriimonadaceae > JAEVZK01. The sequence goes on along the minus strand of JAEVZK010000024.1, from coordinate 4,484 downwards.
AGAAAAGCAGTGGCGATACTGGACCGGGGAGAGGCAATCCGGTATGCGGTGGAACGTTCACGACCAGGAGATACAATCGTCATCGCAGGGAAAGGCCACGAGAACTATCAGATCATCGGCCGCACGAAGCATCCAATGGATGATCGAGAGCTGGCAAAAAAAGGGATCCAGGCTCGCAAAGCACGTACATGACAGTGGGACACTAAACTTTTCTTCGCAAACGCTATAAAGGCGGAACTCTTTTCTGCCGAAGATTGTAAAATAAGGATGAGGGTTCATCCCTACAACACACAAATTGGAGGAAAGTTATGTACAGAGCATTTCTAAACCCGGTTAGCGAGTTGCAGCAGATGATTGATTTCGTAGATCGCGCATTCGCGCCGAGAATGGGAGAAACCAACGGCGTCCGAACTCAGCACGAGACGCTCTACAACCTGCCCGTCGATATCTGGCAGAAGGAAAACACCTTCTTCATCCGAGCCGCTGTTCCGGGGATCAGAGCGGAGGATCTCGACATCCAGTTCCAAGACAACGTCCTGACGATCTCGGGTGAGACCAAGCACGAGCAGTTGGAGGACAAGTCGGTCAATGTCTTCCGCCGTGAATACACCTACGGCAAGTTCGTACGATCAATTCGGCTCCCTGAGTTTGCGGACGCCGAGAAGATCGAAGCCAACTTCGAGAACGGCTTTGTTACGATCACCGTTCCGCTCGCAATTCAGACTCCGAAGAGCCTTAAGGTTCCGGTGAAGACAGTGACGAGCGAGCAGACTCCGCCCATGCTGACCCAAGAGGCCGCACCACATAAGAAGGAAGAGGTGAAGGCCAAGTAAGAAGCCGCACGTGACCTTACCGAGAGACCTGACCTCCGCGTCGGGTCTCTTCTTTTCGTGCAGCTTTAAATCCTAATCCTTGTACGGATCGTATTCGTCTAGACCTGCCATTGCGACCCCGATCGGCTTCAGCCGATGCAGAATTTTGATCGTGCCTTTATGGTAATTCAGCACTTGGTCTAACTTCTTGTACACCTCAGGAGCTTCGTCCGCACCGCCGCCTCGCAGCTCGATGCCCCTTTCTCGGATCTGCCGCTGCACCGCAGGCCAGTCGACGACGCCAGTGCTGACCCGCTGAGGCCATCCCTTGACCCAACGCATCTTCCCGGCCGCCTGAGTACGGCTCATCACACGCCCGGCACCATGGACGGTCGAGTACAGTCCGTCCGCCGAGTCTTCAGACTCCACACCTTCCAAGATCACGGAAATGTCGCCCATGGTTGAGCCGACAAATCCCTTTTGACCTGGGAACGCAGGCGTGCACCCCTTTCGAACGACCCACCACTTGCGCCCAAAGTGCTCCTCCTGCCAAGCGAAATTGTGATGGTTATGCACCTCAAACTTGGATACAGCGCCAATAATTTGAAGAACCTTTTCAACGACGAGGTCCCGCCCGGCATAGGCGTAATCGCCCGCAAGCTGCATCGCCTGAATATAATCCTGTCCAAGAGTCGTCTCGGTGTCCAGTAAGGTCGGTGGGGAATCCATTCCGCCTTCGGTACCCCGATCCGTGAAGTCTTTCCCAGCCGCCAAGTTAAGAAATCCGGTCGCCGTTCTGTGGCCGAAACCCCGCGATCCGAAGTGGACGCCAACCCACAAGCGGTCTTCTTCATCAGAGAATAGATCGACATAATGGTTTCCCGATCCGACGGTCCCGAGTTGGGAAGCTGCCATTTGGATCATCCGTCTCTGAGGTCCGAACTGAGTGCGATTGATCTGCTCGAGGACCGGGTGGTCGACCGGCTCTGGATTGGGTCTGCCAACTCCGAAGCCGATCTGCCGCGCAATCTCGTCCATAACCAGCCCGACTGGGACCTCGCTCGCCGTCACGTTCGTCATGACCGCCTTATTGCCACAGCCGATGTCGTAGCCCACTCCGCTCGGTGAAATGTACTTCTCGTACGCGACGGCTCCTCCAATTGGCTGGCTGTAGCCTGGGTGATGGTCCGCGCACAGCACTGCCGCCTCAGCATCCTTGGCGCAGTTCCGCAGCTGCTGCAGAGCACGTTCATCCACCGGTCCAAATGTCTTCAATCTCATGGGAGCAATCGCAGACGAAGCGAAGACTCGAAAGGTTCGCTAGGTCCACCGGAATATAATGAAGTATGCAAAGCCCGTTGCTGCAGGCCCTGACCGACCGAGTCCTGGTTTTCGACGGAGCGATGGGCACTCAAATTCAGTCAGCAGAATTGTCCGCGGCAGACTTTACTTTTGAGGGTCGCCACCTAGACGGCTGCAATGAACTTCTCAACCTGACGCGCCCGGAAGTGATTCAGGACATTCACGAGCGGTACCTCGACGCGGGCTCCGATCTGATTGAAACGAACAGCTTTGGAACCACGGCCATCGTGCTCGCTGAGTACGACATTCCCCACATGGTGCGGGAGTTTGCTCTTCGCGCGGCGCAAATCGCTCGTCGCGCAGCCGATTCGCGAAGTACGGAATCCAAGCCGCGATTTGTTGTCGGCGCGCTTGGACCTGGAACAAAGCTCGTGTCACTCGGCCAGACGACCTGGAAAGCCGTTCATGACACCTACACGGACGCTTTCATCGGTTTACTCCAGGGTGGTGCCGATGCTCTCCTCCTCGAGACGCTGCAAGACCTGTTGATGGTGAAGGCATCTCTAGTGGCGGCAAAGGATGCGATGAACGAAGTTGATCGCCAGGTGCCTTTATTTGTTCAAGTGACGATGGAACAGACGGGCACCATGTTGGTGGGAAGCGAGCTTGGCGCGGCGCTCAACATGTTGGAAGCATTTCCGTATGTGAACGCAATCGGTATCAACTGCGCTACCGGCCCGGTCGAGATGGCGACCCACGTTCGCTTTTTAGGCCAGAACTCCACTCGTCCCTTAAGCGTTCAGCCAAACGCGGGACTGCCGGTGATGCAAGGCGGGCGCGCCGTCTACAATGTTGGCCCGGAAGAACTGGCGCAGCATCAGGAGCGGTTCGTAAAGGAGCACGGCGTGGCAATCGTCGGTGGGTGCTGCGGCACTACGCCTGATCACATCAAAGCAATTGCTGAAGCGGTTGGAGGTCAGCCGCACACTGCCGACTGTCATTGGCGCAAGGTGCAGAAGCTTTTCCCCGGTTTCGATTTCACGATGAGGTCCGATGAGCAAGCCGATGCTCTAAGCCTCATCGGCTGCTCTAGCCTCTATCAATTCGTGCCCTACAAGCAGGATGCAAGTTTCCTCATTGTCGGCGAAAAAACGAACGCCAACGGAAGCAAAGCCTTCCGCGAAATGCTATCGCACGAGAATTGGGAAGGTTTGACCGAGCTTGCGCGGGAACTCGAGGCGGAAGGTTCGCACGTTCTCGACGTTTGCACCGCCTACGTGGGCCGAGATGAGGAAAAGGACATGCGGACGCTCCTCAGCTACTACAACCGCCACATCCAAGCACCGATCATGATCGATTCGACGGAGTGGCCGGTGGTCGAGGCCTCCCTCCAGACTGTTGCCGGAAAGCCCATTATCAATTCGATTAACTATGAAGACGGCGGCGGACGCGTGGAACGGGTGCTTGGCCTCTGCCAACGATATGGTGCCGGCGTCGTCGCGCTGACGATCGATGAAAAGGGTATGGCCAAAACGGTCGAAGAAAAAGTCGCCATCACAGACCGCTTATTGGAGGCAACCCGATCTTACGGCCTCCCGGATCACGACGTGTTCATCGACGCACTGACCTTTACTCTGGGCAGTGGCGACGAGGAATTTCGTGAGGCGGGAAGGGCGACGATCGAGGCGATCGAGGAGATAAGGAAGAGGCATCCGCGGGTGAACACCATTCTCGGAGTCTCAAACATCAGCTTTGGCCTCAAGCCTGCAGCCAGGCAAATTTTAAACTCTGCTTTTCTACACTATGCTCGGGAAGTCGGTCTTACCAGTGCGATCGTCCACTTTAGCAAGATCCAGCCAGAAAACCGAATCGATCCAGAAATCTGGAGAATAGCTTCCGATCTGGTGTTCGATCGCCGAAAGTTCGCGGAAACGGCTTAGCTCATTTCTTTGGAGGGCGAGGCTTGAAATCTGCCTTAGCCTTGGGCGCGGGACTGCGGTCGTCGACGTCGACGAGAGTGACGCCATTCTGCCACCCGATCGTGTAAGTTCCGGTATCAAACGTGGAGTAGCTTGTCGCCAGAAGGTAGTAGGTTCGATCTCTTTGAAGGTAATACCGAATCTGAGCATCATGGCCCTCTCCAGAGTCGTCGTCTTCTCGGATCACGTTGCCATTCTCGTCTTCCAGAACGAGGTAGCTGTCGATGTTGTTGCTGGTCATCCCGAACGTCTTGTTGCCGCTCTCATCCGCCACAAAGGTGTACGTGTCGTAGTAATAGCCATTTGAAGTCGGGTCACCGCTGCTTAGAATTCCATCATAAAACTCGTCAAAAGTGACTCTTCCCCCATTTCCACCGCACCCGAGGAGGGC
>JAEVZK010000006.1 GCA_023392285.1 Armatimonadota bacterium | reverse complement strand
TGGGCGATCCGTCGACCTACGCCCTGATGACTGATGAGGCGAAGCGCGTCAACGAACTTTTTAGTCCTTCGCAATTCTTCTTTTCTCATGATGAGATCCGCTCCGCGAATCGGGATAGGGCCTGCGCTGCCCTGCATCTTGATGCGGGCGCACTGCTCGCGATGAACGCGCGAAGGGCGTTCGATATCGTGAAAAGTGTTTCGCCGCGGGCAGAGTGCTTCATCTGGAGCGACATGTTCGATCCTAACCACAACGCGCGGGCTAACTATTACGATGTGGCGGGCGATCTGACCGGCAGTTGGGCGGGATTGCCCAAAGATGCGGTGATCGTCAACTGGTATTTCGCCGCTCGCGCCAAGAATCTCCAGTTCTTCTCTGCTCACGGCTGGCGGCAAATTCTCGCTGGCTTTTATGACCATGATCCGACCGAAATCGCTACCTGGCTGAAGAGCGCGAACGGCGTGAAGGGGGTCGATGGTGTGATGTACACGACCTGGACTCGCAACTTTTCCCAGTTAGAAGCGTTCGCAAAGGCGGCGGGATTCCTGCCGGCAGCTTCGTCTCCATAGTATTCTATTGGAGGTCTGCCTCCATAGCTCAGTGGATAGAGCAACTGCCTTCTAAGCAGTAGGTCGTGAGTTCGAGTCTCGCTGGGGGCGCCACTTCTCCGCGAACCATGCGCTTCGTTTGCCTGATCCTCCTTTCTTTGAGTGCCACGTTTCTGGCGGCTCAAGTGGTCTGCATCGATCCCGGTCATCCCTCTGAGGTTGGAATGGGAACTCAAGGTAAGAAGTTAACCGAAATTCACGCCGCCTGGGTTGAAGCGAACCTTCTCAAATCTCTTCTTGAAAAGCATGGCGTTCGGGTGGTGATGACCAAGAATCGCGAAGGTGAGCGGGTGTCAAATCGTAGGCGCGCCGAAATTGCGAATCGCGCAAAGGCGCATTTGATGATTCGGCTTCACTGCGATGCGGCCTCCGGCAGCGGCTTTACGAACTACTATCCTGCTCAGCCAGGAAAGGTCGGGTCTGTGTCAGGACCGTCCAAGTGGGTGATCGCAGAAAGTCGGCGCAAGGCGACTGCTTTTCACCTGGCGATGGCGAAGGCGTTGTCGGGCCGGTTGAAGAACAATGGTCTCCGCGGCGATCGGGCGACTCATATCGGAGCCAAACAGGGTGCCCTTACCGGCTCTATTTTCTCTCATGTGCCCGTGCTGCTGTGCGAAATGGTTGTGCTCACGAACCCTCAGGATGAGGCGTTTTTGAGCTCTCAGACGGGGCGGAATCAGATGGCCCAAGCGTTGTACAAGGGCGTACTAGCAGCATTGAAGAAAGGATAGGCTTCCCAACTGATTCCAACCTTATACGTGCTAGATGCCGCCGTGTTCAGCGTTCAGTATGGGGCGTGTTCGGCCGATTGACAGAATCGTCAGGAAGTAGCGAATTCGAAGATTTCACCTAAACAGATATAGTTCTGGGTTCAACTCTCCCGATAATAAATGTGGGCACCCAGGATGGTGTGCCGTACGACTATGTCATCCATGCCGCAGGGAGCGAAAAAATACCTCGTCGCCGTGTGCCTCTTGGGCCTCGCGGCGCTCATCGCATCACAGCTGATTCCCTTTCCGCAGGGTTCTCCTTCGTATCTGGAGTTGATCGTCTTCATCGTGCTAGGCGTTGTGGCGGGCGGGAAGAAGGTTAGCCTCAATCCTCAGCGCAAAGAGGAAGAAGCGGGTTCGATGTCGCTTGGATTTGCGCTGACATTTGCGACGCTGCTTCACTTTGGCCCCGCGGCGGGCGTTCTGATCGCGCTTGCTGGATGCGTTTCAAGTTGTATTTTCCCGAAGCGCCAGCGCTTTCACCAGCTCTCATTCAACTTGGCACTGAGCTGTGTCGAGGCTCTGCTTGGGGGCACCGTATTTGCCAGCCTAAATGGATGGGGGATGGAACTCCAACCCGTTGCGAGCTTCATCGCGGTGGCGGGCAGTTCGCTGACGTTTTTCCTAGTGAACACAATTGGCGTGGCGATCATGATTTCGTTTTACGCGCAGGAGCCGGTCGGGAAGCTGTGGAAGGAGAATTTCCTCTGGACGGCCCCGAGCTACTTTGCGAGCGCCTGCGTGGGAGCGATTGGCGTTCTGTTCTTGGGCAATGGCAGCGCGTCGGCGGTTCTCCTCTTTGTGTTGCCGGTGGCTTATCTGGTCTATCAGTCATACGTCACCTACATCAGTCGTGCGACTGAGAAGCAGAAGCACATCGAGCAGCTTCAACAGAAGCAGGCGGAGCTTGCCGACCTTTACCTGGCGACGATCAAAAGCATGGCCCTTGCTATCGACGCTAAAGATCAATACACCCATCAGCACATTGTGCGGGTCCAGCGGTATGCGGTGGCGATCGCTGAAGAGATGGGGCTGGACGAATATCTAATGGAGGCAGTTCGGACGGGTGCACTGCTGCACGACATCGGAAAACTTGGCGTTCCCGAATACGTGCTACTCAAGCCAGGAAAGCTGAGCGACGAGGAATACGAGAAGATTAAGATGCATCCTGCGATCGGGGCGGCGATTCTGGAGCCGGTTGAATTTCCTTGGCCGGTCATCCCGATCGTTCGACATCACCATGAGAAGTGGGATGGGACGGGATATCCAGACGGGCTGAAGGGTGAAGAGATCCCCCTTACCGCCAGAATTATGGCGGTCGCCGACGTGTATGATGCGCTCACTTCGACCCGTTCTTACCGGCAGGCATGGACGCATGAGAAGACAGTGTCGGTGATCAAGGGAGACGCGGGAATTCACTTCGATCCGGCCGTAGTAGAGGCATTTGCCAGAGTCATCGATCGAGTGGTGGCAGAGATGGCTGAAGAGAACAGCGGGCCTCTCGCAAGAAAGAGTTGCGAGCCTGGTTCGGAAAACATTTCAAAGATGGCGGTCGAGCATATTTCGCGCACGTCGACGGAGCTTTGGGCGCTATACGAAGTGGCTCAGTCGTTGTCCTCCAGTCTGGGAGTCAGTGATACGATTCAGCTTCTGGCAAAGAAGATCGAGAGCATCTATCCGGGATCTTCGTGCGTTTTCATGGTATGGAACGAGCAGGCTTGCCGCTTAGAGGCAGATAGTGCCTTTGGCCTGAATGCAGGCTTCTTCGAGGGTGCTTATTCGATTGGTGACTCTTGTCTTTCGCGTCAAGTCCTCCACTCGGGAGACTCCTATTTGGGAGCCTTCCAGGCGGATGATCTCATGCTCAATGCGTCTCCTGAACTCGAATGGGATCCTTTAAATACAGCTCTGATCGTGCCGGTGCGGTTCGAAGGAGGGGCCATTGCGACGATCAATCTTTACCACACCGACTCGGAAGCCTTCAGCCAATACGATCGGCAGCTTCTGGAACTGATCGCGGAGCGGGCAGGACATGCCATCCAAAATGGTCTTCTCTTCGACCGTGCTCGGGGCGATTCCCTCACTGATCCGCTGACGGGGCTGCACAACCTGCGCTTCCTGACCGACCATGTCGAGACGCTTTGCCGAACGTCGAAGCAGGACGAACGGGCTGAACATTGCCTGTTATGCCTCGACCTGGACAGCTTTAAGCCGATCAACGACAATTTCGGGCACCTGAAGGGTGACGGAGTGCTCGTGGAGATCGGAAAGATTCTTCTCGAGCAGGTCGGTCAAGCGGGAATCGTTGCGCGCTACGGTGGGGACGAGTTCGTTATTGTGCTCAAGGACGCTTCCCGAGATCGAGCCGAGCAGCTGAAGCTCAGCATTGAGAAGGCGATCGACGGATATGATCCACGACTCAAGCATCCGAAGATTGGAAAGCTCCGGCTCGGCGTCAGCATCGGGCTGGCCTGTTATCCGACCGATGCGCGGGACTGCGCCGGGCTCATCTCGGTGGCGGACCAAGCGATGTACCAGGCGAAGACTGAACGCCGCTTGGAGAGCTTGGCTCGCGAGGATGTTCGTAAAGCGGCATGAGAAGTGATGTCGCCTGCCCCTTGCGCTGGAGCAATTTGTCAACCGTAATCCGCAAACGGCAGAGCCATCAAAAGGAGGGGGTGCCCGTGCGTTTTCCTCCCAACGGGAGGGCTGGGGTGGTCATCGTGTGCTCTTCGCTATCATCTCCCCGCAGGTAGGTAATTAGCTTCCGGCCTAGGCTCGCCACGTTACGATCATCGATCAACGTCAGAGTTCTGTAAATCTTGAAGGGTCGAAGCGGCCACCCCGTAGAGGAGGAAACAGCTAAACAGTACGGTCGCGGCACCAACTTCAGTTGAGGTGACGAGAATGTTCCTTGGCGTCCTCCACATCCAGTGACTGCACGCTGTAAAGCACCCGATGAGCAGCAATACAAGTCCGCAGACTAAGCTGATGAGGCGCGCTTTTTTGGATATGTACAGGACCCCGGCTGAAAATCTCTTCTTCGTTGAGCTCATAAGGTAATTTGCGCACTTAGCTGATTGTCAATACGCGCGCTGGTAGCTTCTCGTTTACGCTTTGGTATTGCTATGGGGAGACTGTGTTGTTCATGCGGTTGTCAAGCCCGTTCTGTTCGATGAGAACGGAGTTCTCGTCGAGCAGACTCCGAAGATGCGTCCGACGAGGATGACGACGTCGGCTGGCAAGAGGAATATGAGGATGGTGAGCCTAATTAGTCAAGCCCTTTGTTTGGCGCTCGCATTCGTCAAGGAACCACCGCAAGTAGCTTTCGAAAAGGATGGATATGTTCTTGGTGAACTCGGAGAGCAGTTCTAAACCATCATTATCTGGTGAGACTTGCTCCAACTCAAAAGAGGGGCTAAAGAGTATGTCCTCGTTCTCTAACTCGGCGAAGCAGTAGTAGTTCGTTGCGTGTATTAAGTTGTTTCTAAGATTCTGGAGCTTCTTTAGTGGGTTGGAGTTGCCAAAGCCATTGTGCAAATTAGCTCTTGCTGCGGTTCTTGCAGCCATTGTTCCTTTAGCAGCCTTGCCATTCTTGTCAAGGTTAACGCCAGACCATGCCGCGTCCGCGCTTAGCTCGCGCAAGCGTAGCGCCAAATTAGCGACACGGTCGTCGATCATACCTGCAAAGCAGATTGTGGTGGCGAAAGCCGCCTCTAGTTCAAAGGATGTTTTTGTGCCTTCAAACTCCCGAAGCATGCTGTAGTGCCTGTACTTGCGGGATTCAAAAAGATACGACGGCACCTCGACCGCAGATTTCTTGGCAATCTCAAGCAGTGCTTTTGACTTCTCTTGAAGATCGTGAACGATCCTTCTTGACATAAGCTCCGCATCTCGAAGGATCAAAAGCTCATGGTTAGCCGCGGCGAAGCGACCGACAGGAACCCTGTGCGGATGGCCGCTATGCGTTCCACCCATCGCAGCGATACCAGTGTCGGTGACGTACACAAGATTGCCCTCGTGCAACGATAGCGGTTCCCTAGTTAGGTGACCGTCTAAAGGGTTTTCAACAAAACCGTAGCCTCCAAAATCCTCCATCCCAAATTCCTCTTCGAGACTCTCGACCGCCTTAGGCATCAGGATCAGACTAAGTCTGTTGTCATCAGCCAGGGAGCAAATGGCGCTTATCGCAGCCTCAGCGCACACGGTCGGCGCGCCCTCTCGGAACTTGATGTCGAAGATAAACATCCTGTTCAGTTCAGACCCGCCTTCGATCGACACTGCTGAAATAGCCGCTTCCTGAATGGTGTCCATCCAGGAATTCAGCATCGTCTGGTCCAACATCACACGATCTTACTTCCGCCCCACAAAGGAAGTGCAAGGCGGAGTTGCCCGGACTGCCAGCTACAATTAAGTCATGATAGCAACCGTTGTTGCTGCGGTGTTGATCTCGCCACAAGGCGCCAAAACAACTAACGAAGTCCGTGTCGCTGACCTTATTTCATTCGGCTGGCGCAACCGAGGCTTCTAAACTGCTGTGGCACCCGCGCCGCATACGAGCGAGCCCCTCAATAACGTGCGATCTCGGCTAGGATCTCGTCGTGACGGCCATGCGGTGCGGTCTCATCGATCAGCCGCCGAACGAGCTTGCGCCATATTGGTGCGCTAATGCTGTGAAATCCTATTTCTAAGAACGTGCGAGGCTGCCCATCGCGCTTGTGCCACGGGAGGATGTCGTTTTGCGCTTGTATCAGCCAATCCAGCGCTTCGGGATACAGAGGATGTTTGATGAGGCCGAGGACGGCGGCCAGTGCGAAGGCGTGGAAGAGGAAATCTTCATCCCAGGGCTCCATCACAGTCAGAGTGTACGTGAGGAAAGGAAGCAATCGATCGTGACAGCTTGGGCCGAGTTCTAGGCAGGATTCGACGAGCGGGGCGAGAGTGTCGCTACTAAACGGCGTCGGGTCGGCATCGTTGTTCGACGTGAGCAGCAACGCGCAGCAGCAGAAGGCGCGGGCAAGGTGGAACTCGTGTGGGCGGCGCAAATGCTGCTCGTTTTCAAACCTGCTCCACCTGAATAGCGATAAGACTTCGTTTGGACACCAGCCGAGCGGCGGGTCGAAATCGATGCCGGATCTTATCCGCACGAGCTCGCGATAGTGCTCCTTAACTCCTTGCCCATAATCGCAGCGCGCGATCACATCCAGCATCCGGTCGGTCACCTGCGGACGGATGAAGTCGAACAGCCCCTTCCGATCCGGCGGGTACGCCCGCAGGAGCGAATCAGGCGGGCGCAAAGTGCTAGAGCTTTCTCGCATGATTTAACCCGCAGGACGACATAACGTTTATAACTCCGCCGCTTCTCGCGGAGGAACTGGCTAGCGCCTACTGCGCAACTTAACGCGGTTATTGATCCACTTGTCTATTCTTGGTTGCCAAGGCTGAGTGATTATCATCGTGTAGCCAAATATCACTGCAGGAATTGCCGCAGACAGGAATGTCTGCGCTACGGAGATTGAGACAAAAGCCGGTATTTATCCTTGGCGATCCCGGCAAATTGGCATAAATAAAAGTGCAGATGGCCCTCCGATAACTCTAAGGTGGATTGCTTTGGGCAGTCCGGTGTGTCTCGAGCGACAAGCAACATTGCCCCGCTTGGAAGCTCATCTAGAGACGGAGGTTAAATGACAGAAAGAAAATCGAAAGGAATCCAAGCTGATTCGCGCACCATCCGAACCGCGATTGCGGCTCTCGGCATACTGGTCCTTATGACGCAGGCCTCGGCCAAGACGTCATCCACCGATGTGTTCGTCGCCAAAGCTTCACGGAGCCATCCGAGCGGCCGAATCAATCTCATCCTCAAGACTTCTGGCGAAATGTCAGTTCGTGAAGAGAAGGCGCTCACCAAGCTGGGTGGGTACATCTACAATCGACTCCCGATCATCAAGTCCCTTGCCGTGAACGTGCCGGTCAAGAATCTCCGCGACGTGCTGTTGTTCCCGTCGGTCGTTCATGCGTCTGAGGACATGGACACTTGCAAGACGGACGCGTTCACCGTGGGCTCCAGCGGTGCGGACGTTGCGTGGTCGCAGTACCGGGCGTTCGGAACCGGTGTCGGCATCGCGCTGCTGGATAGCGGCGTCCGCGACAATCCTGATTTCGATCAACCCCTGCTGGGCAAGCAAGGTTCGCTACTCGGCAGCATCTTGCCCACGAAGCGGATCAAAGCTCAGGTGAATTTCACGAAAGAGGACTCAAATGACCACTGCGGACATGGAACTCACGTCGCAGGAATCATTGCGGGAAATGCGGCTCAATCCTACGATCCCTGCAAGTACACGCAGAGCTTTTTCGGCGTGGCACCTAACGCGAATATCATCAGCGTAAAGGTTTTGGATCGGCTGGGCTCGGGAACGGTGAGCCAAACGATCGCTGCGCTTCAGTGGTGCATCGATAACAAGACGAAGTACAACATCCGCGTCATCAACATGTCTCTCGGCCATCCGGTTGGTGAAAGCTATACGACCGATCCGCTCTGTCAAGCGGCGGAGGCTGCCTGGAAGAGCGGCATCGTGGTGGTATGTGCCGCGGGCAACGATGGACGTTCTACCGAAGATCCAGACCCGAATGTGACCGACAATGAGGGTTATGGCACGGCCTATGGCTCGATCAACTCCCCGGCGAACAGCCCTTACGTGATCACGGTCGGCGCCATGAAGTCGACGGATGGCACGAAGGCCAACGACCGCATCGCGACCTACTCCGGCCGCGGTCCAAGCCGGGTTGACTTCGTTCTTAAGCCCGACCTCGTGGCCCCAGGCAACCGGGTCATTTCCACTCAGCCGAAAGACGACAGCTACCTGGCGACTAGCTATCCCGACCAGGTTGGGGTATTTCGACGGGATTATGTGAAGGGTGTCAAGAGCAATGACAAGAAGCTTTCCGATCAGTATTTCCGCTTGTCGGGCACTTCGATGGCGGCTCCGGTTGTCTCAGCGGCTGCGGCAATCATGCTCGATGCAGACCCGAGTCTCAGCCCTGACACAATTAAGGCTCGGCTCATGGTTTCGGCCGACAAATGGACGGACGCTGATGGCAACGGCGATGCCTGCACCTATGGCGCTGGCTATATCAACATTCCGGCCGCACTTGGCAGCACGGTGGTGGCACGGACTTATGCGCTCAGCCCAAGTCTGAGCCGCGACGAGGATGGCAACGTTCGAGTGAACTTGGATCCGGCGATCTGGGGCGACCGCGCCATGTGGGGCACGGGCACGATCGAGGATCTCCGCGCCATCTGGGGAGAGCGGGCTCTGTGGGGCAATGCGATCTGCAACGGGCGCGCCTTGTGGGGGAACATGATGGCGCCGAAAGTTGGCCG